>CAZSBS010000143.1:0-8177 GCA_964605095.1 uncultured Planctomycetaceae bacterium | reverse complement strand
GCCGGTAGCCGGTGGCCAATCCCCTGAAGCCTCTGTTTGGCACTACACTGCCACCTGTGGTACTATGATTCATGGACCGGCGGGTGATCTGCTCACGACGGTGCGGTCCGGACCAAGAGGCACTTTGGCATGAAACCTGTGGACGACGGCTACCGGATGCTGGCGGCCCAGTGCCTGCGGAAACAGGCGCGGCGGCTGGCGCGGCAGATCAAGCGGGTGGGACAGGAAGTCCAGATAGAGGTCATACACCAGGCCCGCGTCGCCGCGCGCCGCCTCACGGCCGGGATACGGGCCTTCGGCCCGCTGCTGGGCAACAAGAAATTCCGGCGCTGGCAGGACGATGTCGGCAAGGCCCTTCGCCGCCTGGGCGATGCGCGCGACAAGGACGTGCAGATCGAGTTCATCCGGCAGGCACTCAAGCAGACGCCCGATCGCACCCTTCGCCCGGGCATACGCCGCGTGCTTATCCGCCTCCAACAGCATCGGCGGGATCTCCAGCCAAAGATCCTGAAGGCGGCCCGGAATCTCGGCCGGTCTGGCGCGCTCAAGACTATCCGCAGGCAGGCCGACGCCATGGCCGAGGCTCTGCCGCCCGACGGCGCGACCATGCAAACGCCCTTCGTGTTCGACACCGCCCGGCGAAGAATCGTCAAACACCTCGGTGAGCTGCTGGCGCACGAGGCATGCCTGTCCAACCCCGCCGACGCCGACCGGCACCACCGGATGCGAATCGCCGCTAAACGCCTGCGCTACACGATGGAACTTTTCCGGCCCGCCTACGAGGGCGATCTGGACGCATCCCTCTCAGCCATGAAGAAACTCCAGGACCTGCTCGGCGACCTGCACGACTGCGATGTCTGGCTGCAACTGCTGCCGGACTTCCTGGCCGACGAGAGCAAACGGGCTGAGGCATGGTTCGGAAAGGCCAAGTCTGTGTCGTCGGTAAAAAGGCTCCAGGCGGGCATAGAACACCTCCATGCCTCGCGCGGCAGCGACCGCGAGCGGATCTTCGCCGAGCTCGGCGATTACTGGCGCCGGCTCCGCGCAGCCGGAACCTTCGACGCCATGACTGCCCTGCTGAGCGAGCACTTCGCCCGCGCAGAAGCCCTCGCCGCCAAGCAAGCCGCGCAAGCCGCGGAGGAAGCTGCGAGGCGAGCCGCCGAAGAAGCCGCTCGACAAGCGGAAGAAGCTGCCCAGGCGCGGGCGGCGCGCGAGGCGCAGGAAGCCGCCCCGCCTCAGACGGCGCCGCAAGCGGAAGAAGCGATCACCGAGGCCCTGGTCCCGGACGCCGACGAAAGTGATGACCCAGACGCCGAGGAAACACAAGTGAGCTTCGCGTCGCCATTGGCTGACACGCTGGATTGGCCGCTGGGGCACTATGTCCCGTGCGAGCCTCCGCCGTCCGAGTCGGCCGAGACGCTGACGGATCCGCCAGTTGCATAGTGATCAGAATTGATGTGAATCCTGTCCCACCTTCTTCAGCCCAGGGCGGCGCTTCGCTCTGCCCTGGGCTAGGCTGTTTGAGCCTTTCAGGCTCGCATGGGAGCAGGATTCTAAACCGCGTCGCTACCCCTTCAATTTTGCCGCGATGGTCTTGCAGACGGTCTCCAGCACCTTCACGCGGGCGTGCCACTTGCAGTTGGACTCGACGATCGTCCACGGCGCCTGCGGGGTCGAGGTGCGGAAGAGCATCTCCTCGATGGCCTGCTTGTAGGCATCCCACCTCTCGCGGTTGCGCCAGTCCTCCGGCGTGATCTTCCACTGCTTGTAGAGCGTGGCCTTGCGGTCTTCGAAGCGGCGCAACTGCTCGTCCTTGCCGATCTCCAGCCAGAACTTCAGCAGCACAGTCCCGAAGTGCGTCATGTGCTGCTCCATCTCGTTGATCTCGCGGTAGGCCCGCTTCCACTGGCCCTCGGTGCAGAAACCCTCCACCCGCTCGACCATCACCCGCCCGTACCAACTCCGGTCGAAGATCGTGATGTGCCCGGCCTTGGGCATCTGCGTCCAGAACCGCCAGAGGTAATGGTGGGCCTTCTCGATGTCGTTGGGCGCCCCGATCGGCACCACCTCGTAGCCGCGAGGATCGAGGTTCTGAACCAGCCTGCGGATGTTGCCGCCCTTGCCCGCCGCGTCCCAGCCCTGGTATACGATCACCACCGGCATCCTGCGGATGTATATCTCGTGCTCGAACTGGCGAAGCTGCGCCTGGGCTTTCTTGAGCCGCATGGCGTACTCGTTGGCGGTCATCGAAAGCGTCAGGTCCACGCCGTCGAGGATGGATGAACTCAACTCCGCCGGCAGCTCGACGGCCTCCCGCGCCTGCGGGGCCGGCTGGCCCTGACGCTGCTCGACCTCGGCGATCTTGTGCTCCATCGCCTGGATGACGGCGCTGAAGATCTTCATCGCCGCGAACCGCCGGTCGGTGCTCTCGACGACGGTCCAGGGCGCGTGGTCGGTGTCCGTCTCGGCCAGCATTTCCTCGACGGCGGCCAGGTACTTGTCATACTGCTTATGAGCCTTGAGGTCGTCCTTGGTTACCCGCCAGGCCGTCGCGGGGCTCTTGCGGAGCTTGGCGAAGCGCCTGGCCTGCTCCTTCTTGGATATGTGCAGCCAGAGCTTGACTATCACATTGCCATCGTCCGCCAGCGTCCGCTCAAAGTTGCGGATGTCCTCGAACGCCTGACGGACCTCCTCGGGTTTGATCTCGCCGCCGACACGATCCGTCAGCACTCGCCGATACCATGACCTGTCGAAGATCGCCTGCCTACCGCCCGCCGGCGTCCGCGTCCAGTATCGCCACAAAAACGGGCGAAGCCGCTCCTCCTCGTTCGGCGCGCCGCTGCTGACCACCTGGAAGCCGCGCGGGTCCATCGGAAGGATCAGCTCGTTTATCAGCGTGCCCTTCCCGGCCGCGCTGAGCCCCTCGAAGACCAGGACGACGGGGATCTTCAACTCCGTGACGCGCCGCTGAAGGGCCGCCAGCTTCAGTCGAAGGCCGTCGATGCCCTTCTTGTACTCTTCCTTGCCGATCTTGCGAGACAGGTCGATGTTTTCCAGCATGGACAAACCTCTCGTTATTCGTTGCCGCAACGTGAACGCGCACCACGAGTCTAGCGAAATGCCTTAGCACCGTGAACGGGGCTCAAGACAAGGTCGCCAAGAACGTGCTGTGCTGATGCACAACTGCTATTGTATCGGCAAACCATTGCCCGTATATGCTAAACGCTCAGAATTGCCGGAAAGGGACAGACAATGACCGAACCTGATTCCCACCCAATGCGGCCCGGCCGGCTTCATTGGGGACGCATTGTCAGCCTCGCTGGCGCGGCCGGGCTGTGCGTGAGCTTCTTCATGGAACATGTGATGGACATCGTTCCCATTGAGTGGTGTATCGAATCTGTCGATAATCTTTGGACACTGCCGTTTTCGTTCTGTCTGCCGTTCACCGCGGCCATCCTGCTGCTGCCGCTACTGGCCTTTCGCGCCGTGCCGCAAGTGGAGGGCGTAGCGGGCGTCGGCAAGTTCCTGGCCGTGGGCGTCTGCGCGATCTGCCTGTCCGTGGTGACCATCGGCCTGGGGTGGATGACACTCCTCTTCTATATCCCAGGGAGTCCCGGCTTCAGCCGCTTCGCATCGGAGATGCCTGTGATTCATGCCGTGACGGCCGTGATGGTCGTGTCGCTGGTGCTCGCAATCGTCGCGATGGTGCGAAGCCGCCTGCCCCGCAAGGCCGCGGCGGCCCAGTTTGCTCTGGGGGCAAGCTGCCTGGCCTACTTCGCCTTTTTCGCAGTCGGGGGCGTGGACATTCCCGCTGGCCTGTGGCTGAGCCTCGCCGCCAGCGGCATGCTGGCAATCGGCTCAACCATCGACTGGTTCCAGTGCCGCCCGGCCCGTGAACAGGGCACGTTACCGAACGGCCCGGAGATCGAACCTCGCAACCTGGAGGGTTGAAGGGGGAAGACAGGTCGGCCGCGTTTTCTAAGTACCCCGCCCCGGAAATGAGGGGCCGAAAACGGCGCCTTGGCGGTGCCATGCTTCCGCGAGAAGCGAGCGGAAGCATGGCACCGCAGATTTCGCCCCCCAACTTCCGGGGCGAGGTACTAAGGCCTTTGTAGTCCTCGCGAGCCGGTGGCGGACGAGCAGGGCCAGGCCGCCAAGTGCCAGCGTCCACATCGAGCCCAGTGTGGCGAAGGCGACGAGATGGGCTGGGCGTTTCAACATTCGTTTAGGGCTTCTGATTCAGTATCCTTGCACGCTGCAAGTCGTGTTTCCAGGAAACCGCCTGCAACTTCGGCAGCAATGGGTCCACGAGCTGGCTCTCGGCCACGCCCGTAACGGGCAGGATGCCCGGGCTACTTATGGCTAAGTACCCCGCCCCAGAAGGTGGGGGTGGTATTCGGGGTGCCATGCTTCCGCGTCTGTTTGCGGAAGCATGTTCCAACAAGCCTTGCTGGAGGCCTGAGCTTCTGCCGCCAACTGCCCACCGGGAACATGCTTCCGCGAGAAGCGAGCGGAAGCATGGCACCGCAGATTTCGCCCCCCAACTTCCGGGGCTGGGTACGAAGCCATGCCACTTGCCTTCGCTGAAGCTATGGAAGGCAGGCTCACGGGCTGGGCTGCCCGTGCCACTTGCCGTCACGGCGGCGGCCTGGGCGAGCAGATCGAGGTTTGTCACAGCGGCTGGTCCTGCGTCGTCGGTCCCGGCGTCGGCAGTTGCCAGCGGCTCGCCGGTCTGGGGATCCGGCTCGCTGGACGGCGGCGCGAGTTGGGTTGCTGCCTGTGCGGTCCCGGCCGGGACTGTTGTGCCGGCGGTCGGCGGGGCCGTGGCGGGCGACGAGGGCACTGGCGGGGCTGATTTGCCGAAGTTGGCCTTGAGTGCGAGGTAGTCGCCGGTGTCGACGACGCCGTTGCCGTCGAAGTCGCCCTGCGCCCACTTTGTGCCTGTGGCGCCTAAGTTGGCCATGAGGACGATCAGGTCCGCCATGTTCACCCGGCCATCCATCGTTGCATCGCCGATGATGAACTGGGGCTGGGTCTGGCCATCTCCGCCGTCATCCGCCGCCGGTGCGGTTATGAGCTTCAGCGCCGTATGGGGATTCGTCCGGTTGCTGGATGCTATGATCTCGTCGGCGCTTGCGGAATTGACCAGGCCGTCGCGGTCGAAGTCGTAAGCGTCGTAGATCGTCGCCGGGTTCGAGGCCAGGTGGGAATCGTCCCTCGCTTGTTGCCGTCGAAGACCGTACTGGTATCCATATCCACGCCCGTCATTACGGGCCTGTCGATTCCTCACGGCCTGGATGTACTTCGCATCGACTTTCGCGTCGGAGGTGCTGTTGCCGGTCTCGCCGATGGCGTTGCCGAAGTAGAACACGTCGTCGCGGGCCAGGCCGAGCGAGCCGCCGCTTGCGTCCGAGAGCACAACGACCTGCAGCCACTGGTTCGAGATCGCTCCCGGCTCTCGCTGGTTCGTCAGCGGGTCCTCATCGGCCCAGATGATCGTCACGCGGTCGCTGCCGTCGGCGCCCGCGCCTCGGCGAACGGTCACGCTCAGCGGCGCCGGTGCCAAGGACCACTGGCTCGTGTCGCTGGAGTTGCCAACCTTGAATGCGAAATCCGCGGCCGTGACAGCCCGGCCCGCCAGACCGACGATGTCCACCATGATGCCGTTAATGCCCCGGCTGTAGTTGGTATAGTTAATCAGCGAGGCCGTCTGGCCGGGCAGCAGGGCCTGCTTGCCGAGTTGCTTGTCAATTTCGGCCGGGTCGTAAAGCGACGGCGGCGGGGCGATGGCGCCGTCGTCGCCGGCGCCGGCAGTGGGATTGTTGCCGTCGAATACGCTATTGTTGTAGAAGATGTAGCGTCCGACGACGGCCGGATCCCCGGTGGGGGTCCCGGTTACCAGGACGTCGTCGATGTTCCAGCCGCAATAGGACACTGCGCTGTCGGTCGGGCCCATTCCCCAGCGTATCTTGACTTCCGGCTGGTTGCTCACCGATTCCGGCAGGAAAAATCTGCGGTAGGTAAAGCTGTTCCTGGTCACGAGGGTCGCGCCGGTGTGGCTCCAGAGCGTGAGCCAGGACGAGCCGTTCCAGACCTGGATGTTCGCATGGTCGTACTTGGCGTCTTCCACGCTTAGCCAAACCCAGAACTCCAGCGTCAAGCCGTTGTAGCCGACGGTGCTGAACGCCGGGGTGGTCGCGTACTGGCTGGTGGACATGGAGACCGGGTATTGTCCTTGGAGGTTGTAGCCGACGACGTTGTCGCCGGTGTGGCCGGCCGTGGGGTCGCCACCAGCGCCGGCCGGCACGCCATATTCCCAACTGTATCCCCCCGTTCCCGTATCGAAGGCCCAGCCAGGGTCGACGCTCATGTCGGCCGAGTAAAGCACCGGCGGACCCGCGACAATCGTGAAGGAGACGCCGCAGCGGTCGTCGTCGGCCTCGCCGTTAATTCCGTCGCGGTCCTGGTCCATGGGGTTGTAGCCAGGTCCGTTGTCGGTGATATTCGGGCCGATCACCATCGTGTAAGACCCCAACTCGGCCTGGGTGTTGAACCGCACATCGAGCGTCTGGCCGTCAAGCCAGTCATAGCCGGTGATCCGGCCCTTGAGGTCGCCGACGGGACCGGTAAAGCTGACCACGTCGTCGGCAGGGCTGAAGCTGCTTGTGTCCATCATCTCGTCGAAGTGGAACTCGACGTGCGACTGCGCGCCCGTCAGTGTCGCCGGCACATCGGCGGTCGCTTTGGGCCCGACGATGTCCGAACCCGCCGCCGTGCCCCATACCAGGACGTCGTCGATGTTCCAGCCGCAGTAATTCACGTACTTGTCGCTGGTGCCCATCGCCCAACGGATCATCACCTCCGGCTGGTCGTTGGCCGAGGCGGGCAGGACGTACTGGGCGTATGACCACGACGCCGGCGAGACGTTCGGGCCGGTGTAATCCCACACGGCCGACCAGGCCGTGCCGTCCCATACCTCGATGCCCGCGTGATCGTAAATGGACGCTTCGACGCCCAGCCACTGCCAGAAGCTCACCGTGACGTCGTTGTATCCGATGGTGCTGAAAGCCGGCGTGGTCGCGTACTGCGCCTCGCCCATCTCGTCGGGGTAATTGCCCTGGAGGTTGTAACCGATCACGCTGTCGCCCGTGTGGCCGGAAGATGGGTCGCCGCTTAGCCCGGCCGGGACGCCGTAGAGCCATTGATTCGGCGCCTCGCCGCCGTCGAGCGCCCAGCCGGGGTCGGTGCTCATGTCGGCTGAGTACAGAACCAACACGCCGTCGAAGGCCGCCGTGTAGCGGTCGTCGAGCGCCTCGCCGGGCACGCCGTCGCGGTCCTGGTCCATGGGCATGCCGTCGCCGGCCGAGAGTATCCCCGGGCCTATGGTTATCGCGTATGGCCCCGGCGTCGTCTGCGTCGCGAAGGTTATCCGCAATGTCTGGGGATCGTCCCAGGCCGCGCCGGTGATGGCGTGCTTGAGGTTTATTCCGCCCGGCCCGGTGAAGCTCGCCACGTCGTGGACTACGTTGAAACTGGCCGGGTCGATGGCCTTGTTGAAATGCAGCGTGATCCGGCTGATCGGCGTCCCGGCCGGGCCGTCGGGGGTGGAAGAAACGACCACGGGGTAATTGCTTGGCGTGTCGAACGCCTCGGTCACGTATGTGGAGTTGGCGCTTCCATCGTCGCTGGCGCTGAGGCCCATGCCCCGGCGGGCGAAGGCGGCCCAGATGATGTTGCTGTTGGCGCCGCCGGTGAGGACCAGGTCGGCCTGGAGCATCGCGCTGCGCCCGTCGAGGAAGGACGGGTTGGCGGGCATGAGCTTGAGCGAGTCCTCGACAAGCTTGAGCGCCAGGATGTTTCCGGCGTTTTGGCCCGGTGCGGCGGGGTCGTAGCCGGCGGCGAAGTTCTCGCTGAAGCCGTACTTGTCGATCAGCAGCCAGGTCATGTCCCACAGTGCAGAGCACCAGATCTCGCCGGCGGCGTGGACCTCGGGATTGCTGGCGTAGTCGCCGTAGGTCAGCGGGTTGACCGACATGTCGAAGCTGTATGGGTACCGCCTCAGCCCTGGCCCGTCCGGGGGATGGCCCATGGCGTAGGCGGCGAGCGGATAGGCCTCCATTCTGGTGTCGGTGGGCGTCATGGTGAGCATCAGCGCCCACCAGTCGCCCCAGCCCTCC
>CAZSBS010000142.1:2054-12651 GCA_964605095.1 uncultured Planctomycetaceae bacterium | reverse complement strand
TCAGCCGCAACGCTTCCGCCGCAGCATGACCATCGGCGACGTGCTCTTCTGCTGCGTGGATTCGATATCTGCCCGCTCGTTCATCTGGGAGGCCGTGAAGGACCGCGTCAGGTTGTTCATCGACACCCGCATGAGCGCCGAGGTCATACGGATCCTGGCCGCGGGTGATGAACCAAGCCGACGCCATTACCCCACAACGCTCTTCGCCCCGGAACAGGCCCATGCTGGAGCCTGCACTGCCAAGAGCACGATCTACACGTCGAACATCGCTGCGGGGCTTGCTGTGGGGCAGTTCACCAAGTACTTGCGGGGTATGCCTGTGGATGCCGACACCACACTGAACATCCTGGCCGGTGAGCTTACATGCGAATTGCCTGTCTCCGTGAAAGCAGGCGGAGGAGGTGGAGCGACATGACCACCCGGAAACCCATCGTCGTAACAGTGCATGGTGGCGTGGTCCAGGATGTCCAGTTCCCCGTCGGATGCAAGGTTATCATGGCCATCCGAGACTACGATACCGACGGCGCTGATGATCCTGGGCTGGACCATGATGAACGGGGCGATGCGTTTGTCGAGGCTCTTTGGAAACCGGCGAAATTGGCAGGCTCAGCGAATCAGGTAGAACATGCCTCTGTGCCTGCCGCGGAGAGTCAACCCGACGTTCCATCCGGTATTGCCTTCATGGACTGCCTGACTAATGCCGAGGCAAAGTCCATCCTGGCCGGGATCTATCGCTGGCTGTACTGGGATGGTGATCGCAAATGCTGGTCCCCGGATATGGAACTCAGCGGGGCCGACACGATCCAGTTCCTCTGTGGACTTCTGCCCAGCCCGCCCCAGGACATCATGTTCCCCCCGCATAAGACGGCCGGAGGTGATCCATGAGCCGCCAAGTACGACCCGCCTGCCTTATCAACCGCGCCGAAACCCGCAGATTCATCCTGGCCCAGTTCGAATCGCATCGGCCGCAGGTGGGGATTTCCCGCGTGTCGGCCGAGACACTGGACCAGATCGAGTTCTGGTTGCGGAACAAGCTCCAGGACGAGGTCCACCGCCATCCATCGGTGGGCAGTACGTTCAAACTCTAAACTCCCGCATCCAACCAAAGGAGCCAATGACCATGACGCTGACTTTCCATGCCTTCTGGCACAGAGAGGGTCTGCCCATCACGGCTCAGCAGGCTGAGGAACAGGGCTGGGCTGTCTTCACAGTAGAAGGCCGCCCGGTTGTGCAGGCCTTGGATGAGCTTGGCATGATCGACGATGAGGAAGCGATCATTCGAGCCCGCGCGGCAGGACTCAATGTTGCCGACGATGGGCTGGTTGACCTGCCGTGAATACGCAAGAACAAAGCCCATCATTGAATCACGCCCGCCCGGGATAGCCCTTATGGGCAGGTCGAGATCATCACTGTGACGTCGACGACCGCCAAAATCCCGGGCGGGCATTCTTTTACCGCGAAGGAGAACAAGGCCTATGAGCCACCTCGTGACAATACAAGTTGAAATCAAAGATCCTGTGGCCCTGGCCTCTGCGTGTCAGCGGCTGGGCCTGGAGCAACCCGTAGAGGGCGAGGCCATGATATTCACCAAGAAGGCCCGCGGCTGGATCGTCAGGCTACCTGGCTGGCAGTATCCCGTGGTCATCGACACCGACGCCCGCCAGATGCACTACGACAATTACAACGGTGCCTGGGGTGAGCAGTCCCAACTCGACCGCCTACTCCAGGCCTACGCAGTGGAGAAAGCAAAATTGGAAGCCAGGCGTGCCGGAGCCAGCGTAACTGAACAAGCATTGCCCGATGGCTCGATCAAGCTGACCATCCAGACTGGAGGTCAAGCATGAAGACCATCGAGATCATAATCTCACCGACCGGCCAGACCCGCCTGGAGACCAAGGGCTATGCCGGCACAAGTTGCCAGGCCGCCAGCAGGTTCCTGGAACAGACGTTGGGCCCGAAGCTGTCGGAACAACCCACAGCAGAGGCTTATCATTCGATGATGGGACAGACGCAGGACCTTGAACAGGCGTGACAGTGAGCAGAAGCAGACTTGCCGAATGCCAACCATGACGGGATGATCTTCTCCTGGCAGCCATCAAAACTCCCGCTGGTGTAATTCGCAGACAGAAGCTGCTGCTGCCCCGAGGAGACGCGATGAAGCTGATCTACTGTCCCAAATGTCTGGACGTGAAGAAGGTGCAGATGCGCAAGGTCCGGCACTGCTCATGCGGGAAGTCATGGGGCTACTACCTCGATGACGACCTCACAGCCATGGTCGGAGGGCTCGCCATGCCGCTCGCAATCGAGAACGACAAGCTGCGGGAGGCTGTCGCACGTCGGCCCAAGGATGGGCGTGGCAGCCAGTGTCGAGTCCGCATGCTGCCTGAACAGTACGAGACCCTCAGGTACCGACGCGAACCAGACCCCGCGGTCGATCAGGACCCATAGCACTGACGCTATTGCGTTACAGGCATCAATTGCCCGCTACCGCTTCATCGTCAGCACGTCCAGCCCGACGGGATCCAGCCGGTTCTTGCGGAGCTTGGCCGTGATGTCGATGTTCAAGCTGGTCAGCAACGGTTCGCCGTGCAACTCACGCCCGGCTGAAGCTTCGGACGCCCACGGCTGGGCCAGTTGGAGAACATCCGCAACCGTCTGACCCGCGCGGCCCGTGCCTGCCAGCAATGCGGCCGGCGTAGCCGCGAGGCTGAGACTGGGCTTAAACGTGATGTCGTCCATGTCGTCGGCCGGCGTCGGTTTGACGTCAATGGCGGTCCCCGGCTGCGTGTCGAGCCGGCTCGCACCGGCCAGGACGGCAGCCATGACGTCGGCCAAGGTGCTCGGCATTGCCTGCGACGGTCGGTCCAAGCCCGTGGCCTCGCTGTGCGACGGCTCGCAGGCCATCGGAGCGGCCAGGGAAACCAGGGCGACCCCGGCCGTTTGCAGCGGCAAGGCCACGGTCGTGCCTTCGATGGCCGGCTGGCCTCCCCACGTGAAAGTGTCGAAGGTGTACGTCACCTGCATGTTGGCAGGGTCGGAAATGTCCACGAACTGGAAGCCGGTGGGCGTGCTCAGCACGGCCGTCGTGCCGGAGACGGCCAGATTCGACCAGTCCATCTCGGATATGGCCAGCGACGAGATCTTCGCGGGCGCCGCCGGTGCCGACACGTCGAGGGCAATGAGCCCCTGGAACTCGTCGAGGATGTACGCCACGTTGCCTTGAACCGCCACGTCCCACGGCGTGCCGTTGGTGACGTAGTAGGAGTCCACGGAGTAGGTCGTCGACGAAGTGATGCTCACGATGAACACCGCGCCGTTGGCGTCCACTATGTACGCCTTGTCGCCGACCACGTCGCTGGCGACCGTGTAGGCCAGGTCGTAGGCCGCGTACCCGCCCGATGCGGGGATGACCTCCTGGACGGTCTGGGCCCACTGGATGTTGTCCGGGTCGGTGATGTCCCAGACCACCAGCCCGTAGGTCCAGTCTGATTGCAGGAGCAGGTTGCCCATGACGCGAACGCTGATGGCGGCGGCACCGGTGCCCAGGGTGTCGATCAACTGGATGTTGCCGGGATCGGTCACGTCCACCACGGCCGTGCCACTGTCTACCATCGCCACGTAAGCGATAACAGAGTCCAGGCCAGTGCTGGAACGTACGGCATGCTGGATCTGCACGTCCCAGGCCTGGCCGCCAAGGTTGAGGGAGTCCAGCAGTACGGGCACCGACGGATCGGAGACGTCGTACACTGCCAGGCCCGCATCGCCGCGGGCCACGTAAAGAATGTTGTTGTCCAGCGTCGAGCCCATGGTCTGGCCGGCGTCGGCTAGGTCGATCATACCAATCACGGCCGGGTCGCCGGCATTCTGGACGACGACCCACATGGTCTTCGTCGCCGGGGCGAGGTCGCCGTTGAACCCGGCCTCGACAGCCGAGAGCGTCACCGCGTACAGCCCGGACGCCCCCGCCCCGGCCTGGACGGTCACTTGGTTGGTATCGGGGTCGACCGAGACGGTCACGTCGGGGCTGCCGGACTGGGCCGTGAAGATGATGTCCCGCGGGGTGTCGTCGGTCAGCGTGGGCACAGCCTGCCAGATCTGCCCTGGCGCTAAAGCGGCGAGGGTGGGCACGTCGGAGATTACCGGCCGATCGCCGGCGATGTTGACAAAGAGCGTGTCCTTGCTCGCGTCGAGGTTCGCGTAGTCGCCGGCCTCTTCGGCGTAGACTGTCACGGTGAACGACGGCAGGTCGAAGTCCGCCGGGATGTTGATCGAGACCACGCCGGTGTTGGAATCATACGTCACCACCGAGCCGACCAAGCCAGGCACGTCGGCCTCGATCCAGCTCTTTATCGCCGCGCCATTGTCATCCACGAACGTCGCGGTGACCTGGCTGCTGGCGCCAGGCGGCACGACGATGCTGTTGGTGTCGAAGCTGGGCACCGGCCGTTGGCCGAGGTCCGCCGACGCGGTGAGAGTAATCACCTTCTGGACGCGGTTGCCGTCCGGGTCGGTCAGCGTGATCGTTACGTCGGCCGAACCGGTAAAGCCCGCGTCGGCTGTGAATTCCACCGAGCCGTCCTGCTGGCTGTCCCTTATGTCCACGCGGGCCAGGAGGATGTTGCTATGGGGCTTGCTGCTGGAGTCAACGCTGACCTCGCTGATCTGCTGGAGGACGTCCCATCCGCTGATGACCTGGCCGAAGATCATGTGCGCGCCGTTCAGCCAGGTAGTCGGGTCCTCGGTGATGAAGAACTGGCAGTCATTGGTGTTGGCCCCGGAATTGGCCGCAGCCAGGATGCCGATGCCCTGGAAGCCCAGGGCCGGGTCGAACGAGTCGTTGAACTCGCCCAGCGGGCTGCCGCCCGTGCCGTCACCGTTGGCCGCATCGCCGGACTGGATCATGAAATCGTCGATCACCCGGTGAACCAGCACGTCCGTGTAGAACGGGTCGGCCGTAGGGTCCACGGTGCCCTCGGAGTCGTAGCCGGTGGTCGCCAGGGTGATGAACCTCTGCACGACCGCGAGAGACTCGTTGGCGTGCCCCTGGAGAAGTTGGATCGTGATGTCGCCAATCGGCGTGATGCCGTCACTGCCCGTGAAGTGAAGCACCGCCAGCTTCGTCGCAACCCCCTGGTCGTACGGCACGGAGACGTGGATCAGTGGGTTGTCGCAACTGGCTGAGATCGTCAGCGCGTCGCTGTCGGCGTCGTAGCCGTCGATGCCGATCGTGAGCCCCCTGCTGCCGGGCGTCAGGACCCACTGGTCGGGCAGGTCGGTAGCGAAGGTCGGAGGAATCCCGCAGAAGGATCCGAACTGCCTCATCATCGCCTGAAGATCACCAAAGTCCACATCCCCGTCGCCGTCGAGATCGCCCTGTCCCCAAGTCGCGCCCGTCCCCGTCCCAAAGTTCCGCTTCATCGCGATGAAGTCCGCAGCGTCCACTACTCCATCGAGGTTCGTGTCGCCGGCCACAAAGTTTGGCGTATCCAGCTCGGCCAAGTAGCCATTGTAGGGCTCATCCGTGTGGCTCGGGTCGCCGCCCGGGGCTGTGTTGTTGGCCGCAGGGAAATCGCTCGACCAGGTCCCGCCGCCGATCCACACGTGGCCCGCAGAATCGAGGGCAACCGACAGCGCTAAATCGTTCGCACTGCCGCCCACATTGACCATCCAATCCAGCACGCCCGCGGGACTGATCTTTGCAACCAGGCCATCCACGCCCGAATCCTCTATGGTTGTGAATCCGGTGGCGCCCACGACGAAAACATTGTGCCTCCTATCGACCGCCACATCGACGCCCCCAGTCAACCCGCTAGCGCTTCCGCTCAGGTAGACGGACCAGAGGATATTGCCCGAGGCGTTGATCTTGCTGACGAATCCATCGCCGTCTCCGCTGTATGTATTCAGGGCCTCGGCAAGATCGGTCGAATAGGTGAACCCGGTCATGACCACCGTGCCATCCGAATCCAACGCCACCCCGGCCGGCAAGCCTCCCAGATCTCCACCGTCATCCCCACTGCCGCCCAGGTACGTGACCCACTGAACAGCCCCGGATGCATCGAATTCGGCCACAAAGGCATCGGTGGCTCCGCCGCTGTAGGCGTTGGTGGCGGCGGCAAGGCCGGCGCTGGAAGTAACTCCGGCAATCACCGCCCGGCCCGCGGAGTTTACGACAATGCCGCCCACCTGGTCGTCGCCGCTGCCGCCGAAGTAGCTCGCCCACTGCAAGAGCCCGTCCGAACTGACCTTGGCGACAAAGCAGTCCGTGCCGCCGCTATATGATCCGCTTGCGCCGGCGAAGTCGCTCGATCGCGTGGTCCCGGTCACATAGGCATTGCCCGAGGCGTCCACGGCAACGTACACGCAGTCGTTGTGGCCCTGGCTGTCTTTGCCGTCGTCTCCGCTGCCGCCCAGGTAGAGAGACCAGAGAACCGTTCCCGATGGGCTGACCTTGGCCAGGAGTGCGTCGTTACCTCCACCCAGTGGGTTGTGCAACGCGTTCTTGGCGCCAGACAGATCATCGGCTCCGGTCACCCCCGAAATGAATGCGTTGCCCGCTGAATCCACCGCGACGCATGCGACCTCGGTGTCGTCGTCAGAACCGCCGAC
This sequence comes from uncultured Planctomycetaceae bacterium, assembly GCA_964605095.1. Classification (GTDB taxonomy): domain Bacteria; phylum Planctomycetota; class Phycisphaerae; order SM23-33; family SM23-33; genus JAUWQU01. The sequence goes on along the minus strand of CAZSBS010000142.1, from coordinate 6,045 downwards.
GTAGGTGGACCAGAGCAGCGTATTGCTCGAATCGAACTTGGCTATGTAACCATCAACCTCCACGCCGGCGGGAAACGTGTTGGTGGCGCTGGGAAGATCCGATGATTCAGTCCATCCCCCGATCAACTTGTTTCCGTCAGCGTCGATCGCAAACCCATCGACTTCTTCGTTCAGGCTCCCGCCAAAATACGTGCTCCAGGCCACATTAACGACGGTCAGGTATACCGAGGCGTCTTCTATGGCATACTGCGTGCCGTCGGAGCCATTCCAGCCGAAGGAATCGGTTCCGGCGTAGCTGCTGGCCGGCGTGTAGGTCAACATGCCCAAATCCCAAGCGGTGATCACCTGCCCCTGGGTCACGAGCACGTCGTCCAGCGACAGTGTGCCGTGGCTGGGCAGCGCGGTGATCATCACGTCCTGCAGCGGGTCCCCTGTGGCGGGATTGCTGAAGGCCCCGGCGAAGTCCGCTTCCGTGAAGGCCAGCGAACCGGGCGAGGCGACATCCCTGGTGATATTGGTGAGGGTCGGGGCCGGGTTGGCGGGCACTTGCCATGACCAGACGGCGGACGACGCGTACGCGGGATCGTCATCTGAAGTATGGTAGGGATCCTGCCCGCTGATGAGGTAGATGGTATTGCCGATTGTCACCATCTCACAATTGCCCCCTCGTGGCGCTGGCAGAAACGGCCCCATAGTCCAGGTGTCGGCGGTGGGATCGTAGATGTCGACCCGGTCGAGCGGCCAAGCCTTGAAGTCCTCCTCAGTGACGGTACCTGTGAACCCGCCGATGAGATAAATCTTCCCGTCGATCACGGGGGCTGGGGCGCCATAGGTGGTGCCACGCGGAATGGGCATCTCGGCAAACCCGCTGGTGGTCCATAGGCCGATCTGGAAGTCGAACGCCGTCACGGTCGAGACGGTCTGACCCAGAGAGATGTCGAACCCGCCGATGACGAACACCTTGTCGCCCACCACGGCGACGGCCTCGGCAAACAGCAGGAACGGCATGTTCGTCACGGTTCGCCAGGAGTCCGTAGCGGGATTGTACGCCTCGACCACGTCGTATTCGGTCTGGTGGGTCTCGCCTTCTTCGTCATTCCATGCGAACGCTCCGCCGAAGATGTATATCTCCCCGTTGTACACGACCGATGGCGCACCGCTGACAGGAGTCGGTTTCGGCGCCAGGGACGTCCACTGATCGGTAGCCGGATCGTACATCTCCGAGAAATTGATGTTCCCGTAGTACCCTCCCGGCCCGATGCCGCCCCAGGCCCCGAAGACGTAGAACTTGCCGTCGATCGCGGCCCCGGTCAGCTCTTCCACGCCTTCGCCCCCGTTATGCTCGTTGTCCGCGCCGTACGACCAGGTCTGCGTAGCCGGATCGAAGATCTCGGTGCTTTTCAGGTTGTATCCGCCGGGATACGCGTTTCCACCGAAGATGCAGATCTTGCTGTCGACGACCGCGGCGGCAAACTGATCGCGCGCCGTTTGGACAGGGGCGTCGGCGACCCAGCCAGCATTCGCCTGGCTCCGGTTCAGAAAGACGTTCACGCTGTCGTCCCCCCCGCTACCTGATGCCAAGTCCAGCTTGCCGTCATTGTTGAAATCGCCCGCGGTGATGCTTGCGGGATGTCCTCCCGATGCAAAATCTGTTTTCACGGCAAAGGTGCCGTCGCCATTTCCCAGCAGTACGCTGATGTTGTTGCTGTACATGTTGGCCACGGCCAGATCCTGTTTGCCGTCGTTGTTGAAGTCTCCGCTGGTCAGGTCATAAGGTCCGGTTCCTGCCGCATAATCAGTCTTTGCGGAGAAGATACCGATGCCGGTTCCCAGGAATATGCTGATGCTGTTGCCGCCACGATTCGCCACTGCCAGGTCCGGTACGCCGTCACCGCTAAAGTCCTTGACGGTCACGCCCAGAGGTCCGCTTCCCGTCGTGTAGTCGGTGGTGGCGGCGAAAGTCCCGTCGCCGTTGTTCAAGAGCACGCTGATGGTATTGCCGGGGGGCGGTTGGTCTGGGGCGAACATGCCACAATCGGCCACAACCAAATCCGGACAGCCATCGCCGTTGAAATCGCCCGTCGCCAGGCGCCAGCCGCCATTTGTGATCGCATAGTCGACGGGGGCGGGGAGGGAAAAGGTGCCGCTGGCGTTGCCGAATAGCAGGTCGAGGGAGCTGGCGTCCGTGGTAACGGCCAGGTCCATTATGCCGTCAAGGTTGAAGTCCGCGACGATCACGTCGACGGCTCCGCCGCCAGTCGGATAGTCAACGTGTTGGGCGAAGGTGCCGTCGCCGTTGTTGATCAACACGCTCACGGAGTTCGCAGTGCCGTTGGCGGTGACCAGATCCAAGTCCCCATCACCGTTGAGGTCGCCAGCGGCCAAGCCAAAGGGGCCGGTGTGGCCTTCGCTGCTGTATACGCTCCCGGTCACATAATCGGTCTTGGCGGCGAAAATACCATCGCCATTGTTAAGGAGAACGCTGAGGGTGGCGCTGTCTCCGTTGACAACCGCCAGGTCCGCCATACCGTCGTTGTTGAAGTCCCCGTTAACCACGCCACAGCTATAGCTGCCCGTGGGATAGGCGACTTGGGGGGCGAACGAGACGGCACTCAGCAGCAACCTCGGCTCGAGCTGCTCGAGTTTACACGGCCAATGGGGCATGGTGAACTCACAGGCAGACCCGCGAGGCCGGTGGCGGCCCTGCCGCATGTGGGCCAGGACAGTCCAATACTGCTTACGAAGAAGTTCCATAGCACGTGATGCTGGCGACATAAGATGTACTCCCTGTAGGAGCCGAACCACCCGCTCCGAATGGCCAACGATGTCCGCCAAAGAAGATTCAGTGTGTGATCCTCACTTGTGCGGCCACGCCACTGCCCGCCCGGCGGGGCACAACATGTTGAAAGTATACCCCGGAATCGGCCTTGCGCCTACCTAGAACCCGCATAAACCTTGCCTACGGAAGCCCCTGCGACAACGTCGCGTTCTGCACACTAATGGTCCAATCGGGCCGAGGCCAACTGTCAGGACTCGCCCCATGGATTCACTGCCTTGGCCAGTAGCACCCCGGTTTCCACCACAACTCAACTCCGAAAGGACACTCCTCTATGAAACTCTCCTCTTCCCTCCACGAACACATCGCTGCCGCATTCACCGGCCTGTGGGTCCAGTCGCACGAGCACGAGGACGCTCTGGCCGAGATCGGCCGTCTGTGCGCCCAGCATGAATGGCCCCTGGCTGTCTGGGACATCGACCGCGGCCTTCAGGTTCGCGGGCAGGCGGTCGAGTCCGCGAGTGATCCCGTCGCGGCGATCAAGTCCATTGCGGCCCTGGCGCCCAGCGACGACAAGGGCTCGGCCATACTCGTTCTCCCGAACTTCCATCGGTTCATCGGCTCGGCCGAGGTCGTACAGGCCCTCGCCCACCAGGTCCAAGACGGTCGGGCCAGCAGGACGTTCATCATCATCCTCTCGCCGGTCGTGCAACTCCCACCGGAGCTGGAGAAGCTGTTTGTGATCATAGAGCACGAGCTGCCTGGGCGTGAGCAGATCGATCAGATCGCCCGGGGTGTGGCCACCGAAAAGGGTGAGCTTCCTGAGGGCGATGAATTCGCTCGACTCCTCGAGGCCGCAGCGGGTCTGACACGGTTCGAGGCAGAGAACGCCTTTGCACTCTCCCTCGTCCGCCACGGTCGGCTCCAGCCCGAAGCCGTTTGGGAACTCAAGGCCGGCATGCTAAAAAAGAGCGGACTGCTTCAGCTCCACCGGGGCGGTGAGCACTTCGACGACCTCGGCGGACTTGACGCCCTCAAAGCATTCTGCCGTAGGGCACTGACCACCAGACCAGTGGGTGATGTAGTCCGACCGCGGGGCATCATGCTATTGGGCGTGCCAGGTACAGGCAAGTCAGCCTTCGCCAAAGCCCTGGGTAACGAGATGCAGCGTCCGACGCTGGTGCTGGACGTCGGTACGCTCATGGGTTCGCTCGT
>CAZSBS010000142.1:0-1954 GCA_964605095.1 uncultured Planctomycetaceae bacterium | reverse complement strand
ACGAGGGCTTCGGCAAATTGAATAGGATGCCGAATCCGCCGGAAAGAAGAAGATGAAGGCGTCCAGTGTCAAGTGCGCCCGGTTTCCGTCTGGCATCAACAACAAACGAGACCTGGATGGATATGGACAACGCCATGGACGTCACGCTGAACCTCCGCAACGGCGGCGACGTGACCACCCGCGGCAATAACGGCTGGAAGGCCACGGCTGCGACGCTGAAGGAAGGCAGCGTCGAGTTCGAGATGCCCTGGAAGCCGACTGACGCGGGCTTTACCCGTCAGAAAGCCGTGGCGTTCACCTGGCGGCGAAGCGGAATCCGAGTTGCCGGCGAGTAAGGTACTGCTACTTCAGTTCAATCCGAAATCTGACGCCGTCGCGCAGACTGGGGCCTCCGAAAAGGCCCCAGTCAACTCTTCCGGCACCATCGACCTTCAAAGCCACCAACTCCAATTCTCCAGCATTGACAGAGAACGTCCCGTCCACTCCGGTCGAGACGGGATTGCCGCCAGAACCGGTCTCAATGTCTATGGTACGGCCCACCACAGGCATTCCCTGGGAGAGCACAATGCCCTCCACAACCAATGGCTTACCGATCCCTTCTTGCCACGTGACCACCATAGAATCGTTCTCAAACTTATTCTTGGGCAAGAAGACGCTGACGGTAATCACCGCGATGCATACTGCCAACGCAGCAATTGCTGCCAAGAAGATGGATCGTCGCTTGATTCGCATGGCGTCTGACTGAAGTACGCGGAAGCTCTACTGCCACCCGTCGGTTGGGTTCTGTGGAACATTGTCGCCTATGATGCGCTTCGCATGATCATTCCACTTCTTCTTATCGAGATCGCATGCCTCAAACCACCACATGTCCTTCACCCTTTCCTCACAGCCCCGATAGCAGTCACCCCAACTGTCCTTCGTTGTCTTCGAAACCTGCCTTCCTATCTCGTTGTTGTGCAGGTCCATCCGCTTGTTGTTGGCGGGATTCCCATCGTATTTCTCATGGGAATCTCCAATGCGTTTTGCTCTGTGAGTACCGCAGCAGATGCTGTGGGATATCTTGCACTGCCAGACACAGTGATAAATGGCATTCAGTACGCAGTTGTCTTGCATGTCCCCATATCGTTTGCGATGCTCGTCTCTTATTGTCTGGCTGATCTTGTATGCTCGCGTGCAACATGCTGCACGGAGAAATGAGCCGCTGGCGCAATACTTGACCTCGTTCCAGCTGATCAGACCTGAAGGATCAACCCGAGTGATCGGATTACTTCTCACATACTGATACAGGTTCGGCCCATCAGGGTGCGGCATCGGCGACGTGACGGCCGGGTACACGTTGACACCGACATGCGGCCCGGGGAAACCGCCCGACATGGGTGTCAGCATCCTGCCCGGCATACCCGGCATGTGTGCGGCCATCATTGGTCCAGCAGGCATGGGCGGCATAGGTGTGGCGACGGCCGGGTAGACGTTCGAGCCATGCATCATCATGTAGAGGCGTGCATGGGCGGGCGAAGCTAGGGCCGCGAGGGCGGCAATACTTACGAGAACGGCGATCAGTTGCGAGCGTTTCATTGTCATGCTCCTTTCGGATTCTATGCTTGTTGTCACCTTGGCGGCTGGCCCGGCACCGGGGGCTGGTACGGCTGGTGCGGGTTCGGTACGCCGGGGGTTGGCACTTGCGGCCCGTACGTCGGCGGCTGCGGCACGCCAGGCGTCACCGGCTGGGGAACGCCCGGCATGTGCGGCTGCATGTTCGCCCGATTCATCGCGTTGATCCGCTCGATTTCAGCCATCGGGTCCATGCGGTTGACCGGCGGCTGGTACGGCGTCCGACTCATGGCGGTCGGCCCCTGGCTCGGCCGGAAGTACATCGACGCCAGCCACTGGGCCATCGTGGCGGGATGGCCGGTCTCGTAGGGATCGAACAACTGCTCGCCCCGCCAGACGAAGG
>CAZSBS010000141.1:0-12708 GCA_964605095.1 uncultured Planctomycetaceae bacterium | reverse complement strand
CGTACAGCGCGACCGCTCCCTACGATTGCCCGAAGTCGAAGCGCATTCTCGAGCAAGGCTGCAAGGCGCTCGCGGCACGCGTCGGGGCCTCGGGCTACCAGCAGGATCCGATCACCCGCTCGCTCAACGCCCTGGCCCTGCTGGCCAGCGGCAATCCTGAATACCTTCCGCTGGTGAAAAAGGAGGCCCAATGGGCGGCCGGCTACTCGGCCGACAGCATGCAGACCTGGTATTACGGCTACGTCATCATGTTGTTCTCGGAGTATGTGACGCAGACCGGCGACCAGTCGGTTATGCCGGGGCTGCGGCGTTTGGCCCTGGAAGCCGCTAACGGACAAAGCATGGTCGGTTCCTGGGGTCACGGCTTCGCGCGGCCCGACGGGCGACTGGGCGGCTACGGAATGATGAATGCCCCGGGCTTGCCGCTGACCACGTCGCTGGTGCTGGCCCGCCAGGCTGGGGTGAAGGATCCGGTCCTGGGCCTGGCCATCGAGCGCAGCCTGAAGCTGCTTCGCTTCTACGTCGGCAAGGGTTCGGTCCCCTATGGCGATCATGCTCCCTGGATCGAGACCCACGAGGACAACGGCAAGAATGGAATAGCCGCGGTGATGTTCAACCTGCTGGGTGAGGCCGAAGCCGCGGAATACTTTTCACGGATGAGCGTCGCATCCCATGGTCCGGAGCGCGACTGCGGGCACACGGGCAACTTTTTCAACATCCTGTGGTCGTTGCCCGGCGTGGCTCAGTCCGGCCCCAACGCCACCGGCGCCTGGATGCAGGAGTTCGGCGCTTGGTATTTCGACCTCGCGCGCCGCTGGGATGGGACCTTCCCGCACCAGGGACCTCCCGAGACGCAAGAAGACTCGTACGGGAAGGACTGGGACTGCACAGGCGGTTATCTGCTGGCCTACGCCATGCCGCTCAAGAAGCTCTACCTGACGGGCAAACAGAAGAGTTCCGTCCCGCAAGTCGATGTGCCCGCCGCACAAAGCCTCCTCAACGACGGCCGGGGTTGGAGCAACAAGGATCGCAACAGCGCCTATGACAAGCTCAGCGCGGAGCAACTCGTTGCCCGTCTAAGCAGTTGGTCGCCGGTCGTCCGGGAGCGTGCCGCGATGGCGTTGGGACGCCGCAAGGACGATGTCATGGACCGACTGATCGGTTTGCTCGACGGGCCGGACCTCTATACTCGATACGGTGCGTGTCAGGCGATCAAGATGCAGCGGCAGCGCGGTGGGGTGGCTGTATCAGCATTGCTCAAGACCTTCCGTGCCGACGATCTCTGGCTGCGAGTCCTGGCCGCCGAGGCGCTGGCAGGGATTGGGGAACCAGCTAAAGCAGCCGTTCCCGAAATGCTCACAAGGCTCACCAAGAGCGATCCTAAGAAAGACCCTCGCAATATGGAGCAACGCTACCTCAGCTTCGCCCTGTTTGACGGGCGAAGCGGCCTGATCAGCAGGTCGCTCGAAGGCGTCGATCGCAAGCTGCTCGGCGACGCGGTGCGGGCCGGCTTGCGCAATCAGGATGGCCGGGCGCGAGGGTCCTACGCGAGTGTTTACAACAACCTCAGCTTCGAGGAGATCAAACCCCTCCTGCCCGCGATTTACCAGGCTGTTATTGAACCGGCTCCTAGCGGCATTATGTTTGCCGACGGAATCCGCGTGGAGGGGCTCCGGATCCTGGCCAAGCATCGGGTCAAGGAAGGAATCGATGCGTGCGTGAAGTACACGCGCGATCAGAATCCATGGGATAGCCAGGACCGAACGCCCAAACTGATGGAGATCCTGCTCAGCTACGGCGCCCACGCAAAGTCGACCATTCCGGAACTGAAACGGATCGCCGACTACTTCGAAAAAGACGAAAAGAATTTTCCCAGAGCTCTGATGCTCCAAAAGGCCAAGTGCGTCCGCGAGACAATCTGTGCAATCGAAGCCTCCAACGAGTATCCGGAGCTGATCCGCATCAAATAGCCCCCCGGTCCCCGGTCCCCGGCCCCCGGCTGAGCCGCCCCCCGGCCCGACGGATCTACGCAAAACCAGATTCGCGATCAGGAAGGGTAAAAGAGATGAGCAGAAAAACGACGATTCTTATGGCAATTCTTACGACCCTTTGTTGCAGCCGTGCCATGGCTGCCGCCAAACCACTCAAGGTCTACATCCTGGCCGGGCAGTCCAATATGGAGGGCCAAGCCAAGGTCGAGACGTTCGACTACATCGGCGACGATCCCAACACCGCGCCAATGCTCAAGGACATGCGCTCACCCGAAGGCAAGCCGCGAGTCTGCGAGAAGGTCTGGATCTCGTATCTGACCGGTTCGCCCGACAGCGGCGAGTTGGGCGAGGGGTTCGGCAAGCTTACGGCCGGGTACGGCTCCCGCAGCAATCCAAAGGAAGACGGCGGGAAGATCGGCCCGGAGTACCTGTTCGGCATCACCATGGAGAAGGCGTACGACGGCCCGATCCTCATCATCAAGACCGCGTGGGGCGGCAAGGACCTCTACTGTGATTTCCGTCCACCCAACGCCGGTAAGACGGCATATGAGATCAAACCCAAATGGAACAAAGATCGCGAGATAGGTCTCTACTACCGCCTGATGGTGGAGCACGTCAAAAAGGTGCTGGCCGACCCCAAACGCATCGTACCGGACTACGACCCCAAGGCCGGCTACGAGATCTCCGGGTTCGTCTGGTTCCAGGGATGGAATGATATGTGTGCCGGCGATATCTACCCGGAAGGGGACAAGGGGCCGGACGGCTACAAGCAGTACACTGAACTGATGGCGCAGTTCATCCGCGACGTGCGCAAAGATCTTTCGGCCCCGAAGATGCCGTTCGTGATCGGCGTCATCGGCGTGAACGGTGACAAGGCCACCGGAGGGCTGGCCAATCTTCGGCCGGCGATGGCGGGGCCGGCGGCCATCCCGGAGTTCAAGGGCAACGTCGCGGCCGTGCAAACCGCGCCGTACTGGGATTACGCCATGGAGTCGCTGATGGGCAAGAAGGACGAGATCAATCGGCGATTCGAGGCCGCGTACCTGCTGACCAATGACGGCGTCATCGCAAAGCCCGACACGTCCGGGCCCGGGTGGGAGCCGATCGGCGCCCCTCGGCCGGCCGATCGCGTATGGCGTTTCCTGTCGTTTGACCCGCAGAACAAGGCGGACCAACTGCCGAAGGACGAGAAGAAGCGGTTCCGCAACGTGACGCTGCCGCCCGGCCTGGAACAGTGGTATATGCCCGGTTTCGATGACAGCAAATGGTCCAGCGGCAAGGCGCCGATCGGCAAGGGCGTGTGGAAGCACCACACCATCGGCAATGCCGCGGTCAAGTTCAACTCCGACTGGGGCGCCGGCGAGTTCCTGCTGATGCGCACGACCTTCAACGTCGACAAGCCGGACTACGAATCGTGCCGCCTGGTCGTCCTGGCGCGTCAGGGCTTCGACGTCTACCTGAACGGCCACAAGATTAACACCTACATCTGGTGGAAAGACGAGCCGTTCTACCGCCCCATCGTCCTGGAGCCCCAGCAGGTCAAGTACCTCAAGAAGGGCGAAAACGTGCTGGCGGCGTACGCCAATGTCGAGTACGAGCGGCGCGCGAAGGAGCCGCACGCGTCCATTGATCTGGCGATCGAGGGGATCACCAAGGAAGGTTTGGCGAATATCAGCAGCGAGGAATATATCCGTAAGCAGATGGATAAGATCTGCACCCGCGAGGAGCAGAAGATCATCGCGGGCGCCTCCAACGGCGGCTATCACTATCTCGGTAGCGCCAAGATCATGGCCCAGATCGGCAAAGCCTTCGCCGAAGCCATGCTGAAGATGGAGAAGAAGTAGGCGGTGTCGCAAGGATTAGAACATAACTCGCCTCCAGGAAGGGAGCAGGACATGACTACTCGGAAGATCGCACGTAAGGGCCAGAGAGCGGGTTTGTGGGTGATGGTCCTCATGCTGCAAAGCATGACGCTTGTCACTGCGGCCACAGCCGCCCAGAATCCATCTGAGTACTACACGGAACCCCAGATTTATGGCATGCGCCCCAATCCAAACCAGGAGTACGACCTCGGGCCGATCGGGGTTACCGGCATCGAGGCGCGTATCTACCCGGGCGTCACGGTTACCGTGGAAAAGACCCAGCCGAACACCCCAGCCGACGGCAAGTTCAACAAGGGCGACATCATCGTGGGCGTCAACGGCGTGTTGCTCAAGGGCAAGAACCCCCTGGTGGCGCTGGGCTCGGCGCTGACCGAGGCCGAGGCCACGGACGGCGTGCTGGCCTTTGACGTCACACCGGGCAAGGACGGCCAGGCCAGGAAGGTCGCCATCAAGATTCCGGTGCTGGGCGCCTACAGCAAGACCTTCCCGCTGGGCTCCGCGAAATCAAACAAGATCATCAAACAGGCGGCCGAGTTCTATTCGAGTAAGGACCGACTGAAGAAACACTGGTTCCTCAACGGCTTGGCGTGTCTGTTTTTGCTTTCCACCGGAGATGATGCATACCTGCCCCGCGTAAAGCAGTACTTTGCCCAGTTTCTAAAAGATCCCAATGGGTGGGGCAGGACCACCTGGGATGATGGTGTTCAGGGGGTAGGCGATATGACCTGGGACAACGGCTATAACGGCATCGCGTGCGGCGAGTACTACCTGCGCACCGGCGACAAGTCGGTATTGCCGCTCCTGCAGTACTATTGCGACGACGCCAAGAGACGGCAGCATTGGGGCAAGGGCTGGCAGCATTGGGGCTATGGCATTAATCCCGCGTATGAGGGCGCCGGCGGTTTGATAAACTCCGCCGGAACGCAGGTGCTGACGACGCTGCTGCTGGGCAAGGAGTGCGGCGTCAAGGTAGATGACAAGACACTGCATGGCGCATTGACGTTCTTCTACCACTTTGCAGGCCATGGCGCAGTCCCTCTTACGGACACTCGCAACTGGTTCATCTTGCGATCGGGCGGAAGAGACGGGGGAGTTGCCGCGGCCATGCAGATCGCCTCCGGCGCACAGGGCGATGTCTCCATCTACAAGGAGGCCACGGAATATCTGTCCATGTCCGCACTGACCAGTTGGCCGGCCAGGGCGTATAACTGGGAAGTCATCTGGCACAGCCTGGTCGGGCCGCTCACGCTCGAATACGATCCTGACACGTACTATAAGACGATGCGGCGCTTTGAGTGGTGTTTTGATCTGCATCGCCAGCCGTCCGGCGCATTCTGGTTCCCTCCGGACCACCCTTCTCTGGATCCTACGGAAGAGGGCGTTTCGCTGGCTTTGGCGTATACGGCGCCGCTGAAGACCCTGCGCATCACCGGCGCCTCGCGTTCCAAGTACGCAAGAGACTTCACGCTGCCCGAGAACCTGTGGGGAACGAAGGCGGACCGGGCTTTTCTGTCGCCCAAGAACAACCCGGATTTCTACAAATACGGCAATGAAGAAGAGATCTATATTCCGCATAACGAATTGCCCACCCAACTCAGACCCACCGACGTCTCAAAGCTTCCGCTCAACACCATGCTCAAGGATGTGCGCCATTGGCGCTACATAATCCGTCTGGCCGCCGCCAAAGCCCTGCGCATGAACAAGCAGTTCGGCGAATTGGAAAAGCTCCTGCGCGATCCGGACCCGCGCCTGCGCCGGGCCGGATTGGATGGCATTATCGACTACAAGCCGTGGTGCGGGTCGCTCCCATGGGGCCCCAACGCGATCAAGGCCAAAGACTATACGCCTGCCATGATCCAAGGGATTACGGACATACTCGCGGATCCCAACGAGGCGTGGTTTGTGACGGATGGGGCGCTGCTCGCGCTCTACAATGCCCCGGTAGACGCCATCAAGCAGAACATTCCCCATATCCTGCCCTGGACAACGCATGAGGAGTGGTGGCTGCGTGAATCGGCGTTCTCGGCACTGCTGGGTCTGCAGAAGGATGACACACTGCTGCAGAAATACCTGCCGACGCTCATCGACATGTACGTGAAGGAGTATTACGCCAACCCGAACATCAACATGAGGACGATGCTCTGCGAGACGTTACAGCAGAAGACAAACGACAGCCCTGCGGGCAAAGTGATCATTGCCGGCCTCGTGCGCGCGGTCCTGGAAAGCACGATTCTTCCGGACGTGGGCAAGAACCGACGTTCTCAAGAGGGTGCGTACAACGTCGTTCAGGCGGCTCTGGCATGCAGCAAATGCGCGCCTGAAGCCGCGGCAGACCTTGCCGCGGCGATCGTCAAGGCGGGCCGACTGAGGACGTTGGATACCCCCAACGTTCTGAGCATCCTCAAAGCCGCGGACGGACATGTGCAGGACCGATACGTCGGGTTGTGTCCGGCGCTTGGCACATTGGGCCCGCAGCAGCAGAAGCGCCTGGCCGACATCCTCTTCAATGAGTTTCGTCCGGAGTTGATCAATCGCCTCTATTCGGTCACCGTGTGGGACGAAAGTGATTTGATCAATCGGATTATCGATCTGACGAAACTGAAGAAGAACATCGCCGGCTGGCAGGCTATTGGCACACCCGAGCCAAAAGAACGCGTCTGGCACTATTACTCATTCGATCCGCTGACGGAAAAGGACAAGCTGGATCCGCGCGTCTTTGAACGCTTTCGCACTGCTACGCCGCCGGCAGGCATGGAGAAATGGTTTATGCCTGGATTTGATGACGCCAAATGGAAGAGTGGAGCCGCTCCGATTGGTGTGGGTGACTTCAAGGCGCACGGTCATGGTAGAATGTGGACGGCGACCCCTGACTACTTCTTTAAGAACAATTCCGACTGGGGTGACGGGGAGTTTTCCCTGATGCGCACGACCTTTAATGTGACCGACCTTGACTATGACTATTATCGCATCAGGATACTGACCGCTAGAGGATATACGATCTATCTGAATGGGAATATGATCAAGTCCTATCCATGGACTGCCCATTACCCGCAGTATGTGGAGATCGTGCTGACGGATTCTGTAAGAAAGCACTTAAAGAAGGGCCCCAACACGTTGGCCGTCTACGGCATGGTGGGGTACGAGAAGGACAACAAGACCGGCGAGTATCATCCCATCGGGCAGATGGATGTCTCCATCGAAGGTCTGAAGAAGAAAGATGTGGAGGGCAAGCGGTAACAGGTACCTCGGTGTGAGACAACGTGGTGAAGCGGACCACCGGCCTTCGGCCCGCACAATTACCCAAGAGATTTGCGGGCTTGCCCCCACGGAATCACGTGGCGAGTTATGGTTTCACAAGAAGTAACGCCGCTCGGATGTCTATCGTAAGGGAGCAAGCCATGCATTTGGGACGCATGATACAGGCAGTTGATGCCCACGCGTGCGGCGAGCCGGGGCGCGTGATTGTCGGCGGCGTGCTCGATGTGCCTGGCGGGACCATGTTTGAGAAGATGCAGTATCTGCAGCATCATTGCGACTCGCTGCGCAAATGGATGCTCCGCGAGCCAAGGGGCTATCCGGCCGCCAACTGCAACCTGATCCTGCCGGCCACGCACCCGGACGCTGACGCGGGCTTCGTCATTATGGAGCAGGTCGAGTATCCCGGTATGTCTGGCACAAACACGATCTGTGTGACGACTGTCCTGCTGGAAACCGGCATGGTGCCGATGCGCGAGCCGGTGACGGAACTTACGCTCGAATCGCCCGCCGGGCTGATTCACGTGCGGGCCGAGTGTGAGGGCGGGAAGGTAAAGGGCGTCACTTTCCGCAACGTGCCCGCTTTCGCGGTGCATCTGGACAAGATTATCGAAGTGCCGCATCTGGGCCCGGTCAAAGTGGACGTGGCTTACGGCGGCATGTTCTACGTCATCGCCGATGCGACGGCCTTCGGGCTGAAACTCACACCCGAGGAAGGCCGCGAGATAACGCGGATTGGCGAGATGATCAAGGCCGCCGCTCAGGAGCAGCTTCCCGTCGTCCATCCCGACCAGCCCGGCTTCGAAGGCGTGACGATTACCGTGCTCTCCGCGCCGGCCACGCATGCCGGGGCCGACATGAAGAACGCCGTAGTCGTCTCGACCGGCACGCTGGATTGGGATCGTCCCGCGACATGGACCGGCGCGATAGACCGTTCGCCTTGCGGCACCGGTACGTGCGCTAAGATGGCCGCCCTGCACGCCAAGGGCGAGCTGCAACTGAACAGACCGTTCCGCCACGAGGGCGTCCTCGGGACCATCTTCACCGGCAAGCTGATCCAAGAGACCAAGGTCGGCCCGTACCCCGCCGTCGTCCCCACAATCAGCGGCCGGGCGTGGATCACGGGTTTCAGCAGCTACGTCCTGGCCGATGACGATCCTTTCCCCGAGGGCTTCACCATCGGCGACATCTGGTAGGCCTTGCGGGTATGGCCGGCACATTCACCAACTCCGCCGCCAGGGGCAAATGGCAAAAACTTCTCATCCGTGTAGACGCTGGCGGTCAGGCGCGGGTTGGTATGACGCATCAAGGCCTCGGCCGCTCGCGGGCTGACCTTGTTGGCGGCCAGGAGCGATCGTCTCGTCTTCTATAATGATTCTGCTTTCGATGGAGGCAATGCTGGTGGAAATAGCGATGACCAGATGTCTTCCCACCGCCCCGAAGTTGCCCAAAGAAGTTGACTCTCGCACTGGCCGCGGGGATAATGGCGTTCTGTTGGCTTTGTTGGTTGATCGTCTTCCAGGAAAACCGTATCAAAGAAGCGGTGAAAATGGTATCAAAATGGCCCGGAATGGTATCAAAAAGACGTTTTTTCGGCAAGCCGCAGATTGTATGTAACACACTTTAATAGCAGCACTAAGCGCCCGTAGCTCAATGGATAGAGCATCGGTCTTCGGAACCGAGGGTTGCAGGTTCGACTCCTGTCGGGCGTAGTGAAAAGGCCGGTCCGGTGGGCGTGGCATGGGCATCTTGCCCATGCGTCGCAGGGCCGTCTCGGCCCTGCTTTGGGCGGAATAACCACTGGCGAGACGCCCGTGGGACTCATGGGCGGGACACCCAGGGCCGAAGTTGCGATGTCCGCTTAGAACCCGCCAGCCGGTCCCGTGGCTGGTGCGGTGGTTGGTTTTTTGGGCGAGGGGGCGAAGGACAGGTTTTCCAGGACGGCGTCTGGCCAGGCCTTGCTTATCACGGAGATCTTCCCGGCCGACCACAGGGCGACTTCGCACCGGTCCTCGTTCTTGTTCAATTCCTTGTTTGGTGGGATGACGAAGCACAGTTCGCCCGTCTTTCGCCAGGCCGGGAGCATCTGGAGCTTGTTTTCTTTGACTTCTTCATTCAGAACCCAGGTTATCTGCCCGTCGGCCAGGCTCACCACAGCGACCCTGCCGTTGCCGCCGGCAACGCTGACCTGCTTCTGGTCCGGGCTGAGATCGAACAGCAGATCCTCGGGAAGTTGGACTTTGCTGTCACATGGGACGACGCGAGCGACCTTGGCGGGCTCGCCGGGAGTGAAGGCGAAGAGCGACTTGGTCTTCCGCATCTCAGCCACGGCGGCTGGGAGATTCGCATCGGCGGACGAAAAGAGGATTCGCCCGTCGGCGAGGCACCTTGCGGCCAGCATGTTGTCGAAGACGAGTGCGGCGAGGTCTTGGGCGTCGGGCAGTTCAGCCAGGAGGGTGGCGTTGGCGTCGGCGACTTGTCGTCTGGCCAGCGTGCCAAGTGGGGCCGACGGCGACGTCTTGCCTGACTGGATGTAGGCCACGTATTGCCCATCGGCGGAAAAGTCGGGGAAGATGGCGACCCTGTCGGCCAACTCGCGAGGTGCGGCCTTGGCGGTCGTCGGGGCCAGCCACAGCGTGAAGCTGCTTTCCGTTTTGTCCGAGCCGGTGACGTACGCCACGGCCTTGCCGTTCGGGGCGAGGCGGAGTTCGTTTATGCCCTTGAGCGAATTGAGGATGACCTGGCCGGGCTTCAGCGACATGCCGTCGAGGTCGTGGAGGCCGAGCTGGGTGTAGGGGACCGACAGCTTTTCCATGGTCTTCCACTTGTCGCCGAGCCGCTTTCGCATGGCGTCGGGGCGGGCGTCGCGCAGGTAGACAGTCGCGGCCGGGGCGAGGCTGTTGCGGCCCTCGAAGACCTTCTTGGCTATTTCCTGGACTTGTTCGTCGGTCAGTTCCTCGCCGGCGGGTGCGGCGAGGATGGCCTTTTCGAGGTCGTCAGCGGCGGCGATTACGGCCTGGCTGGTGGGCTCGTCAAGGACGGGGGCGATGTCAGCCCACTTGGCGGCGGACTTTTGCACAGCCAGGAGCACGTGCTTGGAGTCGGCGGTCCAGGCCGCGGCCTGGGCTGTGCCGATGTTTAGCGTGGCGAGTTTGCCATCGCCGTCGCAGAGGCTTGTCGAGTTGGAATCCATCACCACGGCGCGAGCGCCGTCGGGCGACCAGACGACAAGCTGCCGAGGCAGGCAGCCGGCGGAAACAACGAACCCAAGGCCCAGAAGGAAAATCATGCAAACCGCGGCGAATCGCTTCATAGTGCGTCTCCCGTAGAACGTGTATGAAAACTCTCGCAAGTGCGAGAACCTGGTACGCATCGTGCTCGCAAACATTATAGAAAGTATATCGCCGGTTGGGAAGCGGCCGGGGTGATGTTAAGATAAGGTTCTCGCCCCAGCGGGGCGATGGGTTGTAGACACGGGTGGAGCGACGCCGCTTCTTGCGTCGCGGAACCCGTGGAAGCGGAATCCGAGTTTCATATTCCTTATTCATTCTCTTGCCCCGGAGGGGCAAAGGAGTCGCGATGTCCGGCACCTACTCTCAGATTCTTCTGCACATCGTCTGCAGCACCAAACGCCGGCAGTCGTGGATTGGGCCCGACATGGCCGATCGCCTGTATCCCTACATGGGCGGCATCGTGCGGGCAAAGAAGGGCCCCCGGTCATGGCGCTTCCTCCGCCCCTGCCGGGGCGGGTTTGGGAAACGACCGTTTTCCACGGGTTGCGCTCTGCCCCAAGGGGCGTCGCTTCACCCGTGGCTACAGTCCGGCGCCCCTGCCGGGGCGTAATGCCTGCCGAGGCGGGAGCTGTGGCGAAGGTTGATTCTAAGAGCGAGATAGGGTGAATATGCCTGTGGAATATACGACCTGTCGGAAGGCGAACGAAATTGTGAAAGTACTCGTGATTGCCTCTCCAACGAACATGACCAGGAGATGAATCGATGCAACTTACGGGGAAGCTTGACCGCGACGATGAACGAATTGTCCAAGAGTTCCTTGTTCCTCTATCAATCAAGCTCGGGTACGAACTGAAAACCCTGAAGGGTCTGGTGGGCCAGGTGGCGATGCAGCTTCAGAATGATCTGTCTGCGGTGGGGGCCAGTTTTTTTTCGGTGCAGCCAGGGTGACGGTGAAGTTATTTTATGAACAGGTGCAATTGCCGCCCTGGCCGCGGCACGCGGCAGAGAAACAGCCCGGACATGCTTCCGCGGACGCAAAAGCACAGCACCGTGAGCGATGGGCGTTTGGAAACATGCCACCCGCCGTTGTTGCGCCGAGCGGCGGAGAGTTTCACGAAATCCGCCCCAGCCGCCTCAGATCCACTTCTTGCGGTAGAAGAACCAGAACATCCCGCCGCCCACGGCCAGCATCACGCCCCACACGGCCGGGTATGAGTACCGCCATCCCATTTCCGGCATGTTGGGCAGGTTCATTCCATATACTCCCGCTATGAACGTCAGCGGTATGAATATTGTCGCGATGATAGTCAGGACTTTCATCACTTCGTTCATGCGGTTGGAGGCGCTGGACAGGTACATCTCGAGCATGCCGGTAATGCTGTCGCGAAGGCTCTCCATCGTTTCGAGAATCTGAAGCGAGTGGTCGTACAGGTCGCGGATGTAGGGCGAAGTCTCGGGGCGGACCAGGCCGCTCTCGTTGTGCTCCAGGCTGGTTATGATCTCCCGCACCGGGCGAATGTACTTACGGAGCAACAGGCATTCGCGCCGGGCGGCGTAAATCCGTTGCAGCAGGTTCTGGCCGGGCTGCTCGATGAGGCGCTCCTCCATGTCGCTGACGCGATCGGACAGGTCGTCCATGACCGCGTAGTATCCGTCGAGGATGGCGTCCAGGATACAATTGGCCAGGTAGTCCGGCCCGGCCCTGCGAATCCGCCCCTTCGAGCCGCGGATGCGGTCGCGAAGAACGTCCAGCACGTCGCCCGGGGCCTCCTGGAACGTAATCACGCAGTTGCGGCTGATCAGGATGCTGATCTGCTCGGCGATGATCTCGTTGTGGCTGGACTGCATGTCCAACATCTTCAGGACGATGAACACGTAGCCGTCGTATGCCTCGTACTTGGGGCGCTGGCCGGTGTTCATGATGTCGGCCAGGACGAGCTGGTGAATGTCGAATATCCGCCCAGCGGCCTCCATCGTTTCCTTGTCGTGAATGCCGTCGATGTTGACCCACGAAATACTGGGCTTGTCGCGGTACTCGGCCGTCTGCTCGATGTCGTCCAGCACGGCCTCGTAACATCGACTTTCATCGTAGTCCATCACGGAGATGCGGACCTTCTCGATTTTCCGCTCGCCGATGTGAACCAGGCTGCCGGGCGGCAGACCGTGCTTCGCGCGTTTTTTCCTGCTGGACCTGGGCATGTGCGTTTCTCCTTGTCTGCTATGGATGGGTGCCCCTATTCTAGCCTGCCGGACCGGTACAGCCCAGAACGAAAACCACCCCGGCATGAAGCGTGTGCGAGGACAAATCCTGGCACCTCTTCTTGAGCCCCCAGGGCGATTGGTTAT
>CAZSBS010000140.1:0-12893 GCA_964605095.1 uncultured Planctomycetaceae bacterium | reverse complement strand
ACACCGACCCCGTCCGCAAAGCAAAGACTGTCGCCCACCTCAAGAGCCTGGGCAAGCCCGCCAATAACCTGGGCCTAAGCGAGGCCCGTGCGGAGGCCGTCGCGGCTGTGCTCCGCTCCGGCGGCGTTACAAGCCAGCGATTGGTAACCAAGGGCAAAGGCCAGGCCGACCCGGTCGCCAGCAACGCCAGCGCAGCAGGCAAGGCCCAGAACCGCCGGGTGGAAATCTACCTGACGCCCATGGCCCAGTAGCCGGTAGCCGGTAGCCGGTGCAGCCCGTCGAAGTTTAAACCAAAGCCCGAGGCCTGCTCGCTCCAGCGAGCAGGGGGATCAGGGACGCCGCCCCTTTGCTGAAACAAAGTGGTCAGCGTCCCTGTTTGTTCTGTTTTTGTGTCCACTTCAACCGAACCCGCGCCGCTTGACTTTGGTTCTATCAATTGATTAAGATTTGGTCAAACGAGTAAGAACCGAACGGATGAAGAGATGAAGATCGGGAAAGTCATTTGTGAGAGCAGCCCGAGCCGGCAATAAGTCCAAGGAGCCCACGGGGACAAAACTGGCGCTGATCCAGGCGGCCGGGGAACTCTTCGCGCTGACGGGGCTCAAGGGGACTAGCACGCGGGCCATTGCCGGCAAGGCCGGGTCGAACATCGGCTGCATCCACTATTACTTCGGCGGCAAGGAGAACCTTTACTGGTCGGCCGTCGAGTACATGTTCCACCGGCGGATTACCGAGCAGAACGTCGCGTTGAAGGTGTCGGACAAGCCGACGGCGCAGGATGTTTCCGACATGCTGGCTGAACTGGTCTGCCGGCGCCTGCGGGCGGCCTGCGGGCTGGATGTGCCGGCCTGGCACAACAAGCTGCTGTGGCGGACGATAACCGACGGGCTGGTCATAGGCCGGCCCGAACTGATCGACCGGGTGTTCAAACCGGACTACGACCGGTTCTGCAAGATCGTCAAGCCGGCCCGGCCGGGGCTTTCGGACCGGCGGATGCGTCTGCTTTTCTTCCAGTTTATCGGGCAATTGATTTTCTACTCCCGTCACCAGTCGAAGGTGCTTCGGGAATTGGGTGTCGATTCCTATGGCGCCGATGATCTTTCGGAGATCGGCGCTCACATTGCCTTGTCGTTGACTCGTATGCTCGGCCTGCCCGACCCGAACGGTCCGGCCAGGCGGGCGAAATGAGAGGCGTTCCGCATGTTGCATCATGAGGCCCAGAAACGCACTATCACCGCCGTCGCAATCGCCCTGACGTGCCTGCTGGCCGGGCTGCTGGGCGGCGGGCTGGCGATCCAGAATCAGTGGTCAGCCAAGGTCTCGGACGTCGACTACCTCAAGGGGCGGCTCAAGGGCCTCTCGCCGGATGCCCAGGCCGGGCCTCCGCCTGCCCAGGCCGCGCTTGTGAGGGTCGCGGTGGCGCGCGAGGACATGATCCAGGCGGAGCGGCCTGTCGTCGGCAGGCTTGTGGAGGTCCGCAAGACCAGCATCTCCAGCGAGGTGCCCGGCACGATCGTGGCCATGGACGTCGAGGAGGGGTCGCCGGTAGTCGGCGGCAAAACGGTCCTGGTCAAGGTGGACGACACGTGGACCAACCTGGCCATCGAGAAGCAGAAGGCCCACATCGAGGCCATCGCCGCCCAGGTCAAGACGGAGGAGGCCAACCTCCGCCGGCTTGCCCAGACCCTGGCGGCCAGCGTCGCGACGCCACAGGAGTACGAGGACCAGGCGGCGCTGACCGAGCAGAGGCGGGCCGAGATGAAGGAGGCGCAGGCCCAGCTTGCGGACCTCCAGGAGCAGAGCCGCCGGCTGGTGATAGTGGCGCCCTTCGACGGCTGGGTCACGCACAGGTACGCCGAGTTGGGCCAGCGGCTCAGCGTCGGTTCGCCGGTGGTGGATATCGTCTCGCGCGGCACGATCTACGCCGAGGTCAACGTGCCCGAGAGCATCATCAACTCCATGGCCCTGGGCATGAGTGTGCCGGTGCGGATAGACCCTCTCGGGCAGGTTATCACCGGCAAGCTGGCGACGATCAACCCCGACGGCGCCTCGGCCTCGCGGACCTACCCAGTGCGGATCGCGATGGACGATCGGCAAGGCGCCCTGAAGGTCGGTATGAGCGTCACGGCGATCTTGCCGGTGGGCGCAAAGAGCCGGCAGATCATGGTCTCGCCGGACGCCGTGCTGACCAGGCCGGACGGCTCGACCGTCTGGGTGGTCGCGCCCGACGACAAGAACCAACTCCGCGCACGGCCCGTGCCGGTGGAAATCGTCGCCACGGCTGGCGGGCTAATCGCGGTCAGGTCGGTCGGCAAGTCCGCTCTGGCGGACAACGCCCAGATCGTCATAGAAGGCGCCGAGCGGCTGTATCCCAACCAGTCCGTCCGGATCTTCCAGGACACAGCCGAGGCCGGCACGCGGGCGCCCTCGGCGGTGACAGTAGACGCCTCGAACCCCGAGGCAAGGTAACGCCGGATGGACATAATTAGATTTTCCATTCAGAACCCCGTCAAGGTCGCCGTCGGCGTGATTCTCATCATCCTGTTCGGCGCGATGTCGGTTATCGCCATCCCGATACAGTTGACCCCGGATGTGGACCGTCCCTTGGTCCGCATCAGGACGGAGTGGGCGGGGCGAAGCCCCGAAGAGGTCGAGCGATCCATCATCCAGGAGCAGGAGGAAAAGCTCAAGACGATCTCCGGGCTTTACAGGATGACCTCGTCGGCCGAGCTGGGCAGGGCGACCGTCGAGCTGGAGTTCGACATCAACGTGTCGATCTCGCGGGCGTTGCAGGACGCCTCGAACAAGCTCGACGAGGTGCCGTATTATCCCCCGGACGTGGATCGTCCCGTTATCAAGGCATCCAGCAGCACCGAGGAAAGCGCCATCGCCACGTGCTTTGTCCAGGCCGAGGACCCCAACTTCGAGGTCTCCAACTTCTACGACTACTTCGACCGGTACGTCAAGCCGTACCTCGAGCGCATCCCCGGCGTATCGGAGGTGGACCTTCGCGGCGGGCGCAAACACCAGGTTCACATCCGCGTGGACCCCAAGGCCGTCGCCGGCAGGGGGCTTACGTGGGCGGAAGTCCGAAACGCCCTTCAGGCCGACAACGTCAACGAGTCCGGCGGCGACCTGGCCGATGGGCGGCTTGACGTGCGATTCCGCGTCATCGGGCAATACGACAACCTCGACCAGATCCGCAAGACGATCATCAAGTACGACAAGGGCGTGCCGATCCGCGTCGAGGACGTCGCCACCGTCGCGCTGACCCTGGAGAAGAACACCCACTTCGACTACTCCAAGGGCAGGACTTCCATGACGGCCCTCGTGCGGCGGGAGAAGGGCTCCAACGTCATGCAGATCATGAAGGAGTTCCGCAAGCGCCTGGCGGAGATCAATGCCCCCGGTGGCGTGATGTCGCGGTACCAGCACGACCGTTACGGCATACGCATGAGGCAGTTCTACGACGAGACAAGCTACATCGACAAGGCCATATCGCTGGTCCGGGACAACCTGTTTCTGGGAGGCTCGCTGGCGGCGCTGGTGCTGCTGCTGTTCCTGCGTTCGGCCAGGCCGACGCTCATCATCGCCGTCGCGATCCCCATATCCGTCATCGGCGCGTTCGTGGTGATGCAGGTCTGCGGGCGGAACATCAACGTCATATCCCTGGCGGGCCTGAGTTTCGCCGTCGGCATGGTGGTCGACAACGCCATCGTCGTGCTGGAGAACATCGACCGCCACATGAGCATGGGCGAGTCGCCGCTGGTCGCGTCGTACCGCGCCACGAAGGAGGTCTGGGGGGCGATAGTTTCCTCGACGCTGACGACCATAGCCGTCTTTGCGCCCGTGCTGACGATCAAGGAGGAGTCCGGCCAGCTCTTCTACGACATCGCCCTGGCAATCTGCGGGGCGGTGGGCTTCTCGCTGATAATCTCCATCACCGTCGTGCCGGCGGCGGCGGCGATATTCCTCAAGCGCAAGGACGCCGCTCACGGCGTTATCTGGCGGGCGACGCACTCGGCCTTCGGCCTGGCGCCCGTCATGGCGTGGGTCAGTGAGAGGTACGCCGGCATGATCCACATGCTGACCTTCCGCAGCATTGCGGGAGTCTGGACGCGGGTGGTGGTCATCTTCGTGGTGGTGGCCCTGAGCTTCGGCGGGGCCTGGATGCTCATGCCCCCGGCCAGCTATCTGCCAAACGGAAACCGCAACTTCATGATCGCCAGGATGGCCACCCCGCCGGGCTACTCGCTCAAGCAGAACACCATGCTTGGCCGGCGGATCGAGCGCGAACTCGAGCCCTACTGGAAGGCTCGCAACTCCGCCGAGGCTACCGCGATCCAGCCGCTGACCGACCGGACCGGCAAGCTCGTGACAAATGTCTCAGCCATCGAGGACATCATCGTAATCATCTCCAGCGGACAGGTGTTCATGATCTGCACCAGCAAGGATCCCGAGCACCCCAAGGACCTGCTGCCGGAGTTCAACAATATGATGCGGAAGATACCCGCCTGCACGGGCTTCGCTTCACAGCCCTCGATCTTCGGGCGGTCCGCGGGCGGGTCGAACTCCGTCGACGTCGAGATGGTCGGTAACAACATGGACACGCTGCGAGCCGGCGCCGCGGGGCTTCAGGAAAGGCTCTACGCGACGTTCGGCCGCTTCAGCGTCCGCGCCGACCCGCAGAGTTTCGAGCTTTCAGGCCCGGAGCGCCAACTGGTCATCGACCAGGTCCGCGCAAAGGAGCTTGGCCTGAGCGTCGAGGACCTTGCCCGAGGAGTCCGGGCGCTGATCGACGGCGACAAGATCGGAGACTTCAACTACGAGGGCGACACTATCGACCTGCTGGTGATCCGCGACCCGAATATCCCAATGACGCCCGAGGGTATCTCCAACACGCCCATGGCCGTTGCCAACATAGGCGGCAAGGTCACGCACGTGCCGCTGCGGGAACTGGTCAAGATGCTGCCGGCGGACGCGTCGAGGTCCATCAAGCGCGTCGAAGGCCAGCGGGCGATCACCTTCAACGTCAACCCGCCGGAGGAAATGGCCCTGGAACAGGCCCAGGACGTCATCAAAGGCATGGTTGCCGAACTTCGCAAGCGGGGCGCCATCTCCCCAGACGTGAACGTCAACTTCTCCGGCAACGCCGACCGGCTCTCGCAGACACGCGCGGCCCTGCTGGGCGAATGGTCCGGCTGGAACCTCGATTCGGTTATCAGCATCGGCTTCAGCCGGTTCTTCCTGGCGCTGGTCATCACGTACCTGCTGATGGCGGCGCTGTTCGAGAGCTTCCTGTATCCGTTCGTGATCATGTTCTCCGTGCCGATGGCGCTGGTCGGCGGATTCATGGGCCTGGCCATCGTCCGGGCATATTACCCCACGCAGCAGCTCGACACGCTGACGATGCTCGGCTTTATCATCCTTATCGGCATAGTGGTCAACAACGCGATCCTGCTGGTCCACCAGGCGCTGAACTTCATGCGCGGCATAGGCGAGGCCGAAGAGGACATCCGCGAGCCGCTGGGCCCCCGCGAAGCCATCACCGAGTCCGTCAAGACCCGCATGCGCCCGATCTTCATGACCACCGCCACCAGCGTAATCGGCATGATGCCGCTGGTTGTGGCCCCCGGCTCCGGCAGCGAACTGTACCGCGGCCTCGGCGCCGTGGTCGTTGGCGGCCTGAGCGTCTCGACCGTCTTTACCCTGCTGGTTGTCCCGCTGCTGTTCAGCCTGGTGATCGACATCAAGGACGGCATCCTGCGGCTGATGGGCAGGGAGTTCTCGGAAACTTCCGCGGCGGCCGAGCAACTGACGAGGGAGTAAGTGGTAGGTGGTAGGGCCACCTGCGCGACCTTCCTTGGCGATTTGCTGGTTGTGCTCATGTGCCATTGTGTAACCCCTTAGGCCCCGTGGCGCAAATCCTTTATAATAAAGAAATTAGGGTTTTCTACAGAGCATTACTGCCCCTTTTCCCCCCGGGAAATCTCGGTTTATCCAATTTTTCTCGGGAACCAGACCGCCCGGCCGTGCGTCCAACGCTCCAGGCCGCCATGGCGGCGGAGACAACCACGGACCTTATCTGAAGGATGCGTAACATGACACGAAAGATCATGGCCTTAACGCTGATAACGTGCCTCCTGACCACCGCAGCCGTTTATGCGGCGCAAGGTCTGGCCATGAAATGCCAGGCCAAACCGGAGAAGAACCCGGCGACCGGCAAGACCGAAAAGCCCTGCGGGTATGAAGCGGAGGTGCGCTTCGGGGGAGGGATGTTCTTCAACCAGACCACCGGATACTGCCGGGCGTGCAAGAAGTTCGTCTACCTCCACTGGACGCAGGGCGACGTCCCTGCCGGGATGAAGGTCACCCCCCGCCCCGTGCCGCTGGGCGAGGTCTGGGACGCCTCCACGGGCAAGGTCATGACCATCCACGCTTGTCCCACCTGCAAGGGGCCGTTCCTCGAAATCAAGAAGCCCGACGAGTTGAAATACTGCCCCGCCTGCAACAAGCCTCACTTCGTCATCGACAAGAGCAAGCCGGAAATGGCGATCGACTGAGTCTCTGCGCCTCAGTTCCCCCACACCGGGAGAACAGACGCGCCTCAGCAGCCGGCGGAGCCGATCGCATGGGCCTGCCGAAAGTACCTGCTCCCGTCGAAATCGCGGGCAGATAGCCGGGATAATCACGGCGACTGCTGACGATGGCTGGTTCCGCCGCCGCGGCCCTTCGCGGCAGGCCTGTCTTGGACATCGACGAAGGCAACCGCGTCATCGACATCCGTTTTGACGGCGTCTTCTCCGAGATTTGCCCCGAGGTATGGGACCCCGTCCACGGCGCATGGGGAGACTTTGGACCGTTGGCCGCGGGCGACTGGATTCCCCACAACAGCCATGACGGCTCGCTCGCATTCACTATCGTCCCCGAGCCGGCCACGCTGGCGCTGCTATGCGGCGGGCCGGGGCGGGGATTTCAGGTTGTGTTTGAGTTTATGGCACGAGGTTTGATACACTGAACTGTGCCAGATAGTGTCGCTATGCGCGGGAGAGGCTTAGTGAGCAGCACAAAAACCAAAATGTTGATTGGCGGGACAGTCCTGATCGCCGCGGTTGCCTGGCTTGGCATAAGCGGAGTGCGGGCCGGAAGCGCGTACTATCTCGACGTGGATAAGTTCATGACAGACGCGAGTTGCCGGTCCGAACAGGTCCGACTGTGCGGAAAGGTCGCCGAGAAGGACCTTGTAATCGACACTTCGGGCACCGCCGCGAGGTTCCGGCTAGAAGGCGCCAGCCATAGCGTGCCCGTAAACTACCGCGGCGTGCTGCCGGACCTCTTCAAGGCCGGCTGCGAGGTCGTGGCCTGCGGGCGGATGGACGACAAGGGCACTTTCCAGGCCGAGCAGCTCCTGACCAAGTGCGCCAGCAAGTACGTCCCCAAAACCGACGCTTCCCGGAGGGCTAAGTGAGCAGCGCACAACTTGGCACCCTCAGTATTCTGCTGGCGTTCCTGGCGGCGATGGTTGGCGTTCTGGTTGCGGTGGCCTACGGGCGGCGCCGCGCGGGCGCGCTTATAAACGCCGGCCGATGGTCCCTGGGTCTGACGGCAGGGCTGTTTACCATAGCCCTGATCGTGCTGACTGTGGCGATGCTCGGCGACGAGTTCGGCATCGAGTACGTCAGGAAATACTCGGATCGCGCGCTGCCGACCGCCTACAAGATAGCCGCCGTCTGGGCCGGGCGGGAAGGAAGCTTCCTGTTGTGGGCGTGGATGCTGGCTGCGATGTCCTGGCTGACGGCGTGGACCATCCGCAAGGAGCCGTCGGTTCAGCAGGCGGCTGTCTGCGGGATTCTCTCAGCCGTGTGCGCAGCCTTCGCGGGCCTGATGCTCTTCGGGTCAGATCCGTTTGCGGCAAGTCCGGCTCTGCCGGCGGGCATGACCATGGCCGAGGTTGACGGAGCGGGGCTCAATCCCTTGCTCTGGCACCCGGCGATGATCGCGCACCCGCCGTTTCTTTTTGCCGGCTACGCGGCCTTTACCATTCCTTTCGCGCTGATGATGGGCGCCCTTATCGCCCGGCGGGAAGACAACGATTGGGTCTTCCGCGTGCGGCGATGGACCCTCCGCGCCTGGTCGCTTTTGACCGTGGGCATCTTCCTGGGCTCATGGTGGGCGTACGTGGTGCTTGGCTGGGGCGGCTACTGGGGCTGGGATCCGGTTGAGAACTCCTCGCTCCTGCCCTGGCTGCCGGCGACCGCCGTGCTGCATTCGATGATTATGCAGCAGCGGCGCGGCATGCTGAGGGTCTCCAACATGCTGCTGGTGGCGGTGACGTTCCTGCTGTGCCTGACCGCGGCCTTCATCACCAGGGGCGGACTGATCGACTCTCCTCACGCTTTCGCGGCCTCGGGCACGGGCTGGTTCTTCCTGGGCGTGATAGCCGCGGGAATCGTATTCGTCGCCGCCGTTGCCGCCTGGCGGTGGCGGCTGCTTCGCCAAAGCCCGCCGCTGACAAGGCTGGTGAGCACGGAAGGCGGATTCATCGCCGGCAACGCGCTGCTGACTATCATTGCGGCGACCATCCTGGCTGGGATATTCTGGCCACTCATCAGCCCGGTGCTGGCCAATGTGCCGATCGTCGGGGCACTGTTGTTCAGGGATCCCGGCACAGTGACCACGCAGCCGGTAACTCTCAATAAAAACTTCTACAACGCCATAGTGGTGCCCATGGCGCTGTGCCTGACGGCCCTGATGGCACTCGGACCCTTGCTGTCGTCAGTAACCGCGGCCGGATTCCCCAAGCGCAGGCTGATCCTGGGAGCCGTCGGCGCGATCCTCGGCCTGGTAATGTCGCTCTTTGTCATGCTGCCCGACGTGGCCTGGCATACGATTGAGGCGAACTGGCTGGTGGTGGCCGCGACCGTCATCGTCGGCTTTGCGGCGTTCACGATCTTCGACGACATTGTCCGCACGCTGCTTCGGCCGCTGTTTCAGGGCAACGGCGCCGCGGGCGTCTGGCGTGCCTTCAGGGCCAACAGCCGGCGGTTCTCCGCGATGCTCGCCCACGCGGGCATGGCAATGATCGTGATCGGCGTTGCCGGCTCCAGCCTGGCCGACAAGGGCACGGACCTGCTGCTCAAGTCAGGGCAGTCTGAAAAGGCCGGCCGATACACCGTTTGCCTGGATTCTTTCAGGGAGGTTCCGCACACGGGCTACGCATCCGTGGAGGCCTCGACGAGCGTATCAACCGCGGGCGGCAAGAAGTTCTCCATGAAGCCCGAGCGGCGTTTCTACGACAAGTACCAGAAACAGCCCTCTTCGGTGGTTGCCTTACGGTCCGGGCTGGGCGAGAATCTGTATATGATGCTGACGGGCTACTCGAGCGACGGCAGCATCGCCGCCATTAAAGTGCTCGTTCACCCGCTGGTGACCTGGATCTGGATCGGCAGCATCCTGATGGCGCTCGCGGCATCGTTGTGCGCGCTGCATCGTCCGACTAAACGTGACGAAAAAGAACAGCCTGACGCCGGCCTGAAGGCGACAGCCACGGCAAAGCCGGACAAGAAGAGCAAATCCCAAGCCATGGCGGCAGAGGTGAGATCATGAAGCGATGGGCGGTTTTCCTTGTTATCCTGGCCTCGGCTGGGGCCGTCATAGCCCAGGCGCAGCAGAGCCCTGCGACCGCCCCAGCGGGGGCCGGCGCCACGACCCAGCCGGCGGCAAGCAGCGCGTCAATCTCCATCCAGGCAGTCCAGGGCACCAAGGACGGCCCGAAGATCACCGGCGGCAAGGCCACGATCAGGCTCTACCGCGGCGAGGGAATCGAGCCTGAAGTTCTGGAGGCCAACCTCGACGAGCACGGGGCAGCGCTGCTGGAGAACCTGTCGCTGGCGAGGCCTTTTCAGCCCGTCGTGACGATCGAGTATGCCGGGGCGTCTTACGAGGCCATCGGCGACCCGATGACGCCGGCCACGCCCAGCCAGAAGATCGAGGTCCCGGTCTACGAGACGACCGACAAGCGCCCCGATCTGAAGATACAGATGCGCCACGTCGTCGCCAAGGCCACCGGCGAGGGGCTTCGCGTGATGGACTATCTTATCGTCAACAACCCCGCCGACCGGACCTGGACGGGCACCGTTGGCCCGGACGGCAAGCCCGCCACGATGTGGGTCACTCTGCCTGCCGGCGCGACGGACATCGAGATGGACGGCGCGTTCCACTCCTGCTGCGCCAGCGTGAAAGACGGCAAGCTCGTCAGCACGGCCCCGCTGGTGCCGGGACAGTCGCAGTTCCGCGTGGCGTACCTTGTGCCGGGCAAGGGCGGCAAGGCGAGCATGACCATCGACGCGCCGGCGCCCGTGGGCGGCATGATGCTAATGGTGCCGGAGGACCAGGCCGGCTTCGCCAAGGTCGATGGGCTCGAAAAGGGTGACGCTTTCCCCATCAATGGCAACGGCACGACCATGAGGGCCTTCATGGGCCGGGACATCATGCCAGGCCAGAAGATAGTCCTGACGATGACCGGCCTGCCGCAGGCCGCCGAGGCTGTGAGCTTCTGGTCGACGCCGAAGATCGTGGGCATTGTCGGAGGCGGAGTCCTGCTGGTTCTCTGCGTCATATTCCTGGTCGTCAAGCCCGGCCGAAAGTCCGGCCAGGCCGAGGCCCAGGCTTGACGGGCGAAGGGCACTTAATGACCGTTGGCTTGCCAACCGATTCGCCGCGGGCCGCACGGGCGGATGAAGCCCGTGAAGCGGGCAAGGCTCGCCAGGACGCCGCCCTGGCTGTGTCGGCCGAGGGGCTCCGCGTCGAAATCGACGGGCGACACATCCTCGACAAGATCAGCCTGGATATCCCCCGCGGACAGGCTGTGGCGCTGATGGGCGCCAACGGGGCAGGCAAGAGCACCCTGCTCCGCGTGCTGGCAACGCTCACGGCGCCAAGCGAGGGCGAGCTGCGCCTCTTCGGCCAGAGGATCGGCCCGGCCGCCGCGGCGGTCAGGTCGAAGATCGGCATCATTTCCCACCAGCCGATGCTCTATCGCGACCTGTCGATCAGGGAGAACCTCGAGTTTTTTGGCCGGCTCTACGACGCGGCCTCGCCGCGGGCGCGGGCTACGGAGATGCTGGCGCTTGTGGGCCTGACAAACCGCTCCGGCGACGCGGTCAAGACGCTCAGCCGGGGCATGGTCCAGCGGGCGGCAATCGCACGCGCGATGATGCACGACCCGGCCCTGCTCCTGGCGGATGAGCCGTTCGAGGGCCTCGACGCGCCGTCGGCGCGGTCGCTGGAAACGCTCCTGAATCGCCTGCGGGGCGAGGGGCGGACGCTCATTATGGCAAACCACGACGTGCCCCGAAGCCTTGCCCTGACCGACAGGGCGGTTCTGCTGCGGCGTGGGCGGGTCGTGATGGACCGCCCCAGTGCGGCCCTTACGGCTCAGGAAGTGCTTGAGGAGATCGCCCGGACATGATCTCAGTGCTGCGAAAGATCGTCCTGCTGACTGCCAAGGACCTGCGGATCGAGGCCCGCAGCCGGCAGACCCTCGGCCTGGTCATCGTCCTGGGCGTGCTGATTATCGTCGTGCTCGGCCTGGGCCTGGGCATGCAGGGCAACGCCGCAGGCTACGGCGCCACGGCCGTGCTGTGGGTGGCGTATGTCTTTGGCGGGGTGCTGTGCTTCGAGAAGACCATGGCCGTCGAACGTCAGGATGGGGCGCTGGCGGCGCTGCTGGCGGCGCCGGTCGACCGCGGCATCATTTTTGCGGGAAAACTGCTGAGCAACCTCGTGCTCATCTTCGCGCTGGCGACGGTGGTCACACCGGCGGCGATTGTGCTGTTCGATTTCGACCTCTCAGCCGCGCCGGGCAGCTTCGCCATCGTGACGGGCCTGAGCATGTTGGGCTTCGCGTCGGTGGGCACGCTGTTCGCCGCCGCGACAAGCTCATCCCGCCTCCAGGGCGGCCTGCTGGCGATGCTGGTGTTTCCGATCTGCCTGCCGGTGGTCATCGCGTCGACGCGGATGCTGGTCGGCATTTTCCGCGACGGCAAGGCCCTCGGCGGCGACTCGCTGGGAGTGCTGATCGCGTTTGACGTTGTCTACCTGGTTGTGAGTTGGCTGGCGTTTGAAAGGCTCCTTGAACCATAGGGTGTACATATGCCCAAAAACGCGATGACAGCCTGGATTGCCTACGGTGTGGCCCTTGCGGCCACAACGGCGGCAGCGACATGGATGATGTTCTTCTACGCCCCGGTCGAGGCGACGATGGGGCCGATCCAGAAGATGTTCTACGTTCACCTTCCCTTTGCGATCAACGCCTTCCTGGCGTGCCTGGTGGCGTTTGTAGGTGGGGTGGGCTTCCTATGGCAGCGGCGGATGGTATGGGACGATCTGTCATCCGCGGCGGCGAAGGTCGCGGCGCTGACATGCACCGTCGTGCTGATTACCGGCGTGATCTGGGGCCGCTACGCCTGGGGCAAGTGGTGGGACTGGAGCCCGCGCCTGACGTTCAGCCTGCTGCTCTGGCTGCTGTACGTGGTGTACCTGATACTCCGCCCGTCGATTGAGTCTCGCCAGCGCAGGGCGATGGTCTGCGCCGTCTACGCCGTTGCGGCGTTCCTGGATGTGCCGCTGGTCTACCTGTCGAGCAAGCTCATGCCGGACATCCACCCGCCGTCGATCTCACTGCCGGCGATTGAAATGCGGATCACCCTGGCGGTGTGGTTCGTGCCGGTTACGCTGCTGACGGCCGGCATGGTCGTCGCCTTCATGCACATGAGCCGCCTGGCACGATCCCGCGCCGACGCCGCCAACGCCGATGCCGACTGGTCGCTGGATGGTGGCCGGTAGCCGGTAGCCGGTAGCCGGTAGCCGGTAGCCGGTAGCCGGTAGCCGGT
>CAZSBS010000139.1:0-12945 GCA_964605095.1 uncultured Planctomycetaceae bacterium | reverse complement strand
CACCAACGTCGCCCCGGTAATCGACAGCATCGTCCCCTCCAGTGTCACCGAGGCGGACTGGACTAGGGAGCCTGGCTGGAACAACCTGGAGCACAAAGTCATTGCCCCGATCGTTGCCACCGCGCATGACGATGACGCCGGCGATACGCTGAGCTACACGTGGATACTGGAAAGCTCCGCGGCTCTCCCCGGCGGCGGGCAAACCCTTCCGGTGGGCGAAAACAGCGCCATACTGAACTTGTCCCTCCAAGACCTCGTTAACGCTGGCTTTGTCCTCCCCCTTTATGTGGGCGATAATGACCCCACGTATGACTGGATCCTGACCTTGACCATTGATGACGGCAACGGGCATTCGGCCACCTCGGCCGACATTCCGGTGTTCGTTCCCGAGCCGGCCACGATGGGCTTGCTTGCTTTCGGCGTCGTCGCCCTGCTCAGGCGTCGTCGTCGTGCATAAGTTGACTTGATCCTCCGATCTCCCTTAAAGGCGGCCTCCTTCATGGAGGCCGCCTTTTTGCGCGCTGTGCCGGCCATGGCCCCGGCGACTTGGAGTGAGAAGCGCCCTTCGAAAATGCGAAGCCCTTGGAGTGCGGCGACAGCCCCGAAGGGGCGCCGTAGCCGCTTTTGTTCGATCGTGATCATTTAACCGATTGCAGAGCAGAGCCGCCGGGCGTAAGCTGATGCGACCATGACCAGCGAAGGCCAAACACCGCAGCCCACCGAGCCGAGCACCTCCCCCGGCCGCAAACCTGTCAAAAGGAAGATCCCATGGCCGCACGCGCCGACACACATGCTTGCGGCGTCAGGCACGTATTTCGTGTCGGCAGGAACGTACCTGAAAGCGCATTATTTCCGCGCGCGGCAGCGGCTGGAGGTGCTCCATCGTGGCCTGCTGACGGTCGCTCGCGATTTCGGCTGGTCGCTGGAGGCCTGGGCAGCCAATATCCGTGGTGCTCGGCCGGATGGTTCGAGCAGACCGTGCCGCCGGCGCAGGTGAAGGTTATTTACAGCTTCCGCGTCGATCGCGTGAACGTTGATGACGACTTCGACGTTGAGGCAGAGTTGTAGACAGGTTTGATTCAAGGCGAGATGACGAAGACGCAGGGGGCGGCGAGCGGCGAGGGCTGCGACAACGCGAAGCCTTTGGAGTGCGGCGACAAGCCCTGCGTAGCCCTCCGTAGCCTTGGCGAAGGAGAGGCGAAGCAGGGCGCCCTCGCCGCTTTTGCTTGCCGGCCCCTGTGCCTTAACGGGCATACAACTTCCGCCCAATCAATCCGTGCCCGGTGCGTTTTGCCGCGTCTGTAAGGTTCTACCTCTTCCGAGCGAAAGCGGCGAGGTCGCCCCGACTTCGTCGGGGCTTGTCGCCGCACTCCATAGGCTGTCGCGTTTTCGAGACGTTTGCCCGGCTACCGCTGTTGGCCCTGCTCTTACAATCTCCAGGGGGCCCGCAGGGCCCGGCGTAGCATTCGGCCGGCCTGGTCGTCACCGAGGATGACTTCCTTCTGCCAGTCCCACTTGATCTTCCGCCCGGTGCGGATGGCGATGTCGGACAGATGGCTGATCGTGTCTGACCGCACGGCGTCGTCGATGTTGCTCACCGGCTGGACGCGGGTCTTGATCGCGTCGATGAAGTTCTGCCCGTGGTTGGTGCTGGCGGGCAGGTGCTTGGCGTCGGGGCCAAGGCGAGTCTTGACAATCGAGTCCGGGTCGCTTCTCAGGCCGCCACGGCTTACGCTGACGCTGCCCTTGGTGCCGGTGAAGATCGTCAGGTCACCGCCGTCCTTGAAGATGAACTCGACGCCGCTGGCGTACTTGCCGCGGATGTTCCACTTGGTGACGGTGTTGAATAGCCCCTCGGTGGGGATCGTGCCGGTGCCCTCGTACTCGACGGGCACGGCCTGGTCGGGCTTCAGCGGCCAGACCGCGATGTCCAGCGGGTGGGCGCCCCAGCCGGCCAGGAAGCCGATGGAGTTGTCATAAACGTACCACGACCCGCCGGACGTGCAGCGGTCCTTCGTGTAGGGCGAGACGGGGGCCGGGCCGAGCCACAGGTCGTAGTCGAAGCCCTCGGGCACGGGGATGGCCGTGGTGGACCCGCCGGATGCGCCGGCCGGGGCGTGGACCTCGACGCTCTTGAGCTCGCCAATGAGCCCGTTGAGCACCAGTTCGCATCCCAGGCGGCAGTGCTCGCTGGATCGCTGCTGGGTGCCGTATTGGAACATGCGGCCATACTGCTTGACGGCGGCGCGGGCCTTGAGGTCCCAGTCCAGGCACAGGCCCAGCGGCTTCTCGACGTACATGTCTTTGCCGGCCTTGGCGGCCGCAATGAGGATGGGCACGTGCCAGTGGTCCGGCGTGGCCACGACGACGCCGTCGATGTCTGGCAGGGCCAGCAGCTCGCGAAAATCGTGGTAGGGCTTGCATATCTTGCTGCCGGCATGCTGGTTGATCCGAGAGGCCGCGCCCTCGCGACGGTTTGTAAACGCGTCGGCCACGGCGATGCTCTGGCAGTCCTTGAGGCCCAGGAAGCCTCCGAGCAGGCCGCCTCCTTGCCCGCCGACGCCGATGTGGCCCAGCGCCACACGCTCGCTGGCTGCCGGCACGCCGTCTTTGCCCAGCGCCGCCGACGTTATGACGTACGGCGCCACCGCTGCCCCGACGGCTACGGCCGCGGTGTTGCGAAGAAAACCTCGCCTGCTGACTTTCCGCTTTGCTGCTGACTTCATGATGCACTCCATTTCCTGAGCCTCTCGACGGATTTCCTGACGTTGTCGGGGCCGGCGATCTCCAATGTCGTCGGCCCGTCGAAGCCCACGTCTTGCAGGGCCTCGACTATGGCCGGCAAATCGATGACTCCGTCGCCCAAGGCGATCGTCGCCATCCCGCAGCCATACAATGTTGAACGCTTGGGCTCCCATTCCGGACCCATATCTTTCCAGTGAACGTGTTTTATTCGCCGGCCGAAGGTCTTGACGTACTCGATCGGCTCGGACCCGCCCAGCCAACTGTTGCCCGTGTCCAGGCAGATCCCGACCGTATCGGCGTGGCCCAGGGTCTCCAGCAGGCCCGCCATGCCGTCGATCGAGTCGGTCACCACCCCGTGCGTCTCCAGCAGCAACTGCACGCCGAGCTCCTCGGCCCACTGGATGGGGGTGTAGAGTTTCTCGCGAATCGCGAAGATCTGCTCTTCGCCGGTCAGATCGTGGCCGAAGTCCGTCTTCGGATCGCCCTCGGTGGTTATCACGTGGTCGATGCCCAGCAGCTTGGCCAGGCGAATGGCCTTGATGATCTCGTTGGTGCCGTAAACGTTCGGTGCCGGCGGGTCCAGCAGGTTGGCGTGGGCGCAGAAGCTCGTGAGCTTTATCCCAGCCGCGGCCGCCATGTCGCGGACCAGGGCAGGATGGCTGTCCAGGCTGATCGACGCGGCGAACCCGTACTCCACGCCCAGCATCCCGCCGTTGTGGTTGTCCGTCAGGTCCGCGTACTGGATTCCCATCTCCGCGATAGCCTTGAACTGCCGGGCCATCGGCTGAAACGGTTCGACAAGGGCGAAACATCCGATGATCATGAAGAGTGCTCCTTTCTCAGGGCGTAAACCAACTGGCGTCTGCGTATGAATAAACCATCGGCTGGGGGGTCGGTACAGGCCCAGCCGGTATCGAACCGCGGACCGCCCAATCGCGCGCCGACATCGAACGCACATGCGGGCCGACGATACGCGGCTCTACCAACACACATTGGACCACAGGGAAAGCTGCGGTCAAGTAGTTATCGTCCCGGCCGGCATTTTTACCTCAGCCCGGCCGGGGCCACCTACCAGTTGAATCCCCCGCGGGGAGAAGACTACCGCGCAAAGAAACAATGCCACACCCAAAGCTCGCGGTTTGCGTCTTGGGTATGGCACACGTCAGTTGGTCCGGCATCAAGCGTCAGGTTGAGCCGTTGGTTGAGAGACGCGCCCCCTTGAGGTCGGCCAGGTCTTCCTGAAGGTGGATGATCCGCATGGCGCTTCGCAGGTGGATCTTCAGGTCCATGGGATCGAATGGCTTGAGCAGGTAGTCGTCGGCCCCGCAGACCAAGACCTTCATTATTTCCTCCTTGTTCCGGCTGGCGGTGACCAGCAGCACGTAAGCGTTCTCGACACTTGGGTCGCTACGGATCATCCGCGTGAGGTCGAAGCCGTCCAACTCGGGCATCATCCAGTCCAGGATGACGAGGCTCGGCCTGTCAGGCCCCTGCATGACGTTCCACGCCTCGTTGCCATCCGAGGCCAGCACAACGTCGTAGTTCCACTCGGTCAGGAGGTCTTCCATGAGGCTAAGGAAAGTCGGGTCGTCGTCGGCAACCAGTACGCGCATTGCAATTCTCCTTTCGGACGCTGGCGTCCGGGATAGAACACCACCCTTACCTCCCGTGGCTGTATCGACACAAGGGTGGGGTGAGTTTAGCGACAAATGCCCGTGTTGATCGGGCTGCCTGTCAGAGCTTGCGGTCCAGCCGGCGGTACTGGATGGCCTCGGCGAGATGATGGGCGGCGATGTCGGCGATGCCTTCCAGGTCGGCGATTGTCCGGGCGATCCGCAGCACCTTGTCGTGGGCGCGGGCTGACAAGCCCAGTTCCGTCATCGCCTGCTTGAGGATCGTCTCGCCGGCAGCGTCGAGCTTGCAGAACTTCCGCACCTGCCGGCTGGTCATCGTGGCGTTGGTCGTGGTCGCTCCGTTAACGCCCGAGTTGGTTGTGCCCGCGCCGGTTGTGGCTGACTCAGGACCCGCGCCGGGCGAGTCGACACCGCCGCTGGCGTTGGCGTTCGTATTGATAAAAAGCCCCGCGGCCTGGCTGAACCGCCGACGCTGGATATCTCGCGCGGCGACGACCTGCTTGCGCATGTCGGCTGAACTCGTGCCGTCGTCCGTCGAGCGCAACTGCTTCCACGGCACCGGCGGCACCTCGATGTGAATGTCGATGCGGTCGATCAGCGGCCCGGAAACCCGCGAGAGGTATCGCTCGATCTGGTTGGGCGAGCACGAGCATTTCCGCTTGGGGTCCGTGTAGTAGCCGCACGGGCATGGGTTCATCGCCGCCACGAGCATGATCTGCGCGGGGAACTTCAGCGTGCTGTGTACCCGCGGGATCGTCACGCAGCCCTCCTCGAGCGGCTGGCGGATCATCTCCAGGGTCGCTCGGGCGAACTCGGGGAACTCGTCGAGGAACAGCACGCCGTGATGGGCCAGCGAGACCTCGCCGGGCTGCGGCACGGCCCCACCTCCAATCAGCGCCGCGGCGCTGGAGCTGTGGTGGGGCGTCCGCACCGGCCTAACCGCCATCAGCGACTGCCCCGGCTCGAGCAGCCCGCGCGACGAGTAAACCCGCGTGGTCTCCAGCGACTCCTCCGGCATAAGCGGAGGCAGGATCGTCGGAATCCGCTTGGCCAGCATCGTCTTGCCGCTGCCAGGCGGGCCGATCATCAGTATGTTGTGGCCACCCGCGGCAGAGATCGTCAACGCACGCTTGGCAGTCTCCTGCCCACGCACGTCGGAAAAGTCGATGTCGTACTTGCTGCCCACCGCGAACACTTCCTCAAGGTCCACCGTCACCGGCTCCAGCGGCAGTTCATCGGTCAGAAAGCCCACTGCCTCCGTCAGGTACTTCACGCCGATGACGTCCACGCCCTCGACCACCGCCGCCTCGGCCGCGTTCTCGGCTGGGACTATGATGCCCCGCTTGCCCTGGGCCGCCGCGAGCATCGCCGATGCCAGCGCGCCCCGCACCCGCCGCACTCGGCCGTCCAGGGCCAGCTCGCCGAGCATGAGGTAGTCGTCGGTTTTCTCGCTGAAGAACTGCCCGCTGGCGATCATGCACGCGATGGCGATCGGCAGGTCGTACCCGGATGAGTCCTTCTTCACGTCGGCGGGGGCGAGGTTGATCGTCACCTTCGGCCCCGGCCAGCGATAGCCGCTGTTGTGAAGGGCAGCCTGGGTTCGCGAGACGCTCTCCCTCACCGCCGCCTCGGCCAGGCCGACGAGCTTAATGTCCGGCTTGTCGCTGGACTCGATCACGTCCGCCTCGACTTCGCAAGCGATGGCGTCGATACCCTGCAAGATTGAACTGTGTACGCGAGCATTCATTGATCGGCTCCGCTCCCGACGGGATCTACGAGCGGCCGGTGCTAAGCTCCCCGGCTACGGGTAAATGCTACCGCCGCGCCGCGTTCGGGGCAAGATTCATCCGGGCATTGTTCGTAGTGTGCCCGCAAGGACATAATCGTACTTCTTTCGCTTCGCGCGATCCTCGAAGTCCCTGGCGGCGGGCGGTATAATGCACGATGAATCGCCCGGCGGCGCGGCTGGGCAAGGTCATCCGGTAAGTCCAGTATTGAGGGAGAGTCATTCATGAACGCACCATCCCTGACGGTCGCCGTCTTCCTCGCGGGGGCAATCGTTCTCGTGCTCGGTTGCAGTTCTTCCGCCCAGTCGATTTCGAACAACTGGCTGCAAATCAGCGCCGTGCCGGACGCCAAGACGCACGTGGTTCCCCGGACCTGGCCGCTGGACAAGTACCCCGACACGCCGACCTTGAAACCGCACGCCAAGGTTACGGTTCTGGACCAGAAAGGCCCGGGGGTGGTGACGTTCTTTCACGTGTCGGATTATGCCCGCGGCGACGCGAGCAAGCTGGTGCTTCGCGTGTGGTACGACGGCCTGGAGAAGCCCGCCATCGAGATGCCGCTCATGGACTTCCTGGGCGACATCCAGGGTGCGACCAAGCCGTATCATACGATCTACTTCTCGCGGGTGCGGGCTTCGCACAACTTCCGCCTGCCCATGCCGTTTCGCGAGCACATACGGATCGAGATCGAGAACCCGACCGACGCCGACCTGCTCGGCTACATGGAGGTTCAATGGGACGCTGTGCCCTCGATCCCCAAGGAGTGCGGCTACCTGCGGGTCGCGTATATGGCGGGGCAGTTCCAGTTCCCGCACGAGGACCTCGTCCTGTGCGACATCCGGTCGCCGGGCACGATCGTCGCCCACTGGCTGCAACTCGAAGGGGACGATCCGGCGTGCGCCGGCGGTCAGGGCACGTGCGAGGGCAACCATGAGATATACCTGGACGGCGACAAAGAGCCAACTGGCGAGTGCCTCGGGGCTGAGGATTTCTACGGCCATTCATGGGGGTTTCCGGGCCTCGAATCGGACGGCCATTGCGCGATTATCCGCAACGAGCGGACCGGCAAAGGTGGCACCCTGGCCGCAACGGTCCGCACCCGCGACACGGACAAGATCAGCTTCAGGAAGTCCTGCCTGATCCGCCTGACCTACAAGCACGACCTGGGCGAGCCGTTCAACGGCAAGACCGGAAAGGCCCCGGCCCTCAAGCCCTTCGTCGGCGGGAAAAGCCTGACGGTCCCGTACCGCAGTTGCATATACTACTACGCCAGCGCCCCCAACTGACAAAGGCAGACTCCGCATGATCGGAAAACCTATGACAATCGCACTGTTGCTCGCCGCCACACTAGCCGCCGCGACGCTTGCCGCGGCCACTGCATCGGCCGTCGAGCCACCGGCCCCGTACGGCCCGCTGCCGAGTGCGCGGCAGTTGGCATGGCACGAAATGGAGTTCTACGGTTTCCTGCATTTCACCGTGAACACCTTCACCGACAAGGAATGGGGATTCGGCGACGAGAAGGAGTCGGTCTTCAACCCGACGGCCTTCGACGCCGAGCAGATCGTGGGCGCCGCCAAGGCCGCCGGCATGAAGGGGCTTATCCTCACCTGCAAGCATCACGACGGCTTCTGCCTCTGGCCGTCGAAGTTCACCGAGCACTCCGTCAAGAACAGCCCGTGGAAGGACGGCAAGGGCGACGTCGTAAAAGAGATCGCCGATGCCTGTGCCAAGGGCGGGCTGAAGTTCGGCGTATACCTCTCGCCGTGGGACCGCAACCACAAGGATTACGGCAAGGGCGAGTACATCACCTATTACCGCAATCAGCTACGCGAACTGTTGACCAACTACGGGCCGATCTTCGAGGTCTGGTACGACGGCGCCAACGGCGGCACCGGTTACTACGGCGGCGAGAGGGGGAAACGCAATATCGACGCCAGGACCTACTACGACTGGCCGAACACGACGAAGATCGTCCGCGAGCTTCAGCCCAACGCCTGCATGTTCAGCGACGCCGGGCCGGATGTCCGCTGGGTCGGCAACGAGCACGGCACGGCCGGCGAGACGTGCTGGTCAACACTGAACCGCGACAACTACGCGCCGGGGATCGCCGATGCCAGGCGGCTGAACGTCGGCGACCGCCCCGGGACGCACTGGGTGCCCGCCGAGTGCGACGTATCCATCCGCCCCGGCTGGTTCTACCATGCCGGCGAGGACGCCAGGGTCCGCACGCCGCAGAACCTCATGGACCTCTACTTTGTGTCCGTCGGGCGCGGGGCGTCGCTTCTGCTAAACATCCCGCCGGACCGCCGCGGCCAAATCCACGACAGCGACGTCAAGTCGCTCCGCGAGTTCCGTCGTCTGCTCGATGCGACCTTCGCGAAAGACCTCGCCCAGGGCGCCAAGGCGACGGCCGACAACGTGCGCGGCAAGGATGCGCGGTTCGCGGCGGGCAACGTCCTCGATGGCAAGCGGGACACCTACTGGGCCACCGACGACGGCGTCACGGCGCCCGAGCTTATCCTGGCCCTCGGCAAGCCGGTCACGTTCAACATCGTCCGCATCCGCGAGCATTTGCCTCTCGGCCAGCGCATCGAGGAGTTCGCGCTGGATCAGTTCAAGGACGGCCAATGGGCCGAGTTCGGCAAGGGCACGAGCATCGGCAACTGCCGACTTGTCCGCGGCAGCGCGGTTACCACCGACAAGGTCCGCCTGCGGATCGTCAAGGCGCCGGTCTGTCCGGCGATTGCCGAGATCGGCCTGTTCGCCGAAGGCAAGTGAAGCGGGACACGAAGCGGTAATGCCTCAGTGGGGGGCTGGCAAAGAAGAATATGCCCTGACGGGCACACTACGAACGCCAGAGGCCTATTCGAATCTCGCGGAGCGTCCGTAGTGACGCCGTAAGGCGTTATGTTTCTCAGCAATGGCCGCCGCGCGAGGTTCATTCAGGATGCGTTTGATTCATCATCATCATTGTCCGGTTTCGGCGGCAGCGGCGGGGGGGATGATCCTGTGTCCGCGGGCTGGTTGTCGCCGGTCTGGGTTTGTCCCGGGGGCAGGCCCCCAAGGGGCAGGCTGGCGGCGTCGATGACGGCCGTGCGAGCAAGCAGGTCGCCGAACCGCTGGTTGTAGC
Source organism: uncultured Planctomycetaceae bacterium (assembly GCA_964605095.1). GTDB lineage: Bacteria > Planctomycetota > Phycisphaerae > SM23-33 > SM23-33 > JAUWQU01. Next base: position 3,649 of record CAZSBS010000139.1, on the reverse strand, counting down.
GCGTGATGACCATGACCATCGAGACGAGGACAAGCATTATCAGCGGCGGCATCGCGCTGATCTCGATGATCTTCATGAGGTTTCGTATCACGCACTGGCGAAGGTCCGGGCGCCGGCCGCCGTTTCCGACGACGCGGAGCTTGAGGAGCATCTTGCCCAGCGTTGCGCCGTAGCGGGCTTCCATAACCAGGCAGTAGATCACGAAGACCGCCATCACGGCGATGCCCAGAATGGCGACATCGATCGGAAAGTCCGACTGTTTGTCGTTCTGGATTGCCCTGGCGGCCCGCTGAACCATGTCGGTCAGTTGGGCCTCGCTCATTGCCTTGGTGCCTATAAGCCACGCCTCCCAGGCCAGGCTGGTCAGCAGGCTGCATGGCAGCAGGTCGATCAGCAGCGCCAGCAGCCGCTTGCCGATATTGCCCGGCCTGGCCTCGGCGGGCAGGATGAACGGTTCGGTGGCGCCTTGGGGTCGGTAGAGCATCGTGATGGCGAAGATTCCAACCACGATGATCCAGGTGATTGTTTGGAGCAGTTCCTGCGCGGCATCCCCTTCGGGCGCGTGGTCGAAAATGTTCAGGGCCCCGGTCGGCACGAGTTGGCCCAGTCGCGGCTGGCATGTGCCGAAAGCCAGGCCGTTGGCGTCCTGCCAGAGCATGGCCAACTGGTCGCCCATCCGGGCGATCTCGGGCAGTGTGCCCACCTTGAAGGTGAAGGGCTCATTGCCAAGCAGCAGCGTCTGGACGGAGAATCCGGCGGCATCGGTGGTCATTTCCGCCAGCTTTACGCCGCGGCGGCCGGCCTTGTCGGCACTGCCTGCCAGCGCCACCACCACCCGCTTTGCGACGGTTGCCATTGCCAGCGGCGCATCCTCGGCGACTGCCTCGGCCAGCGGGATGGTCCGCCATTGCCCGTCGGCCCACTCCAGCATGCGGTTGGGACCGCGCCCGGGCTCGGCGATCATCAGGTAGAGCCGGCCCATGGCGGTCGTCGCCAGGACTCGTGATGAGTCGCTGATCGTCACGTCGGGCAGGTCGGCCAGGTGCGTCCAATGCGAGCCGGGGCGGCGGAATATGCCCAGGGTGACGGTTCGCTCGCCGCGCGCGGACTGGGTGGCGGGCCGGGGGTGCAACTCGGACATCGCCGCCGCGGGGGCGCTGGCGGTTGCCGGCGCCGAGGCCGTCGTCGGCCCGGGCGTGCGGGGCACGACGGCCGCGATGCCGACGAATTGGCCGGAGTTGGCATTCTGCCATTGGCACATCGCAAGCGGCGCCGCCCCGGCCGGCCAGAGGGGATCCTGCGGCGTCAGGGCGGGCGCCTGTGAGCCAGACTCTTCGAAGATCAGCTCCTCCAGGGGCGCCACGAAAAGCACGTGCAGTTTTTGCGTGCCGGCGATGGCCTGGTCGGGTCGGCCCGCGAGTTGCTGGAAGAGCCACTTCCAGTTGCCGCCCTTCTCGCGAAGAGCTATGTCAAAGGTGTGCTCCGCGTCGTCGCCCCGGACCAGCCAGACGGCAGAGTCCGAGCCGGTCAGAAGGAACCTGGGCTCCCCGGCCGGGCATGACCCGACAGCCAGCAGGATCGCCGCCAATGCGGCGGTCGCGTGCGCCAGGCATCTGGTCACTTTTCACCTCGCTTTGCGCTCTTGCCGGGCTGGTCAGCGAGCACGGGCACGACGCCGGGCGGGCTCTGGAAGTCCACGGCCTCCGGCAGCCACTTGTCCTCGACGGTCATTTCCGAAATCCGCAGGCGGATCCGGCGGATGAACGTGTGCGAGCCTGGCATCTCGTTGCAGACGATGTCGATATCGGTCGGCATCACCGGCGATTTGGTGGGTGGCTTGTCCATGGAGGAAACGTCGATTGGCTTATAGTCCGCCAGCGCGGCGGTCATGACTCGCCGCCCCGTGTCGTCGAAGATGTTCACTCGCGTGGGCAGCGGTGGCTCCTTGTCGGTCCACGGCAGGATGATTTCGCGCTTGAAGAGCACGCGATTGCTCACAGGCTGGCGGTCGAGAACTGTCACGACATAAGCGCACCGGCCCGGCGTGTTGTTCATGCTGAGGGCCACGGCTGGGAGCTTGCCCGGCTCAGCCGGCAGGGCCGTTATGCCAAGTACGCTCAGTAGCTGCATCGGGTCGACGGGCGCCTGTTTGACGCCGGGCGCCCCGGCCAGGGCGAGCCGGCCATACCATGCGCCGGCGCGGTCGCCGAACTTGTACCAGAAGTAATAGAGGCCCTGGGCAATGCTGGCGCCCAGACGGAAGAGTTCGACGGAGGCGGTCTCGCGCCCGATCAGCACGAAGTCGTGCGGCCCGTCGGGCTTGGGGCCGCGGCGGTAGAGCAGCAGGCCGGTCGGCGAGCCGGACCGCCAGGTCATTTCAGGTCCTGACTGGGGCTTGAGCGTTACGTCCATCTCCACCCGCGCCCACAGTCGGGGCACGGAGGCGGCGTTGGTGTTGTGGGCCGCGACGATCTGGTCAATGCTGGCGAGTTTGTCCGGGCAGGGCGCGGCGCAGCCGGCAGCCAGAGCCAGGCCCGCGCCGAGAAGAAACAGCAAAGAATATCTCAACGCAGAGAACGCGGAGAGCGCAGAGGAGAAACATACTTCATATGTCTTCCTCAATGAAGTCCGTGTTCTATGCTTTGAAAAGAAGGTCATAGGTTCTGACTCTTGGATCCAAGGGTGGCAAAGCAGTGATCTCCACTGTCGGCACTTACAAGATTCCCAGGGATTGCTATCCCTGGGCTTCAGGCCACTTCATATTGCTGTCCCTGGGCTTTCCTGCTTGTTGTTTCTTGCTTTCTACTTCTTCTTTCCTGCTTTCTACTTTCTACTTCCTACTTTCTACTTCTTACTTCCTACTAACTACTACCTACTTCTTCTCAAAGGTCCCCCTCCAGCACTTCGCCGAGTTGCCGGCTGACCTGGGCGATCTTATCCTCGTCCATGTGGGGGTCGGCGACCTTGCATTTTCGCCCCGATCCGCGGAAGTGCACCAGCCAGGGCTGGTCGCCTTCGCCTGTCTCGATGCCGTCGTACGTCAGGAGCTTCTTCCGCATGAGTATCAGCGCCAGGACGAAGCGGAACTGCACCTTCGCCGGCTCGGCGGCGTCGTCGAGGCGGTCGAAGAAGCTCACCAGAAGCTCGTTGTCGACGAAGGTCTTCTTCTTTTCCTTGGGCGTCGGCACGCGGGCATGCCAGATGCCGAACACCGACTTGTCCGCCGTTGTCGCCTCGCGGGCGGGCTCCCAGCAGTTAAGGCAGTAATCCTGGCGGACCAACTCATCCTCGTCGTCGGGTCCGGCTATCTCGCGGACCGTGGCCACGAACTCCTGCTGGGTCGCCAACTCCTGCCGGCAGACGGTGCATCGGCAGGCGGTGCGGGTTATATTGTATTCCTTGGCCATGGGTTACGGCAGCACTTCCTTGATGGACTGTTCGATACGGTTGCGGCACGCTACGGCGGCGGCGAGGTCGGCGGCGCTGCCCAGGCGGATCTGCTCGGCCGGGCCTGGGTCACGGACGTTGGCGGCGTTGATCCGGACGTTGTAGTCGCACAGCCTGCTGACCGCCTCACACAGCGCGGCGCCCGCTACGAGGTCGCTGATGAGATACTGGTTGCATATTTTCGCCAGTGTTTCCAGGTCGC
>CAZSBS010000138.1:8277-12950 GCA_964605095.1 uncultured Planctomycetaceae bacterium | reverse complement strand
CAGGTCTATCGCGCTGGCGTCCGGCAGCCAGATCACGGCGCGGTCGCCCACGTAGCTGTTGCTAACGTACTTCTGTGAGTATCCCACAGCCGAGCCGGCGCTGTTGACGGCGCAGGCGTAGGCGTTGGTGGAATCGTTGGTGTCCAGGCCCAGGTTGCCCAACTCGGTGGCGGCTATGCCAGAGCCGTCCCAACGCACGGCACGGGTGCCCACAAGGGTGCCGAGGTCGTACTTCTGCGAGTATCCCACGGCCGTGCCCGTGGCGTTGACGGCGACGGCGCGGGCGTCCGTGAAGTCGTCGCTGCGCAGGCCAAGGTTGTCCAACTCTGTGGCGATGGTGCTCAAGGCGGCCCAACGCACGGCGCGGTTGCCTACTTGGGATACCGCGCCTGGCTTTTGCGAGTACCCCACTGCCGTGCCGTCGTCGTTGATGGCGAGGGCGCGGGCCTCCGTGATGCCACCCAGGTTCCCCAGTTCGGTGGCGGCGGTGCTCGGCGAGGCGGCCCAACGCACGGCGCGGACGCCCTGGGGGATGTTGCCGTTCCACACGAGCGCGGCCCCCACGGACATGCCGGCGGTGTTGATGGCGTAGGCCTCAGCGCTCGTGATGCCGCCAATGGCACGGGTGCCCAGATTGTCCAACTCGGTGGCGACAGTGCCCGATGCATCCCAGCGCACGGCGCGGGTGCCATTCATGACGTTGCTGACGTACTTATTTGAGCGCCCTACGGCTGTGCCGGCGTCATTGACGGCGAGGGCCACGGCATCCGTGTAGCCGCTGACGCCGTCGGTGGTGCCCAGGTTCCCCAGTTCGGTGGCGGCGGTGCCCGTGTAGTCCCAACGCACGGGGCGGCTGCCCAAGGAAACGGGGTCGGGGATGCCGCTGACGTACTTCGTCGCGTACCCCACGGCCGTGCCAACGGTGTTGACGGCGTAGGCATAGGCGTCCGTGATGCCGGATGAGGTGCCCAGATTGCCTAGTTCGGTGGCGGCGGTGCCCGTGTAGTCCCAACGCACGCCGCGGCTGCCCATGGGGCTGCCGCTGATGTAACTCACCGAGGACCCCACGGCCATGCCGCTGTTGTTCACGCCCCAGCCCGGTGCGTAGACTATTTCGCCGTCCTTGAGCCCCGTGGACGTGTCCGGGTCATACCCCGGCGAGCCGGCTACCAGCAGCACGCCCGCCTGAGCCGTCGCCCCCAACCCGATCGCCACGACCGCGGCCAGGATTATCGAACTCGGTTTGTGAACCATTTCGGCTTCTCCTCTTATCCTCGCTTCGTTTATTGCTGACTACGGGCAGTTCACCCAGCGAGTAATGATACGTGCCGCGTAACACGACAGCGCAAATCTCTTCACCCCTTCGCCGGTGCCCGCCCGAAGGGCGATATTTCCCTCAGCCGGCGGATGATGGGCGGCAGAACCTCGATCACCTTGTCGATCTCGGCTTCGGTGTTGTAAACGCTCAGGCTGAAGCGGATCGAGCCGTGGGCGGCTGTGTATGGGATGCCCATTGCCCGCATGACGTGGCTGGGCTCCAGGCTGCCGGTGGTGCAGGCCGAGCCGCTCGAGGCGCAGATGCCGTACTCGTCGAGCATCAGCAGGATGCTCTCACCCTCGATGTACTCGAAGCTGATGTTGGACGTGTTCGGCAGGCGGTGCTCGGGATGCCCGTTGAGCCGGGCGTCCGGGCAGCTCGCCAGCAGGGCCTTTTCGAGCTTGTCCCGCAAAGCCCGCACGGCTGTTCGCTCGCGATCGAGGTTCGCCCCGGCAAGCTCGCAGGCCTTGCCCAGCGCGACGATCAGCGGCACGGATTCCGTCCCGGCCCGGCGGTTGTGCTCCTGGTGCCCGCCGACGACGAACGGCTGGAACCGGCACCCGTGGCGGACGTACAGCGCCCCGACGCCCTTGGGCGCGTGCAGCTTGTGGCCGGACAGGCTCAGCATGTCTATCGCGGTGCCCGCAAGATTGATCGGGATCTTGCCGACTGCCTGGACGGCGTCGGTGTGGAAGAGTATGCCTCGGTCGCGGCACATGTCGGCGATGGTCTCGACGGGGAATATCACGCCGGTTTCGTTGTTCGCCCACATGATGGACACGACGGCCACGTTCTCGTCCAGGGCGTTGCCCACGTCCGGCAGGCTCAACTCGCCGCGGGAGTCCACGGGCAGCTCGATCACGCGGTTGTCAAAGCCGATCGGCGCTGGCCGTTCGAGGGTGTGGCAGGTGTTCCGCACGGCCGGGTGCTCGACGCGGGTGGTCACGAGGGTCTTTCGCTGCGGGTTGACCGGCAGGGCGGATCGGATGGCGGCGTTGTCGCTCTCTGTCCCGCAGGATGTGAAGAGCACCTCGGCCGGGTGGCAGCCCAGCAACTCAGCCACCTGCTGGCGGGCGATGTCCACGTGCTTGGCGACCTGCCCGCCGAAGGTGTGTATGCTCGACGGGTTGCCGTATAGCTCGGTCAGGAAAGGCTCCATCGCCTCCCTGACCTGCGGCGCCACGGCCGTCGTGGCGTTATTGTCCAGATAGATCACGTCGCTCATCAGGGCCGTACCTCATTCGCTATTCGCTGAGTTTCTCGCCGACGTCCACGACGACGATGTCCGGATCGACCATTTCCCTCAGCTTGGCCGCCACCGTGCCTTCCAGTGTGAAGTCCCTTACGCGGCACCAGGCGCAGTGCCCGCGGAAGGCCACCTTCACCGTCTTGCCCTCGATGTCGATAAGGTCGATGTCGCCGCCATCGGCCTTGAGCATCGGGCGGATATCGCTCTCGACTACCTCCTCGATCCGCTTGATCCGCTGGAGGTTGGTCAGCACCGGCTTTGGGGCGGCCTCGGCGGGCTTTGGCTTGGCTGTGGCGGCCAAGCGTTGCACGCGGGCAATTATCTGCTCGATCTTGGGATGGCAGGCGCCGCAGCCGCCGCCGGCCTTGGTGTAGTGCGTCACTTCCTCGACCGTCCTAAGCCCGTGCTCGGCGACGACCTTCTCGATGAGCTTGTCGGTAACTCCGAAGCAGTGGCAGATGATCTCGCCCTCATCCTCCAGGGCGAACGGCTCGCCCTTGAACTGCGAGATGGCCTTCTGAAGGGCCTCCATGCCCATGACCGAGCAGTGCATCTTCTCGTCGGGCAGCCCGCCGAGGTATTGGGCGATGTCATCGTTGGTGATCTTCCCAGCCTCATCGAGGGTCTTGCCCATGATCAGTTCGATCAGGGCGTCGCTGGAGGCTATCGCGCTGGCGCAGCCGAAGGTCTGGAACTTGGCGTCTACGATCCGCTGGTCGGGGTCCAGCTTGACCATGAGCCGAAGCGCGTCGCCGCAGGTGATGTTGCCCACCGTGGCGTCGAGGTCCGGGTTATCGATCTGTCCGGCGTTCTTGGGGTTAAGGAAATGTTCCTTGACGGCTTTGGTATAATCCCACATGCGTGGCGATCCTTTCCTGTGCGTTACTCCATGGTACAAACGGCCCGCTAGGGTTGCACGTAATTCTAGGCTGCGTCGAATACTCACCAAGGCTGCCGGTTGGCTAATTTTGAGTGCCGTGGGTCCCATGGGTCCTATAGGACCTATCCCTGATTCCCCTGGCCCGCAAAGGCATCTCGGCCAAAACCTTGTGATTACCGGCCGGGCGCGGGATACTTATGCAAATGGCGCAGGAAGTTCACGACATCGCCGTTGGCCCGGCCGGCCGGGCCGGCGGTTCCGCCGCGCCGAAAGACCGGCTGACCGGTGCCAAGCATGTCGCTACTGGCGAGGTGCCCATCCCGGCGGCGGCGGCATGCCTGAGCTGTCTGGCCGGCGGGTGGATCGCGGCCGGGTCGGTCGGCATGCTCGACGACGCCCTTCGACACGCCCTGATGTGGGCGGCGCTGGCGCTGGCTGTGTTTACGGATCGCGTGTTTCGGCCTCGCCGGAAGGCGGCCGGGCTTATGCTGATCATCGGCGGCGTATTCGTCGTAGCGATGGGTGCATCCCGGTTGGCCGAGTTGAACATCCTGGCGGCGGCACTACTGGCGGCGCTGCTGGCGGCGACGAAGGAGGCCCCAGCCAAGCGGGCGCTCGTTACGGTCGCCCAGGCGCTGGTGGTCCTGGCTCTCTGGCGGCTGCTGGTTGCGTCCGTGCCGGTCCTGTGGGTTGCCGCAGATCGCCTCGGGCGGGTGCTGGGCCTGGCGGGCTCGGCTGCGGCGGATCGCCCGCTGTGGACCGGTGCGACCTTCGGCGGGGTGGATTTTCTCGTAACGATGCTGGCGCTACTGGCGGGCTACCTGCCGGCCATGCGGAGGCGAAGGGTTTATCGCGGGCTGCTGATATTCTTTACGATAGTGGCGGGGCACCTGCTTTACCTCGTGGTGCTGGCTTTTTGCCCGCGGATCGTCTCGACCTTGCCGGATACCGCGCGGCGGCTCTGGGACTGGGCGGCAGCCGTCCGAACGCTGGCGCCGTGGAATGTGCCAGCCCTGGCCGGGGCGATCGACCTGGCCATCGCGGCGGCAATGATCCGCTGGTCGACCTGGCCGGCCCCAGAGATAACGCCTCACGGCGTCACTACGAACGAGATAACGCCTTACGGCGTCACTACGAACGGGATAACGCCTCACGGCGTCACTACGAACGGGATAACGCCTCACGGCGTCACTACGAACGGGCTAAGGCTTGTGGGCCTGGCGGCG
>CAZSBS010000138.1:0-8177 GCA_964605095.1 uncultured Planctomycetaceae bacterium | reverse complement strand
GATAACGCCTCACGGCGTCACTACGAACGGGCTAAGGCTTGTGGGCCTGGCGGCGGCGATTGTCGTTGCGGCGGCGCTGCCGTTTGCCGCGACGTTTTCGCCCGGGCCATGCTCGCTGGCGGGCAAGAAGGTCGTCACGCTGGATTCCTTGGCCGAGGCGGAGTCGTTCGGCATGCTGGGCGACTTCGTCGAGAGCCTCGGCGGGCGATGGTCCGTTTCCGCGGACCTCTCGCCGGCGGACTTGGCGGGCGCCAGCGTGCTGCTCGTGCTCGATCCCAACCGGCCTTGGCAGGACGGGCAGCTTGCGAGGATCGGCGATTTCGTCCGAGGCGGCGGATCGCTGCTGGTGGCGGGATCATCCGACGCCAATGCCACCGGCCCGTGCAACGAGTTGCTGCACGCCGCGTCGATGCGGCTGCGGCCCGGCGCGGCCATTCCGGCCGTCAAGGGCTGGGCGGGGTCCATCGAGGCCCTCTCGCACCCGGCGACGACGGGCATCGGCGCCGGCGGGGGAGTTTTCGGGCCAGCCGGCGGCGCGCCGCTGGCAATCGAGTTGCCGGCCTGGCCGGTGCTGGCGGGGCGATGGGGCTGGGCTGACGCACCCGACGCCGGCGGCGCCGGCGCGCCCGCAAATGGCAAGTACGATGCCGGAGAGAAGCTCGGCGACCTCATCCTGTCCGCCGAGCGGAAGCTGGGCAAGGGCAGCGTCGTCGCCCTGGCCGGCGGGGCGGTCCTGGACAACCTTGCTCTCGTTGGCTCGCACGCGTATGTCGGCAGGCTGTTGGGCTATCTCGCGGCCAGGCCACCAAGCCCGGCGGCATTCTGGCGGCAGGCGGTTTGCCTGCTGGCTGGGGCGGTGCTTGCGATGCTGCTGCTCGGCAGGGCCGGTGCGCTTCGGCCGGGCACCGTGGCCATCATCCTGGCCTGCGGCTTGTGGGCATCGACCCAGGCGACGGACCGGCGATGTCAGCCGCTGCCCGACGGTCGCGGCCGGACGCCGAACGGCCTGGCGTACATAGATCGGTCGCACTTGGGCGACTTCAGCACCTTGCCGGCTCGGCCCGCCAGCCTGGACGAGTTGGCACTTACGCTCGTGCGAAGTGGCATGGTGGTGATGTCGATGGATCGCTTCGACGCCGCGCGGCTCGAGCGGGCGGGCGTGTTCGTTACCGTGGCCCCGCAGAGGGCGTTTACGGGCGACGAGCGCCGCAAACTGTCGAGCTTCGTTCGCAAGGGGGGAGTGTTCATCTGCCTGGCCGGGTGGCAGCAGCAAGATGCCGTCGCGGATATGCTTGCCGATTTCGGCCTGGTCGTGGGCGACACGCCGCCCCCGGCCAACGCCAACGCGCCCATGCCCCAGCCGCTGGGCCGGATTGGGCTGAGTTACCTTCCCGACGGCGATAATGCCGCAACCAGGCTTTCGGATAAATCAGGCAAAAAACGCCGCGCGACCGTGCATTTCCAGTCCGCCTGGCCGGTGGCTGGGGGAGGGACCCGGACGCAAACGCTCGTTCGCGCCCGGCGGGACAAGGCCGTGGTCGTCATGACGAGCTTCGGGGCGGGCAAGGTCGTGCTGATCGGCGATGCGACCTTCGCCGCAAACCGCAACCTGGAAATCGAGGCAAAGCCCGGCAAGCCCAACGAGGCCAACAGGCAGAATGTCGAGTTCTGGCGCTGGCTGCTGGCGCAAGCCCGCGAGCCCTCGCCGGCGGGCACCGGCCCGGCCTCGACGCCCACGACGGGTGCCGGCGCCAATGGCTCCCCGGAGGCCCGGCCATGAGGAAGGCATGGATCGGCGTTGCGCTTCTCTCGGCCTCGTGGCTGGTGGGCCTGCGTTACTACCACCAGGCGGACATGATAGCCTGGGCGGTGCTGGTTGGCCTGGGCACGGCCTTCATGGCGGGGGCGTTTGCCGGCCGGCCTGGGGGGGCGGCGGCGATTATCGGCGCGGTCTTCATTTTGCCCGCGGCCTGGATGCTGGGCTGGCCTTGGCGGATTGGGCCGGCCCTGCTGGCCGCGGGGCTGCTGGTGGTGGGGCTGCCTGTCGCGCGGGAATGGCTCCGCCGCGTCGGCGCGCCGCTTCTGGCGGCGGGGCTGGTCCTTTCGGCCCAGTCGCTGGCGATATTCGCCTATGCAGCCCTGACTGCGCGCTGCCACGAGCTTCCCGCCGCGCTGGCCAAGGTGGTCGCATACGTCGCCGGGCTGCTGCATACCGGCACGGATGGCCCGCTTGCGCTGGCGGCCAGGCTGCTGGGGTCCAACATTCCACTGGTCGGCAACAACCTGGCTGTCCAGGCCGGCGGGGCCGTCCACAACATAGGCGCCACCTGGGAACTGCTGCTCGATCCGGTCACCGGCTGCTTCCTGGCCGGGGCGGCTGCAATTATCGTCCTGCGGAGTTGGCAGGCTGCTGCCGACCGGCGGGGACTCTGGCCCGGCTGCGGCATGTTCGTGCGGTTGGCTGTGGCGACGGCGCTCTGGCTGCCGCTTCGCGCGGCGCTGATGATCGGCATCTACTGCCACCGCGCCATGCCGGCGGTCTCCGGCGGCGCCGCGAACCTGACCGACCAGTTCCTCAGCCCGTGGCTCTGCCTGGCGATGCTGGCCGGGCCGGTGCTGCTGGCCTGGCGCGTCGGGCGAACCTCCAGCCCGGCCGAGCCGATCTCGACAAGAGCCCCGGGCGGCAAGCACGAACGGCGTATCGGCGGCCCGGCCGTAGTCGGCACGATCGCGGCCTTGCTGGCGGGAGCGGCGATAACCGCCGCCGTCGTATGGGATCCCGCCGGGCGGGCCAAGCCGGGACGCATCCTCTGGGATGAATATCACTCACAGCAGCCATGGCCCGGAAAGGACTTCGACTTTACGGCGACCGACCGCCCCTTGGACACCGAATGGTATGGCCCGGCCGCAGTACGCAATTGGAGCCGCATCAGCGACTACGTCTCGCGCTTCTACAGGACAAGCCTCATCAAGACCCCGCTGGCCGAAGAGCACCTGCGCGATGTGGACGTGCTCGTGCTCAAAGCGCCCTCCAAGGCGTACACGCCGCAGGAGATCGCCGCCGTCGAGCGGTTCGTCCGGCGTGGCGGCGGCGTTCTGATGGTCGGCGAGCACACCAACGCATTCGGCTCAGCCGAGATTCTCAACGCCCTTGCGGCGCGATTCGGCTTTGGCATTCAATACGACACGGCCCTGCCGATCGACCCGCCCGGGGCGCCCTTTGGCACGGCCGGGGCCGAGGCCGAAATCGACGGATGGCAGCCGCTCGCCGCACATCCGATCATGCAGTATGTCGGGCCGGTCAGCCTTGTCGGCGGTGCGACGATACGCTTCGACGAGGGCAGGGCGGTCATCCTTCGCGGCGGGCTAAAGAGCCTGCCCGCCGACTACTCTGCCCGCGGCTACCGCCCCGCCGACGCCAATCGGCCGGACATGCGATATGGCGCCTTCGCGCAGATCTGGGCGCACAAGCATGGGGCCGGCAGGGTGGCTGCCATCGCCGATGCGTCGAGCTTCACCAACCTGGCCGCCTTCGAGCCGCGGCGCCGCGAGTTGATGCTCGGCCTGCTGGACTGGCTCAATCGCGAAAACCGCATGCCGGACCCACGGTGGGTGCTGGTGCTCGTAGGCGCCTGCCTGGCGCTGCTGGCGCTGGCGACAACCAGGCCCATGCACAAGGCCTGGCCGCTGGCGGTAGGAGCGGCGGCGCTCGGCTGGGCCGGGACGATCGTCGCCGTGCCGATCTGGAACCGCGCCGAAATGCCGCCGCCCAAACCCACGCTGCCGATGGTGCAGATCGCTATCGACAGCCGCCTCTCGGACATCCGATTGCCCCACGCCGGCAGGCTCGCCGGAGGGCGGGATGGGTTCGGGCAGTTCGAGCTCTCGATCCTGCGACTGGGATACTTCCCGCGCCGCGCCGTCGAGGCCGGGCTGCTCGGCGACGCCTTCACCGGCGAGCCGAACGCCATCGTCGTCATCAGGCCCTCTGGCGAAGTCACGGGTAAGTACCGGCGAATGATGGAGGCATACGTCGAATCCGGCGGCACGCTGCTGGTGATGGACTCGCCCGACAACAAGAAGTCCGCCGCCAATCGCCTGCTCGAACCGTTCGGACTGAAGTTTAGCATGGACCGGCAGCCGGTTTCGGGCATTACGGTTGGGGGCGACCTTCCGTCGCTTCGAATTTCGCAAGCGTGGGCGGTCGAGGGCCCCGCGCCGCTGGTGAGCCTTGCAATACCGACCGAGCCCGGCGCGGCGACAAAGCCGGTTCCCGCGATTGTCGCCTCCGTCGCCCGCAAGGGCCGCGGGGCCGTCGTCGCCGTGGGCTTTGCCTCGCGATTCAGCGACGCCGAAATGGGCGCCTCGCCCGACATCGTGCCAAACGCCCAGCAGCGAAAGGTCTTCGACTTCGAGTTCGCCCTGCTCCGCCAGATCGTCGAGGCCCGACTGCCTGCCCCGGCGGGGCCTGCGCCGGCACCCCCCACCGCGCCGGCCACTGCGCCTGCCCCGGCCCCAGCGGCCCCGGCGGGGCCGGGGAATGTAGCCACGGGTGGAGCGACGCCTTCAGACGTCGCGGAACCCGTGGATATAGTCAGCCTAATAAGTCCGCCCCGGCAGGGGCGGAGGAGCGCTTCCTTTGCCCCTGCCGGGGCGAGCGGAAAAGGGGAACGAATCGCTTCCACGGGTTTCGCTGCGCTTCACCCGTGGCTACAGTCCTTCGCCCCTACGGGGCGGATTGGGCTCTGGTTGCTGAACGCGGACAAAACGACGCCCATGCCATCTGCCTTCGCTGAAGCTGCGGCAGGCAGGCTTCTCAAAAGGCTGCCCAAGCCATGATCCCCACCCCCCGGCGAATCAGTACGAACAGGCGATGGTCCGCCGTCCTGGCGGCGGTCGTCGCGGCCACGATCGCGGCCGTGGCATTCGTCGTGGACCTTGGCCTTATCCCCACAGCCGTCGCGATTGGCCTTGCCCTCGTCGCGGGCCTGAAGCTCTATAGCTTCGGCACGCGGGTCATGCGCCGCCGCCAGGCCGTCATCCGCCGCGGACTCGCCCCTGACCTTGCCGCCATCCTTGAAAGCCGGGTGGTGTACTACCGCAACCTCGACCCCGCCGCCCAGGAACGCTTCCGCCGGCTCGCAGCCATCTTCCTCGACGAGACGCCCATCACCGGCGCGGGCTGCGAGGTGGATGACGCTGTCCGCGTCCTGGTCGCCGCCAGCGCGGTCATCCCCATCCTGGGCTTTCCGGACTGGGACTACGCCACCCTTCGCGAGGTGCTCATCAAGCCGGGCCAGTTCGTCGCCAGGCCGGAAGTGTTCGACGACGACGACGATCCCGACCCAATGCTCGGCATGGTCGGCAACCGCGGCGGCTCGTTCCACGGCACGCTGATCCTGTCCAAGGCGGACCTGATCCGCGGATTTGCCCGTTCGCGCGACAAGATGCACGTCGGCATCCACGAGTTCGCGCATCTCGTCGACGAGGGCGACGGCGCCATCGACGGCGTGCCGGCCTGGCTGCCGCGAGACCGCATCCGCCAGTGGCTGGACCTCGTCCACCATGAGCTTGGCCGCGACGATGATCGCCGCCATTCCGACGCCATCGAGGACATGGACGATGATGAATCCGACGACGCTGCCCCAGGCCCCCCAGGCCGCGAAGCCCCCGCACCCGCCGGCCGGGACAATCGCCGCCCCGGCCAACACCGCCGCCGCGACGACTGGGACGACATGCCCGCCTACGCCTTCACCAACGAGCAGGAGTTCTTCGCCGTCTCGACGGAGTACTTCTTCAAGGCCCCGCGCCAACTCGCCGCACGACACCCCGAACTCTACGATATGCTCCGCCAGACCTTCCGCCAAGACCCGGCCATGAATATCATCGCGGAGAACGCAGAGGTCGCGGAGTAGAAGCAAGAGAGAGGAAGAAAAAGAAACATCAGAGGGGGATTATACGCATCCTGAATGAATCTCGTGCGGCAGCCGTTGCCAAGAAACATAACGCCTGACGGCGTCACTACGAACGCTCCGCGAGATTCGAAGGTGCCTCTGGCGTTTGTAGTGTGCCCGTAAGGGCATATTCTTCTTCGCCGACTCAGGGGAGCTCTGGCGTTCGACTCAGGCCCGCCGCTACCGCATGAGATTCAATCGGGTTGCGAGTTACTCCTTCGCCTTGGCCTTGGCGGGGGCCTTCTTCTTTGCGCCGCCACCGCCACCGCCGCCGTAGGGGTAGGTGTCGATTATCTCGGCGCCGCCTACTATGCGCGGGTCGCCGGTGGCTTTGAGTTCCGCGGTCAGGGCGGCGGAGAGCTTCTTGAGGGTCTCGGCGTAGGCCGGGTCGCCCGCGACGTTCTTGAGCTGGGCGGGGTCGGCCTTGAGGTCGTAGAGTTCCTCGGCCGGACGCTTGCCGCAGGCGAGCTCGAACAGCGGTTTCACGGCCGGGTCTTCGCGGTGGGCGAGCATGTAGGACTTGGTGGGCCCGCCGTCGATGTCGCGGTAGGCCTCCGGGTCGCCGGCAGGCCAGCGGTCGGGCGCGAAGTTGCGGATGTAGAGGTACTCCGCGGTGCGGTAGGCACGCATCGGGTAGCCCACGTTGCCCGCGCGGGCGTTGGCGTGGCGTTCCATGCCGGTAAGGACGTGGTCACGTGTGGCATCGACCTGCCCGCCGCTCTTGGCCGCCAGGACGTTCATGAAGCTGCGCGCGGTCATGCACTCCAGAGGCTTGAGGACGGCGGCTTCGAGGAACGTCGGGCACAGGTCGGTCAGGCTGACGAAGTCTTCGACGACGCGCCCGCCCTTGACCTTTGCCGGCCAGCGCACCGCCAGCGGCACGTTCGTGCCGGTATCGTACAGGTTGGACTTGCATCGCGGGAAGGGCAGGCCGTTGTCGCCGGAGACGACTACCAGCGTATTGTCCAACTCGCCGGCGTCCTCGATGGCCTTGATTATCTCGCCCGTGTCGCGGTCGAATCGCTGGACCGCGAAGAAGTAGTCGCACAGGTCCGAGCGCGTGGTCTCGTTGTCCGGCAGGCAGGCCGGCACACGAACGTCGGCAAGCTTCATCCCGCTTGCGACGCCGGAGCCGAGCTTGTAGCCGCGATGCGGGTCGTGGCTGCCGAACCAGAAGCAGAACGGTTTGCCCGCCGGGCGGGCCGACATGAAGGCGCCGAAGTCCTTGAACGAGTTGCCCGCGGGGTTTCGGCTGCGCCCGCCCTCGGTGACGCTGCCGGGCCCCCATCCCTTGCGGGTGAAGCCCACGTGATAGCCCGCCTGCTCGATCAGGTCCGGGTAGACCGGGAACTTCGCCGGCAGGGTGCTCCAGAGGTTGACTGCCTGCTCGAGCCGCCAGTGCCACTGTCCGGTGAGTATCGCGGCCCGGCTGGGCGAGCATGACGGTGCGGCCACGAAAGCATGGTTGAACAGCACGCCCTCGCGCGCGACGCGGTCGAATGTGGGCGTCTTGAGAACCTTGTCGCCGGAGATGGACCCGAAAGGCCAGGACCAGTCATCCGCAAAGGCGAACAGGATGTTGGGGCGATTGTCCTTGCCTTGTGCGCCGGCCGGGGTGTCGGCGGCGAAGACTCCCCGCCTGCCCAGCCCTCCGGCCGCGATGGCTGCGCCGAAGCCAACAGCCCGAAGAAAGCCGCGACGGGTCCGGCGCGTGCCCTGTGCGTCAGTGCGCTTAATGTTCATTTGCCGGCCTTTCACGTTCTATCTTATTTTGGGCTCATCCGGTTCTTGCGTAGGTACATTGTCAGCCTGGGGCTCCGCCCCAGACCCCGGAGTTTAGCGCTTTGTCGCTGCCGGCAGAAAGGGGTGGGCGTCCCCCGTCGGGAGACGCCCGCCTGCCGTCAGCACCGTCGAGCCGCTCGGGTCGCACTCCTGCGTTGCCCTATCCCGCTCGATGGCAGACGTCATCGTACGTCGCCTGCCGGCAGCCGTAAAGCGATAAACTCCGGGGGCTTGGGGGCAGCGCCCCCAAAAGCCCGTCCCAAGTGCCGTCCTGTCCTCTGCCTACCCACGCAAAAACCGGAAGAGCCTTATTCTCTTGGCGCTCTCTCACAGGGACCGTTGGTCTGCGATGAATCATTATCTTCTTCGTCACCGTCCGTCCGGGGCCGGCGCCAGTGCCATCGAGGCCTGGATGGGGTAGTCGCAACTGCATCCGCTGGA
>CAZSBS010000137.1:10886-12997 GCA_964605095.1 uncultured Planctomycetaceae bacterium | reverse complement strand
CAGGATGGGCTGGATGATGTTGGGCACGATGATTCTCGTGGCCATTTCCTCGCAGGTCCGGCATTGGTGGGCGAAGGACTCCGACAGGTTGATAATCTCGCTGGGCGAGGGATATCGCCGGATGGTGAAGTAGATGCTGATTGGTTCTTCCTCGTACTGGCCGGTGCGGACCTGGTAGCTGCTGGATCGCGTCTCCAGCGACAGTCGGGCCTGGAGGTGGCACTGCTCGTCCAGCGCCACCACGATGCTCGGCTCGCTCTCGACGGCGCGGACGTTGGGGTCGTTGACGAGGCTGGCAAGCGGCGAGCCGCTGAGCAGCGCCTCGGCCACGATCTGGTCGCGGTTACCGCAGTAATTCAGGTTGAAGCCGAACATCACGTCCATTGCCTCGACGTCCAGGCCGCTGACTCCCAGGAAATACACGCAGCGCTCCAGTAGCCAGGCGTGGAGGCTGTAGGCATCCTGGAGGCGGGGCGGGTTGAAATATCCGGCCGAGAGCTGATGGGCCTGCAATTCCGCCCACTGGTAGCTGCCGGACTCGCGGTCGCCTTCGAGGACATATTCGCCGCCCTCGCGCTGGTAGAAGCTGCGCATGTCGGTGAAGTGCTTCTGCACGGCTTCGTAGAATTGCAGGACCGTCTCGCGGCTGCGCGGCAGCGGCAGGGTGGTCTGCAAGTTGAGGTTGACGAAGAAATCATCAGTCAGGTTCAGCAGGTCCGCGTCCATTCTATCAAATCCTTCGATTCGGCCTTGCGGCGCCAGCGGCGGAATATACCCGCCATTGATCGGCGGCTCAAGAGGCCCCTTGAGCCGGCCCCGGACCCTTGGCCTTCTTGTTGAGCACCTCCAGCCGCGGCCCCTCCTGGCGGACGAGGCTGCCGGCCTCGATGGAGGAGGTAATGTACGTGTTGCCTCCGACCGTTGAGCCCCGGCCGATGACCGTCTGGCCGCCCAGGATCGTGGCGTTGGGGTAGATCGTCACGTCGTCCTCGATTGTCGGGTGCCGCTGGAGGCCCTTGATCACCCGCCCGCGCTCGTCCTTGGGGAAGCTCTTGGCTCCGAGCGTCACGCCCTGGTAGATCTTGACGTTCCCGCCGATCTTCGTCGTCTCACCGATCACCACGCCAGTGGCATGGTCGATGAAGAAGCTCTCGCCGATCTGCGCGCCCGGATGGATGTCGGTGCCCGTCACGGCGTGGGCGTGCTCGGACATTATCCGCGGCATCAGCGGCACGCCGACTCTGTGCAACTCGTGCGCGATCCGGTAAACCGTCACCGCGTAGAAGCCGGGGTAGCAGTAGATGATCTCTTCGATGCTCTTTGCGGCCGGGTCGCCATCGTACGCCGCCTGGGCGTCCAGCGCGAGCAGCCGACGGATCTCCGCGGCCCGCTGGAGGAACTCCGTGGTCATCCGCTCGGCGTCGGCGGCGCAGAGGCGCATGTCGTGGCAAACTGACGCGGTCGTGCAGTCCGGGCAGCGGTGCCCGGTGCAGATGCAGTGCATGATCTGCTCGGTCAAATCCGATCCCAGCCGGACCAGCAGGTTGCCCACGTGGTAGCCGACGTTCTCGTCGGTCAGCAGCTTGTGCCCGAAGTAGCCCGGGAAGATCAGCACGCGGATCTCGGCGAGGATTTCGTATATCTTCTCGCGCGAGGGCAGGAACATCTCGCCGATGCGGCGCGTCCGCGCCTCGGCGGCGTAGCTGGCCAAAATGGCTTCTGTCAGCTTCCCGAGTTCGCTATTGAGGCGGTCATTTCCTGTCATAGGCTTTCCTGAAGCGAGACCCTTCAGCGGACATCATACCACAGCCTGCCCAGGATACAACGCGGGTCAGAGCATAACTCTTAGGCCTGCCTGTTGGTAGGCAGGTCTTAGGGCAGCTTTTCATTCCGTCAAAAGTGCCGGACGTGCTCGCTGTCCTCGGTGTCGACCTGGTCCGCCGGGCCTCGGCTGCGGCGAATGTTATGCACCTCCTTCATCACCCCGACAAGCTGGACGTTCATCTCTTCGACGGTCCTGGAGATCCTGGAGAGGCTGTCCTCTAGGAAGGCCACCTTCTCCTCCAAGGCGGTAGTTCGCGTATCCATGGTGTGTCCTTTCCTGATAGAAG
>CAZSBS010000137.1:8841-10786 GCA_964605095.1 uncultured Planctomycetaceae bacterium | reverse complement strand
TGGATGGGATTGTCCACCAGCGGCACCTCGGCGAGGATCGATTCGTAGACCTTCCTGGCCCCGGGCCAGTCGCGGCCTTCCTCGAGCTTCTCGGCACGGTCGTACTTGCCCCGAATGGCCTCGACCAGTTCGTCGTATGCCTGCCGGTGCTTTTCGGCGTCGGCAGGGTCGGCAAAGCTCGCCCGCCCGCGGCGGGCAAGGTGCAGATCGTACTGCCTGAGGCACTCGAACCGGTTGCCCGGCAAGGCCCGCGCGTCATAGAGCAGCCTAGCCTTTTTGATCGCGGCCGCGGCGGCGCCTGGGTTCTCGGCCAGGTCGAAGCCCATTGCCAGCGCGTCGGCTATCTCGTCGGCGCTGAGGCGGGGTGCGGAGGCATCCGCGGGCATGTCGCCGACGATGGTCACGGGCGGGGCGGACGCCCAGGCGGTGGCTGTCGGGGCCATTATTGCCCGTGACGAAATCGTCGTGAACATACTATACATCATGATCGCGTACAGGGCCGTACCGGCCTGGATCGTCAGCAGCGACCCGACAGCCACGGACAGTCCGGCGATTGCGAATCCCCGGCCTGGCAGCTTTCGCACGAGCACGATCAGCCCAAGCACGATCGCCGGCACCGCCACCAGAACGCCGACCACCGGCACCAGCCCACAGAGGCCCAGCACCAGCGCAGTCAGGGCCTTTCCGCCGGCAGGCTGAGGACCGCCCGCGCCGCCGGCAGATCCTGCGGGCGGCCAGACCGTTATCATCTTGCCGCACGACGGGCACTGAACGCAGACAGGCGTCTGGCCTGCTTCCGTACGAAGCGCCTGCCCGCACTGGCATGTGAACATTACTTGCATGGGGTTCTCCACGTTCCCTTGGCCGTCGGCCGGGAACGCCCCGCCCCGACGACACACCTAACTCTACTGCCGCCGCGCGATTGATGCCACTGTCAAGCCACTGGTTCCAAGGCCGAATTCCCTGTACTATTGTGCCAGGCCACCTCAAACCAGGCGCCAGAGACGCAAGCAAAAAAAGCCCAGACAGGAGATGTTCAGTCGTGACAGTCGCAACAAACATCAAGACACGCCAGGCTGGCGCCGCGGACGTCGAGACCATCGCGTCCTTCCAGTGCGCCCTGGCCGCCGAAAGCGAGAACCTGACGCTCGACCCGAGCACAGTCCGCAAGGGCGTCCGGGCTGTCGTGGACAACCCCAACAAGGGCCTGTACTGGCTGGCCGAAGTCGATGGGCAAACCGTCGCCTGCACGATGACCCTCTACGAATGGTCCGATTGGCGCAACGCCGCGGTCTGGTGGATCCACTCGCTCTACGTGCTGCCGGAGTTCCGCCGGCGCGGCGTGCTGAAGGCCCTCTACGGGCACCTGCGGTCGCTCGTGAAAGCCGATGAGTCCCTTTGCGGCCTGCGCCTGTACGTCGAAAAAGACAACCGCACCGCCATGGCCGCCTACGAGGCCCTCGGAATGGACGGCCAGCACTACAAACTCTACGAGTGGATGGTCCGCTGAGGGCAAAGCAAGGCTTCAGACTTCAGGCTTCAGATTGCCACGGGCGACTCGCGCCGGCTCAATTCGGCTGGAAACCTTGAGCCACACCGGATAGCAGAAGACTACGCATGACCGTCCAAGATTCGAACCGAAAGGAATCACATGCCCGAAGAAGTCGGGAAGTAATGCGCTCATGCAAGAACTACGCCCGACAGGATTCGAACCTGTGACCTACGGTTTAGGAAACCGTCGCTCTATCCTACTGAGCTACGGGCGTAAATACTTATTATATAAGTATTTGTATTTGTGGGGCTCCTGGCCTACGCCTACGACAAATACCTTGTACCCAATCGTGTACCCAATCAAGCAGACCGTCCGCACGCTGGGGTTTCGGCCTGTCACCGCACCGTTTGATTGTCGCTGTAGCCTGCCCCCGTGTCAATACTGTGCCGCCGC
>CAZSBS010000137.1:0-8741 GCA_964605095.1 uncultured Planctomycetaceae bacterium | reverse complement strand
ATACTGTGCCGCCGCCTATGGCATCGGCCAATGCTTCGTGAGCCCTTCGCCGCCAATCTCGTCAAGCTGTTCGGGCCGGTGGGCACGATCACCTCGAAGTCCGTGGCCTTGATTCTGCCCAGGTCCTCCAGGCCCTTGATCCGAGGGTCGGGAGCGACGGAGATCCGCCAATCCCCGCCGTTGTCGGCATTGATCATGCCGTACTTCTTCAGGCCCTTGCAAATGGCTTGGGCGTGTGGCGACAGGCTGGAAATGTCCACGTTGGCCTTGAGCCGGAAACGCTCGCCCATCCGCGGCAGGTTCTGGTCGGTCTTGCTGCTGGCCTTGTGCGTCGCCGGATACACGTACGCCGCCCGCGTGTGATGCACCGTGAACCGGATGGCGTGCGGGATCTCGCCGCTGGCAACGTCGGCGTAGCGGACGATCAGCGGGAAGACGGGCAGCCCGGCCGCGTCGGAACTGGTCCATCCTGCGGGGCGAAGGGCGTTGGTCCGGATGTCGAACGTGGCCTCGCAGGCCGCCTGCCAGCCCTGGGGCGTTCTGCGGCCCTGGTAGAACTCAAACAGCAGGCCGCGGAATGGGTCCAGTACGATCAGGTGCCGGTCGCCGCCTTCGACCTTGGCCTGCTTGACCGCCAGCGGCTCATTGCCGGCAGGGTTCCAGTCCTCGATGGGGGCATTGTCCGGAACCGGGTACGGGCCCGGGTCCGACTCGTCGGCATAGGCTGTGAGCTTGACGTCCACCAGCTTCTGACCGGCCGGGACGAGAATGTAAGTCATGTCCGAGTTCCACGCCAGGTTCTTGCGGTCCTTCATCCCCGCGATCATGGCGTCTGAGTTGGGGGCGACGGGCCTTTTGCTGATATCCTCGTTGAATGGGCTGTTTGCCGGGAAGACCTGCACGTGCTTCAAAACGGCATCGGCCTCGGGCGTGCTGAACATCAGCGGGTTGTCGAACCTG
This sequence comes from uncultured Planctomycetaceae bacterium, assembly GCA_964605095.1. Taxonomy (GTDB): domain Bacteria; phylum Planctomycetota; class Phycisphaerae; order SM23-33; family SM23-33; genus JAUWQU01. The sequence goes on along the minus strand of CAZSBS010000137.1, from coordinate 7,781 downwards.
GGCATGCTCTTGAGCTTGGCCTGGTAGGCGGCGATAGTACCGGCCGGATCCTGGCCGGGAACCTTGGCGGGATTGGCGGCGGCCTTCTCAGCTTGGGATAACGGCCGGGCCGTCCCTTCGGCCGCAAGGGCCACAGCCGCCGGGGCCATGCCGATCACGGCAAGTAAGAGGTAAGGCCATGTCTTGATCAGATTCAACCTCCAACGGAGGTGCGGCCGGATGGCCGTTGTCCTTGCGCCCTGCATGAAGCGTCTCCTTGCAGATTGCCTATCGGCCACGCATCACTTGGCGTATTCGAAGGCCCCCGCGTCGAGCGGATCGGCCTGGGAGCGTTTCTCCATCTTGGCCGGATGTACGTATTGGAACTTCGGCGTCAGGTCGAAGTCGTCGGCCTTGCCGGGCGGCCCAGCCTTGTTGATGGCGGGGGAGTTTGCCTTCAGGTGGTAGTCGTACTTGACGGCGTCCACGAAGCCGGCCTCCGCTATCGTCTGGACCAGGACGTTGCCCGCCGCCTGGGCCTGCGCGGCGTTGGTCAGCGGAATCTTGCCGACGCACAGGTTGTTGCGGATGACCGGTATGAAGTCCTTGGCCACCTTCTGGACATTCACAAAGAACGCTCCGCCGCGGTGGTTCTCGTAGACCATCGTGTTGTTGGCCACGTACAGGGCGTTCCGCTCGTGCTTGATGCCCTCCATGCCGTACGCGATCACCCGCGTGTTCTGGGCACGGGTGCCCTTCTGGAGGACGTTGCCGACCATCACCACGTAGCCGCCGTTCGGGAAATCCGCCACCGCGCTGCCGGTGCCGTTCTCGTCGCTCAGGCGGTTGTACAGCAGCCAGCTCTCCTTGGCCCGACTCTTGAGCAGGTGGCCCTGGATGACATCCGTCGAATAGTTGTACTGGAAGACGAGCTTCGTGCACCGCTCGCCGATATACAGCGAGTGCGTGGCCGGGCTGGCCACGGGCCCGCAATGCTCGAACTCGCAGTGCTCGATGAGCATCTCGCCGGCGCCGCCGAGGATCCCATCCTCGCAGTCGTAGAACCGGCAGTTACGAAGCGTAAGGTTCTCGCCCTCCGCTCGGATGCCCGCCCCATTGCGGTCTGGCACGCGGGCACCGGAAAACTCGATGTTCTCGATGGTGATGTCCCGGCCGGCGGTCACCCAGATGGCCTTGCCGCCGGCATTCTTCCCGGCCGCGGGGAGCTTGACCCGCTCTTTGCCCATGCCGCGGATGGTCAGCCGGTTGGTCCGGATGATGGCTACGTCGCCGGCGTACGTGCCCGCGGCAATCTCGACGATGTCGCCATCCTTGGCAGCCGCGAACGCCTGCGACGGCTTGGCGAACCTCTGCCCAGGCCCGACGCTGAGCGTGTTGGCCGAGGCGATGCCGGCTGCAAGCCAAAACCCTATGGCCAATCCAACACAAGTGATCTTCTGCTTGATCATAGTAATTCTCGTGGGCAGGTCGCCCGGTCAGTGCAGAAGCACTGCGCCATGTGGATGCGAGACCGGTCTCACGGTCTTCCAATCGGATTGTCTTGCGGTCCTGTCCACAAGTACAGGAATCGCGGGCGAGCGAGGTCCAGCAGGCCGGGGACGGAGATGTTTACCAGATTGAACTGCGTCGGCAGACCGGCCGCGCTGTAGAAGTTGGCGCGGTAGCCCAACGGACGGTTATACATGACGACCTTGGCTCGCGTTACGCCGGCACGGGCCTTGGCCATCGCGACGGCGTCGTCCACGTAGCCCAGTTCGTCCACAAGCCCGTTGGCCTTGGCCTGCCGGGCGCTGTAGACCCGCCCATCGGCCAGCTTGAGCAGTTCGTCTCGCTCAATACCTGGCCGGCCAGCGGCCACCACGTCGACGAACCGCTTGTAGTATTCGTCAACCATGCCCTGGATGACAGCCAGGTCCTTGTCGTCCAGCGGCTTGAGGGGGCTGCCCATGTCCTTCATCGCTCCGGACTTGATCGCCCTGGCCGTGATGCCCAGCTTCTCCATTGTCCCGGCGAAGCTGACGGTCTGCACGATCACGCCGATCGATCCGGTTATCGAGGTGGGGTGCGCGAGTATCCTGTCGGCCGCGCAGGCGACATAGTAGCCCCCGCTGGCGCCCACGTCCTCAATGATCGCGATCACCGGGATCTTGCGCTTGGCAATGAACTCCTTCAGCCGCCTGTGCATGATGTCGCTGGCCGTTACGCCGCCGCCGGGCGAGTTGATCCGCAGCACGACCGCCTTGACGCTCGCGTCGCCCTGCGCCCTGTCGAGCTTCTCAATGAACAGGCTAACGGGGTTGTCGTCCGGTCCGAATATGCCGCCGCCGCGGTCGTTGACGATCAGGCCGTCCAGATCAAGCACCATCACCTTGTCGGAAACGAACAGGCCGGCGTCAGCCTTGACGACCGTTTCCTCCAGCGTCTTATCCACCGGGGCGGGCTTTATGATCCACCCACCGCTGGGCCCGCATCCGACCAGACCGCACGCCGCCACCAACGCCGCGATTGAAAATAGCTTTGTGGTCTTCATATCGTAACCAGCACTTTCCGGATGACTGCTTGCTGACGACCGCCACCACCGATGCTCACGATTCTACCGGGCCTTGGCATTTCGAACAGCGAATTCCACAGGTCCTACACCCCGATGCCGTTTTCGATGTTATCCGTGGCGGCTTCGCCAGCTCGCTTCGGACCGCCGTGTCGCCCAAGCCAGTCATGCAGCGCCTGCTGCCGCGGGTATTGCCTTGGTCGGAGATCGGCGGCTTGCCCTTTCGCGTGCTGATACCGCTAACCTGGGTATGGTCCTTGAATCCTTCGTACATCGATGGCAGATCAACTGGCAGCTCACGCTCTTCGGTGGTCAGCTTGAGTCCCACGGGATGGTTGGGGGAGATTCTGATCTTAGTGGCCATGCTTCTCCCTGATCCAACAAGTAAGCCGATCTGCGAATTGAGAACTGTCGATCAAGCCACCGTATACGTGCTTCCCTTCTGGCCTTTCAAGGGAGTCCGCTTCACTTTGCCGTCCTTGAGCATCTTGTTGAGCGTGTTGTCTGCCCGTCCTGTTCTTCCACCATCCTTCCACGCCTTGTTGATGGCCGACGAGATGGCGCCCTTGCCCTTTACCAACCCCAAAACCAACTGCTCTGCGGTCTGGGCGTACTTCTTCCTCTTGCGGCCAGCTTTGGGTGCGGCAACCTTCTTAACAACGGCCTTGGGGCTCTTCTTTGAGATCTTCTTCGCCTTCTTAACTGCCCCCTTGCCGGTTCCGAGGTTATAAACGCCCCAGCCCAGTTTCTTGAACCCCTCTCCACGTACAGCCGCAGCAACCAACCCGTAGAAGTCCTTGGCTGCGGTCTTGTAGCCTGCCTCCTGGACTGCAACCACGATGTCCTTGACCCGCATACCGCCCTTGGTTCTACCCAGCACGTCCTTGATGCTCTGGACCAACGACTTGCCGGATGAGGGGGTTGAGGTCGCGGGCTCGGTCTGCCTGCCCTTTGGTTTGGCGGGTTGTTCGACCTGGCCTCCAAGTGCCGCAATCTGAACGTCGAGCTTCCCAACCGCCTTAAGCAGCTTGGCGCGTTTCTTCAGAAGCATTGGAAGGCCCGTTTGTCTGCGGGCTATTTCGGCACGCAGTTGATCGATGGTCAGTTTCGAGAGCTTGGTTGCCATGTCGGTCTATCCTTTCGTCGCGAGTTGATAAAACAGCCAATACTGATCCACAAGTTCAGATTCATACCACCAACTGCTCGGGTTTTCAAGGGGTACTACAGCCGGTTAGGTGCTGAGTAAATGAGGCCCATCAGGCATCGGTGGGGCAAGTTCAGGATGTTGAGCATACCTGACGTACCAGCAGGCGGGGCAGAATGCACGCTGTGGGAACAGACCTCTTGTGGTGGCCACAGCCACACTACCCATCGACCACCTTTTGCATTGACTGGACCATCGGGAAAACGTACTCTTCATATGTCAGCCCAGCTTCCCCCGGCTAGGGCTGGCCAGGGATCGGCGCGACTCCCCATCGCGGCCGGTCCGCTTTGTTTCGTGTTGGGCCTTGGCGACCTCGTTGGCAATGCAGACCCCTCTACGCAGGCCACTGTGGGCGGAACCATGCCCTGGCGGCGACCGAACTATTCCGCCATCGAGCAGAAACGGCACTTGCTGACCTCGAGGCCCACGGTAAAGTTGCCAGAAAGGCCGACGATGGTCACCGGTCGGAGGCTATCCTGGAAGTCCCGGTCTACAAGAAGCATCTGGAGATGCGATCGGGCAGGTTGCTCCTCCTGCATCTGATCGGCAACGAGGGCATGGTGGTGGATTCAGCCGACAAAACGCTATCGCACCTGGTCGGTGTCGGCGACAATGTACCTGCGGGACCGTTGCGGCGCTTCACGACGGCGCTGGACGACCTCCGCCGGCTCGGCGAACTCGATCTGCGGATCAACCCTCCGCGGGCGAAGTTACGTGGTGCCTTTGCCAGGGAGAGCAGGAAATGCACTTGCAGACGAGTAGAGAGCTTGGCCGACTTGTCCGGCCGCTTGTTGTGATGTTGATTCTGGTGTGGGCCACCCCCGCGCCGGGGCAGGGGACGAAGGCGGACTACGAACGAAGTGCGAGGCTGCAGGCGCTGACACGCGGCAAGGTCTTCCGCGACCGCATCGAGCCGAGTTGGTCCAAAGACGGCAAGCGGCTGTGGTATCGCGTGCAGACCGGCGCCGACCGCTACGAATTCGTCCTTGTCGACGCCGCCAAGGGCGCTCGCCGGCTGGCGTTCGATCACGAGAAGATGGCAAATGCCCTCACCGTCGCCGGCATCGGCGGCGCACGGGCTGACCGATTGCCGATCACCCAGTTCGACCTCGACGAGGAGGCCGGAAGTGTGGTCTTTCAAACCGGGCCCACATGGTGGCGGTGCGATCTGAAGGGCTACACCCTGGTCAAGCTCGCCGGCGGGCGAGGAACGGGCAAGGCTGAGGCGCTTCGCGCCGTGGCGGACGGGCCGCGCGCCTCCGGCAGCAACGGGCCGGAGACCAACGTGACGTTCCTCAACCTCACCAAGGGCCCGGTGGAGCTGTTCTGGCTGGACCCGTCCGGCCAGCGCCGCAGCTACGGCAAGGTGGCCGCCGGCGCCGAGCGCAGCCAGCACACCTTCGCCAACCACGTCTGGCTGGTGGTCGATGCCCGTGGCAAGCCGCTGGGCGTCTTTCAGGCCGGGCCCAAGCCGGCACAGGTGGAGATCACGGGCAAGCCCTCCGCCCGGCGGCCCAATGCGACTAATCCCGCCAAGCCGAAAAGTCCGCCGGCACGAAGCCCCAGCCGCTCGGGGTCTCGCTCGCCGGACGGGCGCTGGGCCGCGTTTGTGAAGGATGACAATGTCTGGCTGCGCGCGGCTGGAGGGGGCGAGGAATTCGCCCTGAGCACCGACGGCAAGCCCGATGATCGCTACGACGGGCGATTCTACTGGTCCCCGAACTCGGAGTGCCTCGTTGCGCTGCGGACGCGCCCGGCACAGGAACACCTGGTGTATGCCATCGAATCCTCGCCGCGGGACCAGGTCCAGCCCAAACTGCTCTCATGGAACTACCTCAAGCCAGGGGATCGCATCGCCGTAACCAAACCCCAGCTATTCAACGTGCCGGAAAAGAAGCACATTGCGGTTCGTGATGACCTGTTCCCCACTCCCTTTCGCATCGATGAGTTCCGATGGGCGGCCGACTCTAGTCGCTTCACATTTGTCTACAATCAGCGCGGCCACCAGGTGCTTCGCCTGCTGGCCGTTGACGCCAACGACGGCTCGGTGCGCGCGATCGTGGACGAGAAGAGTAAGACGTTCATCCACTACTCGGGCAAGTACTTCCTCCATTGGCTCGACCAGACGGACGAGCTGATCTGGATGTCCGAGCGCGACGGATGGAACCACCTGTACCTCTACGACGCGGTCAGCGGCAAGGTGAAGAATCAGATCACCAAAGGCGACTGGCTCGTGCGGGGGGTCGACCGCGTGGATGTCGAGAAGCGACAGATCTGGTTCCATGCCGGCGGCATCCACCCGGAGCAGGACCCGTATCATATCCATTACGCGCGCATCGGCTTCGATGGCAGCGGATTGACCCTCCTGACGGAGGGCGACGGCACGCACAGCATCGAGGCCTCGCCTGACGGCCAGTACTTCATCGACCGCTACTCCCGCGTGGACCTCCCGCCCGTCACCGAGCTGCGCCGCAAATCCGACGGCAAGCTCATCTGCGTGCTGGAGCAGGCCGACTGGAGCGAATTGCTGAAGGCCGGATGGATGCCGCCCATCCGCTTCGTTGCAAAGGGCCGCGACGGCACGACGGACATCTACGGTGTGATCTACCGACCGACGAATCTCGATCCGAATGCGAAGTACCCGGTGATTGAAGCCATCTACGCCGGGCCGCACGGCTCGTTCGTTCCAAAGTCCTTTCACAGTTACTACGGCACGCAGACGATGGCGGAGTTGGGCTTTGTGCTGGTGCAGATCGACGGGATGGGCACGAGCAACCGATCCAAGAAGTTCCACGACGTCTGCTGGAGGAACCTTGCCGACTCCGGCCTTCCCGACCGCATTCTGTGGATCCAGGCCGCCGCGAAGAAGTACCCCTGCATGGACGCGACGCGTGTGGGAATCTACGGCGGCTCGGCCGGCGGCCAGAGCGCCGCGGCCGCCGTGATGACCCACGGAGACTTCTACAAGGTCGCCGTCGCGGACTGTGGTTGCCACGATAATCGCATGGACAAGATCTGGTGGAACGAACAGTGGATGGGCTGGCCCGTCGGCCCCGAGTACGCCGCCAACTCCAATGTAACCCTCGCCAAGGGCCTGGAGGGCAAGCTGCTGCTGATCGTCGGCGAGCTGGACCACAACGTGGATCCCGCCTCCACCATGCAGGTCGTCAATGCCCTGATCCAGGCCGATAAGGACTTCGACATGCTCGTCATCCCCGGCGCCGATCACGGCGCGGCCGGCTCAAGCTACGGGCGCCGCCGACAGACGGACTACTTCGTCCGCCACCTCCTCGGCGTCGAGCCGCGCAGCCGGTGACGCTCCCGCAGCCCTTTCGCCGGCGAGCCGGGGCGGCCGAGGCCATCACGGGGTGAGAAGCACCACGCCGTCCGCGTCCCTGCCAATCCTCGTTCCGTTCTCCGCCCCTTCCCGAACAACCGAAAGGACACCAACCGCACATGAAACTCTCCGAATCCCTCCACGAGCACATAGCCGCCGCATTCACTGGCCTCTGGGTTCAGTCGCACGAGCACGGGGACGCCCTGGCTGAGATAGGCCGTCTGTGTGCGGAACACGACTGGCCCATGGCGACCTGGGACATCGACCGCGGCCTCCAAGTCCGTGGGCAGGCAGTTGAGTCCGCTCGAAGGGTTTGGGGCATCAAGTATTCGCTTGTCAGAGCTTCAGAGCGAGGTACAATCCCGGAAATTGCTGACGGCGGTCGCAGCAAGAAGACATATGGGAAATGCCGGTTTAGGAAAGGCACCATCATGAGAATCAGCATACATCAACTCCCCGGAATCACCTCCCTGGCCCTGGCCATGCTTCTGGCCTTGCCCGGCCCGCTCGTCGGCGCTCCGAAGAGGATGGCGATGCCCGACTTTACCAAAGGCGACGCGATCCCGGCCAGAGCGGAACACGATTGGAACCTAGGGGCCACCGGGGCCCGCGGGTGGATGTACTGCAACACGATGGTGACCGCTGACGCACGGCAGATCCGCATCACGAAGGTGGACAGGGGTTTCCTCGCC
>CAZSBS010000136.1:0-13039 GCA_964605095.1 uncultured Planctomycetaceae bacterium | reverse complement strand
TGACGATCTGCCCGCCCAGCCTGCGGGCCAGTTCTCGCCCCAGCGACCCTTTGCCGCTTGCGGTGCAGCCGATGATGAAATACAGCCTGTGCATGAGGCGATTGTGCGACGGGCGGACGCTCGGTGTCAAGCAAACCGCGGGCGGCGTCCAACCGGCGGCGTCGGGGTGGGGGCGTCAATGTTGGCGAAATATGTTGCATACCATCATCAGGACGAAGACGAGCACAGCGATGATCAGGATCCTCATGTACGGCAGATAGCTCATGTAGGTGCTTGCGAAGCACAGGGCAAAGGTCAGGCCGCCCCAGAGCCAGCGGGACCTTTTCTCGATTTTGGCGATCTTGACTATGGCGATGGCGGCGACAAGAACCAGGATGCACTCGAAGACGTGGTCCATGATGTGCGTCAGGATATTGCCCATATCGAGTCACTTCCAATCTGAAGGATACCGCCACCAAGTATAGCGAATAGCACGTGTCCAAAGCCACGCTTTGTTTTGGTCGCGAATGGACACGCCTGGAACGCGGCGGGGGCGTGGGCCTCCGGTTGGGTACTGAGGCGAGCAGGGCCTCCGGCTTCGCTTTTGGCTGCGCCGTGACAAGCCAGGCTACCCTGCTCCGCCTGGGGCTGCGCCGGCTACCGATTACCGCTGTCAGAAGTCTTCCATTACCGGCTGGGTGGCAAGTTCATCCTCGCCGGGGCGGTTCAGGCCGCCCAGGCCCATCGCGGCGGCGGCGCGGTAGAGCACCACGTAGAGCGTTGGCACGACCACCAGTGTGAGGATCGTTGCGAAGCCCAGGCCGAAGATCACCGCAATCGCCATCGACGCCCACCACTGGCTGGACTCGCTGTACCATGCCATGCGGAACTTGGCGAAGTCGAAGCTTACTCCCACGGCCATGGGCACCAGGCCGAGTATCGTGGTTACGGCCGTAAGGAAAACGGGGCGCAGGCGCGTCGCGCCGGCCTCGATGGCGGCCTCGACGATGTCCTTGCCCCGCCGCTGGAGCAGGCGCGTGTAGTCCAGCAGGACGATGGCGTTGTTGACCACAACGCCGGCCAGGCTTATCACGCCCACGCCGGTCATTATGACGCCGAAGGGCATGTGACAGATCAGCAGGCCCGCCAGCACGCCGATGAGGCTCAGCACGACGGTGGTCATTATTATCAGCGGGGCCGAGAACGTGTTGAACTGCATGACCAGGATGATGACGATCAGGCCCAGGGCGACCAGGAACGCCTTTAACAGGAAGGCCGTGCCCGCGTCCTGCTCTTCTTTTTCGCCGGCGTAGCGGAGCTCGACGCCAGTGGGCAGGGGGATCTTTGCCAGGATCTTCTGGACGTCGGCGAGCACCTCGTTGCCCTGCCTGCCCTCGGCGTCGGCGGTCAGCGTGATTACGGGCTTGGCGTCCACATGGCGGATGGTTCCCATCCCGCCGGTGTAGACGAATTCGCCGAGGCTGCTGAGCGGAACTGGCGTGCCATTGCCGCTGGGAATCTGCAGACGAAGCAGATCCTCCAGCCTCTCGCGCTGGTCCAGCGGGAGTCGCAGGGTGATGTCGTATTCGTCGGTGAACTGGCGGTACTTGCCCACCTCGCGTCCGAACAGGGCGGTCTTGAGGAAGTTGCCGATGACCGCGGCGCTGACGCCCATAAGCGTGGCCCTGCGGCGGTCGACGTGGAACGCCAGTTCCGGGCGCGTCGCGACCCAGTCGCTGCGGAGGTTGACCAGCCCGGGCACGGGGTTGTTGGCCAGGGCCTGGCGGGCGGCTTCGCTGGCCTGTTGGAGCTTGGCATTGTCCTTGCCGATGAATCGCGCGGTCACGGCCGCGCCGGTCGGCGGGCCTTCCTTCTGCTTCTCGACCTTGACCTCCGCGCCGGCGATGTCGGTCAGGTCGGCGCGGATCCTTTTGAGCGTCTCGCCCGAGTTCAGGCCCGCCAGCATGCGGTCCTCGAACTCCGGGAAGACCAGCGTGAGGTTTCCGATGTGAGGCCCGCCGGTGTCGGAACTCATCGGGTTGCCGCTGCCGGCGGAGCCTACGTTGCTGACGAGGTGCTTGAGGTCCTTGCGGTAGGGCAGCAGTCGCCGCTCGATGGCCTTGGCCAGGCGGTCGGACTCCTCGATGCTCGTGCCCTGCGGGCTTCGTATGTTGATTACGCCGTAGCGCGGGTCGATGTCGGGGAAGAACTCCACGCCGTGGCCCCACTTGGCATAGCAGATTACCATGCCCACAAGCACCAGCACCGTGGAGGCCAGAGTCGCCCACCAGTAATGGATCGAGAACTTCAGCATGGTCCGGTAGGCCGCGATCACCGGGTGGTGCGTCCCTGCCTGACGCTCGATGCGTTTGCCGCCGGCGATTATCGAGCAGAGCGTCGGGCTTATCACCAGCGCCACAAGCAGGCTGCTGGACAGCGTGATTATCAGCGTGATGGGCAGGTACTTCATGAAATCGCCCATGATTCCCGGCCAGAACAGCAGCGGTGCGAACGCGGCCAGCGTGGTGGCGGTCGAGCTTATCACCGGCCAGGCCACCTCGGAAGCGCCCTTCATGGCGGCCTCGATCCTCGACCGGCCCAGGCCCATGTGCCGGTAAATGTTCTCGACGATGACGATGGCGTTGTCCACCAGCATCCCCAGCGCCAGGATCAGGCCGAACAGCACAATCATGTTCAGCGTGTAGCCGAGCATCTTGATCACAACAAAGCTAAGCAGCATGCTCATCGGGATCGCCATGGCGACGATCAGGCTGCTTCGCAGGCCCATGAACAGCACGAGCACGGCCACCACGAGTATCAGGCCCGTGAGGATGTTGTTTTCCAGGTCGGCGTTCATCATTCGGATCTGCTCGGACTGATCGAGCGTGACCTCGAACTTCACGCCCTTGGGTGCGATCTTGCGGGCCTCGGCGAGGATGGCGCCGACCTTGTCGACGATGTTGACGATGTTCGCGCCGATCCGCTTCTGGACGCTGATGGTGATGCTCTCGGCGCCGTCGAGGCGCGAGAAGCTCGTGCGGTCCTTGAACGTGTCGCGCACCTGCGCCACGTCGGTCAGGTAGATGGGCTTGCCGTTGCGGGTGGTCAGCATGAACCCGTCGATGTCGCCGGGGTCCTGGACCTCGCCGGGCACGCGGACGTTGAACTTCATGCCGGGCGTCTCCAGCCCGCCGGCGGAGATGTTCACGTGCTCCGACGGAACCAGCCCGACAAGCTCCGGGATGCTCAGGCGGTACATCGCCACGCGGTCGGCGAGCATCTCCAGACGGATCTCCCGCTCCAGCCCGCCCAGGACGTCCACGTTGAGAACCTCGGGTATCCGCTCCTCGATGGCGTCCTCGAGGTCGTCACCGATCAGCTTGAGCCGCCATGGGGAAATGTCGCCGGAGATGTTCACCATCATGATCGGCATCTCCGCGATGTTGATCTCCGTCAGCGTCGGCTCCTCGATGTCCGTCGGAAGGTCGCGCTTGGCGAGGTCGAGCTTGTCGCGGACGTACTGCATCGCGCTGTCGACTTTCACGTTCGGCAGGAACTCGATTGTGATGACCGAAATGCCCTCGACGCTGGCCGAGCGAATCTCCTTGACGCCCTTGAGGCCCGTAAGCTGCGTCTCGATCTTGTTAGTCACCGCGCTTTCCACGTCGGTGGGGCTGACGCCTTCGTAAATGGTCGAGACGATGATGAACGGGATCTGGACGTCCGGCGCGGCCTCAAGGGGCAGGGTGTAATAGCTCCAAGCCCCGGCCACGGTGATCAGGAAGATCAGCACGAAGACCGTCGCGCGGTTGCGGATTGCGGCGTCGGAGATAATCACGGCTTATCCCCTTCGGCCGAGTTGGAAATCTGAACCGCTGCGCCACGCGACCCCTCTGCCTTGACGGGAGAGGTTTTTGACAGCCCGAAGGGCCGGCCCTTGGGGCCCCTCACGGGAGTGAGGGTGACCGCATACAACCTGCAATCGTTGAATAGGCGACCATTCCCTGTTTCCCGCCCTGCAGGCCTTAAGCCCCCGAGGGGGGCGTAGGGTTGTAGCCACGGGTGGAGCGCAGCGAAACCCGTGGAAGACGGTGTCATTACGAACCCGCCCCGGTAGGGGCGGAGGAGATCTTCCTTCGCCCCTGCCGGGGCGAGAAGAAAGTGGAAGTACTCTCCTTCCACGGGTTTCGCTCGTCCTGCCGGGACTTCGCTCCACCCGTTGCTACATTCCTCGGCCCCGTTGGGGCCACCATTGGCGGGCTGCGCCCCATGAGCCATCGCCCGCTGGGTAGGGGTATTCGTCGCCGAGTTGTTCGTTGGCTGGGTGTCAGGCTGTATCGCCGGGGCCGTCGCGGGGGCCGCGCCGGGCTGGTTGGGCTCGACCTGGTCGCCCTGTCCGACGACCTTCACCGCCTGGCCCGGGCCAACGTAGTAGTGCCCGCGGACGATCACGTCGTCCCCGGCGGACAGGCCGGAAACCACCTGCACGTCGCGGCTCTTGAGCACGCCGAGCTTAACGTCTCTGGGCTGGGCCAGGCCGTTCTCCACAACGTACACACGGTAGCCCTTCTCAAGCGAGATTACGGCCTCCAGGGGGACCATGATCGTGTCGGCAATCGTCTGCCGCTCCATGTGGACGGTGACGATCTGCCCGCTCTTTAGCTCGCCGTCGCCGTTGGGGACGACCAGCTCGACCCGCGTCGTCCGCGATGCCGCATCGGCCACGGCGCTTATGTAGTGGATTCGCCCGGCGAACTCCTTGCCGCCCAGCGCGTCGGCGAGGATCGTTTCTCTCTGCCCGAGGCGGATGAATCTCATGTCGCGTTCGGGCACCTCGACGACCACCAGGACGGGGTCGGTCTCGACGATCTCCGCCACCACCATGCCGGGCGTGACGTACTCGCCCTTTTCAACGGGCACCTTGTTGAGCGTGCCGGAAGTGGGGGCGTAGATCACCGCGCGGTCGAGCTGGGCCCTGGCGGCGTCGAACGTCGCCTTCGACGCGTCGGCCTTGGCGCGGGCCTGGTCGTGCTCCATGCTCGTGGCCACGCCGCCGCTCAGCAGGTCCTTGACCCGCAGAAGCTCACGTGCGTCGAAGTCCATCGACGCTTTGGCCTGATCGAGCGCGGCCTTGAGAAGGTCGGTGTTCAGTTCGGCCAGCTTGTCGCCCGCCTTGATGGCCCGGCCCTCCACGCCGGTGATCTGCTCGATCCGCCCGGGCACCTCGGCCGAGACGCGAACCACGCTGTTGGGCTCGATCGAGCCGGGAATGGTGAAGGCGTCCCTGAAGTTCCCGATAGGCTCGACGTGAAGGACGCTTACGTTGACGGCTGGGATGTCCTGCTGCTGTTTGTCCTTCTCCGGCTTGGGCATCACCGCGACGACCACGACGAACGCCCCGGCCAGCAGCACCAACACTCCGGCGATGGCGATGCCAAGCACCTTGCCGGCACGCCGCGCCAGTGCTCCGGCAACCACGTCTTTCGGACTGGCGGGGGCCGATGCGTTTATTTTCTTATTTGCAGACATACGCATACGATTACTCCTGCACGGCGTCCGGCGCTGGCTGGATGCCCAGCCCGCCAAGGACGGATTGCTTCATGGATGCCAGGAACCTCTCATTCACCTGCGAGCCGATTCCCAGGATCGCGTGGAGCATCAGCCCGTGGAGGAGCCCCAGGAAAAGCGTGGCGTGGTCGGCGGGGACGGCGGTGGGGTCGACTTCGCCCCTGGCGATGCCTTCCTGGATGATTTGGCTGATCCGGCCGAGCCACCGCCCATACGCGGCGTGGAGGTTCTCCGCCAGCGCGCCGTTGCGGGTATCGCGGGCGGCGGTGGCCCAGAACTCCAGTGTAAGCCGCCCGATCTTGAGGTCCGTCGCGACCCCCCGATACCAGTAGTCCAGCATCATGCAGAGTTTGCGCCCGGCGGGCATAGGTCCGGCCAACAGGGTGTCAACGTCGGCCTCGTCCTGGAGGATGGCCTGGTTGAAAAGCTGAGTGAAGAGGTCCTGTTTGCTCTCGAAGTAGTTGTAGACACTGCCCTTGGATATCCCAGCCGCGGCGGCGACTTCGTCGATTGTCGTCGAGGCATAGCCCTGACGATCGAACAGCGCCATTGCCGCGTCCAAGATGACCTTTCGCCTGCTCTCGACCAGTTCCGTATCCATAATCTTGGTCCTCTCGCTCGTCCACGCACAGCCCGGCCGGGGGCGGAATAAATCTACTACACTCCTGACTGACCGGTCAGTCAGGCATGTAATTATACGATCCTACGCATCCCATGTTCAAGCGTTTCTCACGGTTTTTTGGCCAGCCGGTGTTCCGGAAATTGTCCGCGTTTTCGGCGTTGACCCGCGGCTATGCGTGTGTATAATACACACATAATGGACAGCCGGGAGATCATTCGCAGGCTGAAAGCCGATGGCTGGGTTTTGGTCCGCACCAAGGGCAGCCATCACCAGTTCCGCCATGCGAGCAAGACGGCCCTGGTGACGGTCCCTCACCCGAAGCGGGACCTGCCTATTGGCACGGTAAGATCGATCTTTCGCCAGGCTGGATTGGAGAAGCCATGAACTATCCTGTTGTTATTCACAAGGACAAGGACTCAGACTACGGCGTGACGGTTCCCGACCTGCCCGGATGCTTCAGCGCGGGTGCGACGATGGACGATGCCCTCGCGATGGCCAGGGAGGCCATCGAACTGCACCTGGAGGGCTTGATCGAGGATGGCGTGCCTATTCCCGAGCCGTCGAGCATTGAGCAGCACAAGGGCAACCCGGACTACGCCGACGGCGTCTGGGCCGTGGTGGCGGCCGATGAGTCAAACCTGCGAATCCTCGCGAAGCGAGTAAACATCACCCTGCCGGAGCGGGTGCTCGATGCTGTTGACCGCTGCGCCAAGGCCCAAGGCCAGACGCGAAGCGGCCTGCTCGCCCGCGCGGCCGTCAGTTACATGGCCGCCCAGACCGACGCCGCCAAGCCCCGGCCTGCCTTTCGCGGCAAGGCCAAGGCCAGTGCCACCGCCAAAAAGGCCCAAAGGTGAGCGGTGACTTCACCCCTGCTTGAAACCGTAAATCCCCTTGCCTAAGGGCACCCTCAGCCGGCCCTGAAGGGCCACCCTCTCCCTCAAGGGAGAGGAGTTGAAAAAGCAGCAGCAGCAGGTACGGAGCCCACCATGCTCGCAAAGCGAGCAGGTATCACGCACAACCTGTTCCAGGTTCCCAATAGCCGGTTCCGTGTCCCCGGTTCCGCTGTTTGCTTTTCCCAATTCCGCCTTTCCTGCTCGCTGAAGCGAACAGGCCTCGCTCCTTTGCAATCCGCCCCTCGACTTCTCTCGGGGTAAACCGGCTACCCGGTTTCGCCTTCCCCGGCGCGCCGGGGTGGCAAGCCCGGCTACCCTGCTTCGCCGGGGGCTACGCAGGGCTGCGCCGGCTACCAAGCTACGCCCCCTTGACCATCGAGCCGTCGAGGAAGCCTTCGAGTTTGCGTGCGCGGACGGGGTGCTGGAGTTTGCGGATGGCCTTGGCTTCGACCTGGCGGACGCGCTCGCGGGTGACCTTGAAGATTCGCCCGACCTCTTCCAGCGTGTAGGTGTAGCCATCGCCTATGCCGTAGCGGAGCTTGATGATCTCGCGCTCGCGGTAGGTCAGCGTCTTTAGCACTTCCTCGATGCGGTCCTTGAGCATCTCCGTGCCGGCGGACTCGACGGGGCTCTCGGCTGTCTCATCCTCGATGAAGTCGCCGAAGTAGCTGTCCTCGCTCTCGCCGACGGGCCTGTCGAGGCTGATGGGGTGCCGCGAGATTTTCAGCACGCGGCGCGCCTCGGTCACGCTCATGCCGGCCTGGACGGCGATTTCCTCGATGGTGGGCTCGCGGCCTAGCTCCTGGACGAGGCGTTTGGAGATATTCCGCAGCTTGCTCATCGTCTCGATCATGTGCACGGGGATGCGGATGGTGCGCGCGTGATCGGCGATGGCTCGCGTGATGGCCTGGCGGATCCACCATGTGGCGTAGGTGCTGAACTTGTAGCCGCGGCGGTACTCGTACTTGTCCACCGCCCTCATCAGGCCGGTGTTGCCTTCCTGGATGATGTCCAGGAACGACAGCCCGCGGTTGCGGTATTTCTTGGCGATCGAGACGACCAGGCGGAGGTTGCCGCCGGAGAGCTCTCGTTTGGCCTGCTCGTAGTCGTTGAAGACTTTCTGGATGGCCTTGACCCGTTTGCGGAGCAGTTCGGGCTCCTCGTAGACCAGGTCGATCATGCCTTCGAGTTCCTCGCCCATTACCTCGACGTCTTCGGGGGGCGTGCCGTTCTTGCCGGCTCCGGCGATCATCCGCTCGATCTCCCACATCTTGTCGGAGATGTGCTGGAGCTTTTTCATCAGCGGCTGGATCTTGCTGGTCCGCAGGCTGAGTTCTTCCACCAGCCTGGCTGCGCGTCGTCGTCGTCGCCAGAGGGTCCGCCGGGCCTTTCGCTGGGTGGAGGGGACTGTTCGCGGGTTGCGGATGGTCTGCCAGTCGTTCTGGTTGCAGACGATGATCTTCTGGATCGTGCCGAGGTTGGAGGGCATGCGCTCGGAGATGGTCTCCTTGGAGAGGTTCTCCGCGGTCGAGACCTTCATCGTGCGGTCGAACGGCAGGTCGCTGTCGTGGACCTGCGTGAGTATCTCCGTCGCCTGCTGGATGCAGTAGTCGCTCTCGAGCACCCGCCGGCGGAAGTGCATGCGGGTCATCTCGATCTTGCGGGCGAGGTTGATCTCCTGCTCGCGCGTCAGCAGGGGGATTTCGCCCATCTGCGTGAGGTACATGCGGACGGGGTCATCAATCCTCCGGCTGCCGGATTCGAGTTCCTCGACCTCGGCCTTCTCCTCTTCTTCCTTCTCGGCGGGGGCCTCTTCCTCCTCGCCGTCGGCGAAGGCCTCGCGACGATCGACTTCCGACTCATCCAGCAGTTCGATGCCCAACTCGTCGAGGGTCATCAGCAACGAGTCCAACTTGTCCGGCGAAACCGCATCGTTGGGAAGGTCCTCGTTCATCTCCTCGTAAGTGAGATAACCGCGCTGCTTGCCCTTGGCGATAAGCTTTTTAACACTCGAACTTAGCGAGTCCGTCATCCCGCGACTCCTGGCAACGGCATAGCCGTAACTGAACGTAAACGAACCCTATACTATATTCCAGCATCTTCGCATAAGTCAATCCCCGATGGCGGGGACCCTGAAAAAAGGCAAAAAGGCAAAAGGGCAAAAAGGGCAACATGGAGAAAAGCTCCTACGTGATCTTCGGATGCCGGCGAAGATCGGCTGGGCGGTGCTGCTGGAGGACCTGGTTGAGGGCCTCGTCGCTGTATGGTTCGGCCGGCGGCTGATCGGGCTGTCGGCCCTGGCGCAGGTAAAGTATATGCGAGACCGCCCCATGGAGCGTGGCCTCGTAGTTGCCTTTTTTCTCGCCGTTGGCCGACAAATCGGTCAGCAGCCCGCCGAGGCCCATCAGTGCCTCATCGGCCAGTAAATCCTCCAGGCTCAGCCGGTGAGCGTGCCCGAGCGTCCAGACCCTCTCGGCGACCTGCCTCAGGCCGGGGTCCTGGAAGTCCCGCCAGTCGATCCTCTCAGCCGCGATATCGAACATATCAGGCATGTTGATAAGGACTTCCAGCAATTCCCGTTCGGCCTGGCCGGCCGCGGCTTCGGGTGTCCAGCTCTCGACAGCCCCGCGGGCGGCCCGGGCGTTCTGAGAGTCGGCGCGTCGCAGGTGTCTGGCCATTCGCCGCATCTGCTGCTGGAGGTCCGGCGCGGGGATGTTGAGCATGTGAGCGATGTGCTGGGCCAACTGCCCGCGACGGATCTCATCTATCGCATCATAGGACGTGCTGGTGACGACAATCCGCAGGAAATCCTCGATGACGGCCCTGCGGTCTGCCAGGTTCCCGCCGGCCAACTGCCAGGCCGCTTGGCGGCGGTCCCATGCGTACTGGAGGGCGTCGGGCGCCTCGGATACCAGTTGCCCAAACGCTTCGGCGCCCTCAGCCAGGACAAAATCGCAGGGATCTTTCCCGGCTGGGATCGTCGCGACGCGGACGTGGATCCGCTGGGCCAGGAACATCTCCAGCCCGCGGTCGGCTGCCTTGGCCCCGGCTGCATCGGCGTCGAAAACAAGAACCGCCTCGCGGGCGTAGCGGCTCAGCAGCCTCACGTGCTGTTCGGTAAGCGACGTGCCCAGCGTGGCTACGATGTTGGATATCCCCGCCTGGAGAGGGATAAGCGCGTCGAGGTAGCCTTCAGCCACCACGGCCGTGCCGGTGGCGACGATGCCCTCGCGGGCCCAGTTAAGCGCGAAAAGGTTGCTGGACTTGTCGAACAGGATCGACTCGGCGCTGTTGAGGTACTTGGCACGGTCGTTGGGGTCCAGGGCCCGGCCGCCAAAGGCGATGACCTTGCCGCCGGCATCCAGGATCGGGAACATCAGGCGGTCGCGGAATCGGTCGTAGTAGCCGCCCTCGTCGCGTTGGATCACCAGCCCGGCGGCGGCGAGTTGGGCGTCGCGCACGTTCCTGCTTCGCGCGGCGTGCAGCAGCGAGTCCCATCCGCTCGGGGCGTAGCCCAGGCCGAAGCGTTCTATGGAATCGTCGGTAAACCCCCGGCTGCGGGCGTAGGCCAGCGCGGCGGCGCCGGCCTGGCCGCGAAGCTGGGCGCGGTAGAAGCGTGCCGCGAGGTTCACTACCTCGGCCAGGTCGGTCTTGCTCATGCCGGCGGGTCCGGCAGGGGCCTGGCAGCTCTCGGCCGGAAGGGGTATGTGGGCCCTTTCAGCCAAGGCCTTGATGGCCTCGGGGAACGACAGTTTTTCGTACAGGCACAGGAATTGGAAAACGCCACCGCCGGCGCCGCAGGAGAAGCACTTGAATATCTGCTTTGCCGGCGCGACGTACATGGAGGGCTTGTGGTCGTCGTGGAACGGGCAGACGCAGACGTACTCGCGTCCGCGTTTTGTCAGCGCGACGTATTGGCTGATCAACTCGACGATATCGGTCGCCTGCGCGACCTGCTGGATGAATTGTTCCGAAAACCGCGCCATTGTTCAGGCTTCAGGGGAGTTGTTAGGCCCGAAGGGCCGACAGCCTTTAGCCGGGGGCGTGAGCCCCCGGAAACCGACTCCTACGTCAATGAGCCCCGCAAGGGGCGACAGAACAGCTTCAATGGGATGTCAAGGCTAAGTTATCTTTCGCCCCTTCGGGGCTCTCCTGTTATGCGCATCGCCACCGGGGGCTTGCGCCCCCGGCTAAATGCTGTCGGCCCTTCGGGCCTGACGCCTACCTTGCCGCGCCTTCGACATTCTTTTTTTCGTCGATCGCCCGGTTGACCAGCGCATCGGCCGGGGCGTTCTGTTCGCGGCGCACGTGGCGGAAGCTGCACGCCTTGAAGCCCGCGGCCAGGACCTTGCCCTGCCTGTAAAGCGGCAGTAGCCCCGCGTTCTTCACCTTGTACTGCCCGATCATCTGCCGAACGAGCAGTTCCGAGTCGCTGACGACCTCCACCTCGTGGGCCTTGAGCGTCCGGGCCACCTCCAGGCCATGGAGCATTCCCTTGTACTCCGCGACGTTGTTGGTAGCGTGGCCGAGGAAAAGCCCCGCCTCGTAAATTATCCCGCCGTCGGCGGCGTCGGATATAACCACGCCTGCCCCGGCCGGTCCGGGATTGCCGCGTGCCCCGCCGTCCACATGCACCGTAACTCGCAACGAATTGCCGCTCATTGGTCCTCTTTCGCGCTACTCCGCTATTTCCCGCTGTGGTATCGCGCCGAGACGCTGGTAATGGCCGGGCTCCTTACGTCGGCTGGTTTGGCTCCATGTACAGGATGCGCCCGCAGTTGTTACAGGTGCGGATCTCGTCGCGCACCTTAAGGGCATTCGCGTGCTCGGCGCTGAGCGACATGAAGCAGCCCCCGCAGATATAGTCGTACGGCGGCTTCTTGCCCTCGATCTGAATGGGGGCCATCGCCTCGCCATCGTATCGGTCGGCAACGCGCTGGAAGACCGCCAGGTTGTCGGCGGCAAGGCCGACGACCGCCTGGTCACGCCTGGCCTTCAACTCGGCCAGCATGCCGTCGAGCCTTTCGATCTCCGCGGAATTGGTCTGCATGATCTCATCGAGGCGTTTTTTCTCGGCCTCGATCTGCTGCTTGACCTTGTCGGCCTCGATATGCACGGCGTCCACGTCCTGGATTATCCTGAGCGTGCTCTCTTCGAGCTTGGCGTTGTCGGCTTTGAGGGTATTGATCTGCGTGAGGACGGCTGCGTATTCTTTGTTGGTCTTGGCCGTGTTGAGGGCCGAGCGGAGCTTGGCGACGTGATCCTCGGACTGGCGAAGGTCCAACTCGTGCCTGTCGGCGTCTTTGCGGCGAGTGTTGGCCTTTTCGTGGAGGGCATCCCACTGCTGCTGGTGCTGGTCGATCCGCCGCTGTTGGAGGTCCACGGCGCTCTGCCTGGACTTCAGTCGGCGACGAACCTGGGAAAGGTCCCGTTCTATAGATTGCAGCTTGAGCAAGCCATCAAGCATCTGACCCATGAATAACCCTCTTCACTTGTAAAAAAGTCTTCGACCAACTGAAACATCCCTTCATACCGGCTTGGAAGGCGAAGTTCAAGCACTTTTCTGACCACTGATGTTCACCAGGTCGGCAAGTTGTGATGTGCCGCGCCATGGCAGCGCCCTTAAAGCCGGTTGCTTTGCGGCTGTTCGTATTGCACCCGCCCGGAAACGCCTCTGGCGTTCGTAGTGTGCCCGTCAGGGCATATTGTTCTTCTTCTTCGGCAGGGCAGAGGGGACAATCTTACGGCGTCAGTACGAACTCATTCAGACACGGCCGAAGCGGCCTGGCGTACCATAGACCGAATCATGTATCCGACTGACGACACGATCGTTGCGATTTCCTCCGCGGCCGGGGTTGCCGCCAAGGCTATCGTGCGCCTCAGTGGCCCGGGCTCGCTAAGCCTGGCCGGGCGTGTATTTACGCCGGAACACCCATCGGCTGGGCTGGAAGCGGTGGGGGGCTTTAGCTGCGTCGAC
>CAZSBS010000135.1:2873-13093 GCA_964605095.1 uncultured Planctomycetaceae bacterium | reverse complement strand
CCTACGCCGCATGCCCCGTCTGCTCGCCGACGCGGGCGAGCATCATGACGGGTCGTTACCCGGCCAGGCTGCACCTGACGGACTACATCGGCGGCGCGCGCAGAGAAAAGCTGATCCCGGCCAAGTACCTTGACCACCTGCCGCTGGAGGAGGTCACCATTGCCGAGGCGTTCAAGCAGGCGGGCTACGCGACGTTCTTCGCCGGCAAGTGGCACCTTGGGCCCAAAGGGTACTGGCCGGAAGACCAGGGCTTCGACGTGAACATGGGCGGCAACGACCGCGGCGGGCCTTACGGCGGCAACAAGTACTTCTCGCCGTACGGCAACCCGACGCTTCCCGACGGCCCGCCCGGAGAGCACCTGCCCGCGCGCCTGGCAATCGAGGCGGCCAAGTTCATCGAGGCCCACAAGGACGGGCCGTTCCTGGCGTACCTGTCGTTCTACTCCGTCCACACGCCGCTGATGGCGCGGGCGGACCTCCAGAAGAAGTACCAGCAGCGCCGCGCCGATCGCAACCTCGACGACCAGTGGGGCGATGAGGGCCAGCGAAAGGTCCGCCTCAACCAGTGCCACGCCATTTACGGCGGCATGGTCGAGGCCATGGACCAGGCCGCCGGACACGTGCTGGATGTGCTGGACAGGCTTAAACTCGCCGACAACACGGTTGTTATATTCATGTCCGATAACGGCGGGCTGAGCACGTCCGAAGGCTCGCCCACCAGCAACCTGCCGCTGCGGGCGGGCAAGGGCTGGCTGTACGAGGGCGGCATCCGCGAGCCGATGATCGTCCGCTGGCCCGGCCGGACCAAACCCGGCAGCGTCTGCGACGTGCCGGTCATCAGCACCGACTTCTACCCGACGATGCTCGACATGGCCGGCCTGGCCGCGATGCCCCAGCAGCACTGCGACGGCGTGAGCATCACGCCACTTCTGACCTCCGCCGACGGCAAGATCGCGCCGCGTCCGCTGTTCTGGCACTATCCGCATTACGGCAACCAGGGCGGCAGCCCCGGCGGGGCGGTGCGCCTCGGCGACTGGAAGCTCATCGAGTTCTACGAGGACAGCCGCGTCGAGCTCTACAACCTCGCCGAAGACGTCGGCGAGAAGAATAACCTCGCCGCCAGGATGCCCGAAAAGGCGGCCGAGATGCACATAATGCTCGATGACTGGCGAAAGAGCGTCAAGGCTGCCATGCCCACGCCAAACCCGAATGTCGGGTCCGAGAACAAAGGCAAGCCCCGGAAAAACAAGTAGGCCTGCCGATGAATAGGAATCATGTTCGAGAGCGGCTTGCCGCGATCGCGTGTGTTCTATTTTGTGCCGCGACCGCGATGGCAGGCGACTGGCCGCAGTGGCGTTACGACGCGGGCCGGACCGCATGTTCGCCCGAGCCGCTCGCCGCCAAGCTTCACCTCCAGTGGGTGCGCGAGCTGCCCAGGCCGCGACCGGCCTGGCCAGCCAGCCAGGCCAAGCTCCAGTTCGACGCCTCGTACGAGCCCATCGCCGCCGGCGGGCTGCTCATCGTCGGCTCGTCGGCCGACGATTCCGTCGCCGCCTACCACGCCGCCACGGGGGCTCTTGCCTGGCGGTTTTACACCGACGGGCCGGTACGATTCGCGCCCGTGGCGTATCATGGCAACATCTGGGCCGTCAGCGATGATGGGCATTTCTACTGCCTCGACCAGGCCAGCGGAAAGCTCCTCTGGAGGCTTCGCGGAGGGCTCGACGACCGCGGGGTCATCGGCAATGGAAGGCTTGTCAGCACCTGGCCGGCGCGGGGCGGGCCTGTTATCCACGACGGCACGCTGTACTTCGCCGCGGGAATCTGGCCATTCATGGGCACGTTCATCTACGCCGTCGACCCCGACGCCCGAGAGGTCCGCTGGTGCAATAGCGCCAGCGGAAGCACATGGACCATCCAGCAGCACTACGCACCGGCCTTCGCGGGCGTCGCTCCGCAGGGCTACCTTGCCGCCGATGGCAAAACGCTGCTGGTTTCCGGCGGGCGAACGGTCCCTGCCGCTTTCGACGCCAAGACGGGGGGCTTCAAGTATTTCAACGTTTCCAGCCGGGAGGTCAGCAACAGCTCCGGCGGATACGACGTGGCGGTGGCGGGGGAGTTCTACTTTAACTCCGGCCAGATGCACAGAATCGCGGATGACTCGCTGGCGGCTATCACGTCTGCTAGCGTGTACGGCCCCGGCGAGATGTATGGCCTGGACAAGAGCGAGCTTTTCGCCGCCAGCCTCAAGCTCCAGCAGGTCCAGTACACCGATAGACGCGGCAAGCAGGCCCAGAAGGTGGTGGCGCCTCTGATTTGGAAGCATAAGATGCCACAGCCTCTGAAGCGGCTGTTCATGCGGGCGGGCAACTGCCTACATGCCTCGACAACCAGCGGCGAGGTCGTTGCCATCGACCTGGCCCAGCCGGCCCAGTTTGCCTGGCAGGCAAAAGTCGACGGCGAGCCGTGGACAATGCTGGCTGCCGACGGAAGGCTCTTCGTGGTCACGCTGGACGGGCGGATTTACTGCTTCGCCGGCCAGGCCGTCGCCCAACCAAAAAGCTACGGCCTGGTGAAAGATGCCGGCCCCGTCAATCTGCGGGCCGGGCTTACGCCCCCGACGGGGGCGGGCAAGCAAGCCGTGACGCTGACGGGCGTCAAGAGCGGCTACGCGGTGGTGCTTGGCGCGGATGTGGCCCTGGTGGATGGCATTGTCGCCAATTCGGACTTGGACGTTATCGTGCTGGATGCCAACGCCGGAAAGGTCGCCGCGTTTCGGGCGCACCTTGGCGAGCGTTATGGCCTGCGCGTCGCTGCCATTGCCGCCTCCCTGCCGGAAGCGAAGCTGCCGCCGTACCTCGCAAGCCTGATCGTCGCCGCGGGGGATCAAGCAGCAGACGAGCCGGCGATCCGCGAGGCGTATCGGGTGTTGAGGCCCTACGGGGGGACGGCCTGCTTCAGGGCGAGTGAGGATCTCACCGCCCGGCTCAAGCGGCTCGTGGCGGCCGGGGACATGCCCGGCGCCGAGTTGGCCGTCAAGGACGGCTGGGCGCTGCTCAAGCGTGCGGGCGCGCTTGCGGGCTCTGCCGGGTGGACGCACCAGTACGCCGACGCGGGCAATTCCGTCGTGGGCTCCGACAAGCTTCTCCGGGCGCCGCTGGGCATCCTGTGGTTCGGCGGGCCGAGCAACGAGGGCATCCTGCCGCGTCACGGGCATGGGCCCAGCCCGCAGGTCATCGGCGGCAGGCTGTTCATCGAGGGGCGCGACCTTCTGCGGGCTGTGGACGTCTACACCGGAAAGCTTCTGTGGGACCGTCAGATCAAGGACCTCGGCAAGTTCTACGACTTCACGGGTCACCAGCCCGGGGCCAACGAGATCGGCGGCAATTACGTATCGACCGCTGACGGCGTGTACGTGGTAACTCCTCAATCGTGCATGAAACTGGACTCCGCCACAGGCAGGACCACGATGGAGTTTCACCTCCCGGCCGATCTGGGCGACAAGGCCAAGTGGGGCTTCATCACGGTCTGGGACAAGTACATGATCGCGGCCGTGGTGCCGATGCGGGACGGCAGCGTGCCCAATTACTCCTCGTCCAGCGAGATTCTCATGGTGATGGACCGCCAGGGGGGGCAGCTTTTGTGGCAGCGCCGCGCCGCCCAGTCTTTCCGCCACAACACGATCGTCGTCGGCAGCGGCCGGATATTCTGCATCGACGGCATGAGCGCCGCCAAGCGCGCCGCCGCAAAACGCCGCGGCGCAAAGCAGGACGGCAAGGCCTCGGCGATTTACGCCCTTGACGCCGCCACAGGCAAGGTGCTGTGGCAGGTCGACAAGGAGGTCTTCGGGACGTGGCTTGGCTACTCGGCCGAGCACGACGTGCTGCTCCAGGCCGGCAGCGCCTCGACCGACCGCGCCGCCGACGAGGCCAAAAAGGGCATGACCGTCTACCGCGCCGCCGACGGGCAGGTCCTATGGAAGGACCTCGAACTCGCCTACAACGGCCCGTGCATGCTGCGGCACGACACGATCATCACCAACACCAAACCCTATGGCAGCGGTTTCGCCCTAGACCTGATGACCGGCAAGCGTCTGACCCGGCCCGACCCGCTCACCGGCAAACCGGTGGACTGGCGATTCAGCCGCACCTACGGCTGCAACACCGCCATCGCCAGCGAGAATCTCATAACGTTCCGTAGCGGGGCTGCGGGATACGTGGACCTCACAACCGGCCCGGGCACGGGCAACCTCGGCGGGTTCAAGAGCGGCTGCACGTCGAACCTCATCCCGGCCGATGGCGTGCTCAACGCCCCGGACTACACTCGAACGTGCACTTGCTCGTACCAGAACCAGTCCTCGCTGGCGATGGTGCACATGCCGGACGTCGAGCAGTGGACCTTTGTCAATTCGGCCGGCAAGCACGCCAGTCCCCTCACGCGAGTCAACGTAAACTTCGGCGCGCCCGGCGACCGTCAGACCAGGCATGCCTGCTGGTTCGAGTTCCCGATCGTCGGCGGGCCCTCACCGGCGATGGCAGTCAAGGTCGATGGGGGGCGGACGTATTGCCACCACAGCGGGCTCTTTTCCGGCAACGAGTTGACCTGGGTCGGCGCCTCCGGCTACGAGGGCCTGCGAAAGGTCGCCATCAGGCTCGACCCGGCCCCAGGCGCTGCCGTGCGGAAGTTCACCGTGCGGTTGGTCTTCGCCGAGCCCAACGCCAAGGCCGCGCCCGGCGGCCGTGTCTTCGACGTCGCCATCCAGGGCCGGCGAGTGCTGGAGGGTTTCGACGTCGCCAAGGTATCCGGCGGGCCGCGAAAGGTCATTGTCCGCGAGATCAAGGGCGTGGATGTCGCCGGCATGCTGACGATAGAGCTCAAGGCCGTCATCGGCGAGCCGATCCTCTGCGGTGTCGAGGCGGTTGCTCAATGACCGGTACGCCGACTGGCGCCGCCGGGCGGAATTTTGCACCGCAACCCGCGTGCGCGGCGTATGCTCTACGCTATGAGCATTTTGCCCTATTTTACCAGCGGCCTGCCGGGAATTGGCGGGCAGATCAAGCAGCGTCCGGATGACTTTCGAGTCGATGAGTTTGCCCCCGGCTCTGCTCGCGGCGGGCAAGGCAGGTTCACGTGGTTCAAGCTCAGCAAACGTGGCCTGACCACCTCAGCCGCCATCGCCAAGGTCGCCTCGTACCTGGGTGTCAAGCCGTCGGAGATCGCCTTTGCGGGCCTCAAGGATGCCAACGCCATTACCTCGCAATGGGTCAGCCTGGCCGATGCGGACGTCCGCCGACTGGAGCGGTTAAGGGATAAGGACATCCGCGTGTCGGACCTTCATTTCCGCCCGGTCAGGCAGGATGTAGGCAACCTCGCGGGCAATCGCTTCGTGGTGCGCATCCGCCAGGTAGGCAGGAAGCAACTGGACCAGGCCAAGGCGCTGCTGAATCTTATGGCCCGGCGAGGCGTTCCTAACTACTTCGGGTTGCAGCGGTTCGGCTCGCGGCGCGACAACGCCGCCATGGGCAAAGCCCTGCTTGCCGGCCAGGACGAGGAGTTCCTGCGGATATTCCTGGGCCGACCGTGGTCCGGCGACCCCCCGCGCAGCCAGGCCGCGCGAGAGGCATACGACCACCGCTCGCTCAAGCGTGCCATTGGCTGCTGGCCGGCGCACTGCGTGGACCCGAGGAAAACCCTGACGGCCCTGCTGGCCGGCAGGGGTCCGGCCGGCGCCATAAAGGCGATCAACCCGCGCATCAGGCAGATATACGTCCAATCTTACCAGAGCATGATATTCAATGACATCCTCGCCCGGCGGATCGACCACATCGACGTGATCGAGCCCGGCGAGATCGTCGAGGACCACGCCACGCTCAGGAGCTCGCGCGTCAAGGACCTCGCCGCGGCCGGTGCCAAGGCGGCGGCGTTCGAGCTTAGCCCCACCGGCCTGCTGCCCGGCCGGCGAATGAGAATCGCCGAAGGCCGGCCGGGGCAAATCGAACGTGCAGTCCTGGCCGAGCACAAGGTCGAGGCAAGCCTCTTCGAGCCTCGCCCCGGAACAAAGGGCGTCGACGCCTCGCGGAGGGCGCTGCGATTTAGGCCCGGAAACGTCGAGGCAATCGCCGGCAGCGACACCCACGGCACGTTCATTGAAGTGGCCTTCAGCGCCCCGCCAGGCTGCTACGCCACCGTGCTGCTCGAGGAACTCTGCAAGAACCGTCAGCCTTACTTGAGGTAACCGCGCCATGCCCGTTATTCGTGAAGCCACCGAGCAGGATGCAGCCATTCTGAGCAAGTTGATTCGCGTCTCTTTCCGCGACGTGGCCGAGAGGCTCGGCCTTTCGGCTGAGAACTGCCCCGGGCACCCGTCAAACTGCCGCGAGCAAACCGTCCTGAAGGCCCTGGCGGAGGCAGCGCGGTTCTTCCTGCTGTTGTGGGAGGGCGAGCCCCGCGCGTGCGTGTCGTGCGTGCCGGGACGACACGGCGTGTTCACGCTGCGCCGCCTTTCGGTGCTGCCGGAGGCGCGGCTTCGCGGATTCGGCAAGCTGCTTGTCAGGCACGCCATGGATGATGCCTGGCAGCGCGGTGCGGACTGCGTGGAGGTCGGCGTGGTCGCCAGCGAGCAATGGCTCATCGGCTTCTACGAGCGAATGGGTTTTACCGTTACCAGGGAAAATGTCTCGATGGACGAGCTGCCGTTCGAGGTCACCTTTCTGGTGCATGTGTTCGAAGATTAGGGAACCGGAAGAAGGCCGGGTGTGGGGTTTCTCGGGCCGGCGCGCCCGGCGCGGATTGACGCGGCCTTGACTTGACACGTTAACCGCGTCAATCAAAACGCCTCCCGTAAGGGCCTTTACTGCAAGGCTTTACGGGAGGCGTCAGTTCATACGCGGAGAGGGTGGGATTCGAACCCACGGTACCTGTAAGGGTACACGGCATTTCCAATGCCGCCCGATCGGCCGCTCCGGCACCTCTCCGAGAGTCGCGGATGCCCAATATACCATGTGGGCCGGCATGTACAAGGGGCAGGAAGCTTGCGTGGTGGCGGTTTTTTGCCGCTCCGGCTGGAAGTCGGCACGGGAGGCCCCCGGTGGGGGGTGTCACGAGGGTCCCTATTTTATTGGTTGAAATGAGTTTTTCGGCTTGACTGGCCCATGTGCGGCATGCACCATTGACGCGTAATCACCGGATCGCGTGGTCCGGGCATGTCGCGATGGTCCGGCAAGGACGTTCAAGGGCCGTCGAAGATATGGTGAGAAACAGATGTTTTGTTTTCGGTCATCCTAGAAGAAGGAGCGAGAGAAATGGCAAAAGCCGGCAAAGCGATGACGAAGGCACAGATCATGGCAGCACTGGCGGAGGCGACTTGCTTGTCAAAGAAGCAAGTTGGCTTGGTAGTCGAGAAGCTTGTCCAAATGGCCTGCAAGGAGGCCAAGAAGGCCGGTTTCACAGTTCCGGGCCTGGGCAAGCTGATTGTCGTCAGCCGCAGCGCTCGTTGGGGCCGCAACCCGGCCACAGGCGAGAAGATCAGGATCAAGGCGAAGAAGGCCTTGAAGTTCCGCGTCGCCAAGGCCGCGAAGGACACCGCGCTGTAGACGGTGCCGGCCACACCGCAGTAGTAATCGAACGGGCCGCTCCTTCATTCGAGGGGGCGGCCCGTTTTTGTTTTGGTAGCCGGTAGCCAGGGAAAGACAACAGCGGAACCCGGAACCCGGAAGCTGGAACCGGGAACCAGGAAAAGCAAAACGGCGGAACCAAGAGTGACTACAGCGGAGCCTGGACGCCTCGGCGTCTTCTGCTCTTCCGGGTTACTGGTTCCTTGTTCCCGGTTCCGCTTTTCTTGCTGTTCCCGGGTACTGCCTTTGCCTATCGCGCCATCGCCTCGAGGTGGCGGAGGAATTCCTCATTGGTGGGGAACTTCTCGAGGGCTCGCAGGAGTTGGGGCAATTCCTCGTCGACACTGAGGCTGCTGAGTGTTCGGCGGAGCATGTGGAGCTTTGGCAGCTTCCACGGGTCGACCAGGAGTTCTTCTTTTCTCGTGCCGCTCTTTGGTATGGACACAGCCGGCCAGATGCGTCGTTCCGCGAGCTTGCGGTCGAGTTGGAGTTCCATGTTGCCGGTGCCCTTAAACTCCTCGAAGATCAGGTCGTCCATCCGGCTGCCGGTTTCGATGAGGGCGGTGGCGAGGATGGTCAGGCTGCCACCGCCTTCGACCTTGCGGGCGGCGCCGAACTGGCGCTTTGGGATTTCCAGTGCTCGGATGTCGACGCCGCCGGTCATGGTTCGCCCGGAGGTCTCGATCGCGCGGTTATAGGCCCGGCCAAGGCGTGTGAGGCTGTCGAGCAGGATGACGACGTCCTGGCCGAACTCAGCCATTCTCTTGGCGCGTTCGATGGTGAACTCGGCCGCGCGGACGTGGCTGGAGACTTCCTGGTCGTTGTTGGAGGCGACGATCTCGGCCTTGAGGCACTTTCGCTTGAAGTCGGTGACTTCTTCCGGGCGTTCGTCGACCAGGAGTATGAACACGTGGCACTCTGGGCTGTTGATTGCGATGGCGTTTGCGATCTGCTGGAGGAGGATGGTCTTGCCCGATCGCGGCGGGGCCACGATGAGCCCTCGCTGGCCCTTTCCGACGGGGCAGACGAGGTCCAGTATTCGCATTTCCATGGGTCCGCCGGGCGTTTCGAGCTTCATCATGGGGTGGGGGTCGACGACAGTCATCTCCTGAAAGGGGATGATGTCGGTGTATTCCTCGGCGGGCCGACCGTTGATCCTGGTCAGGACCTCGAGCTTCGGTCCGCCCTTTTTCTTGGACGGGGTCTGAACCTTGCCCTCGATGAACAGGCCTGTGCGCAGGCCTGTATGGCGGACATAGTCCTTCCCGACGAAGATGTCGCCAGGCGTGGCGCGGTAATTGTTCTTCGCCTGCCGGAGGAAGCCATAGCCCTTCTCCGTGATTTCGAGGACGCCGGAACCCATGATCAACTGGGAATCCTGATCCGTCGACTTGTTGTCCTTCGTCTGGTCATCCATGGCAGCAGACTGCTGATTCATTGCAGAAACCTTCCTAAACGATGTCTAGCGGTGAACAATCTATTCAACGAAACCACCGAGCCACCGGGTGGTGCGGAACTTGAGTCAAATGCCGAGGCCGAACCCGTGGAGGCTCGCCCCTCCGCTGCCCCCCCATACAAAATCACAGCCAAATGCCATGCTGGGTCCGTCAGACAACTGAACGCTGAGTCGCTCCTCAAGAGGCATAGTACAACATGCTCGGCCAAAAAAACAACTTTTTCCCGCCATCTATTTTTGCATCATAGTGCTTCGGCTGCCGCTACGCAAGCCTCAGTCAAGTCAATTTTCCCCTCGTACCACGCCCGGCCGACGATGGCCCCGTCGCATCCTATCCGCGTGCAGGCACGGATGTCGTCGAGGCTCGATACGCCTCCGGAGGCGATAACGGGCACGTCAGTTGCCCTGATTATCTCCGCGGTGGCTTGGAGGTTGACGCCCGAGAGCATGCCGTCGCGTGCTATGTCGGTGTAGACGATTGCCCCAAGGGGCCAGCCGCGGGTGCGCCGGGCCAGGTCGGCGGCGGAGGCGTCGAGTTGTTCGGTCCAGCCATGGGCGGCCAGGCGTCCCTCGCGGGCGTCGAGTCCCAGGGCAAGCCTTCCAGCCAGGTCGCCGCGGGCGACGAGAGCCTCGAACCAGGCCCAGTCCTTCATCGCGGCCGAGCCAACGACCACGCGTGCGGCGCCGTTTTCGAGCATTCGCCGGACGGCCACGGTGTCGCGTGCGCCGCCGCCGAGCTCGATGCTGGCGTCGGCGCCGACGGCCTGGACAATTGCGCGGACCGCCGCGGCGTTTGCGGGCGTGCCGGTTCGGGCGGCGTCGAGGTCGACCACGTGGATCCACTTTGCCCCGGCCTGGACGAACAGCTTGGCCACGGCGGCAGGGTTGTCGTTGTAAGTCGTCTGGCGGTCGTAGTCGCCCTGGGCAAGGCGAACGACCTTGCCGTCGCGAAGGTCAATTGCCGGAAGGATTTCCATGGTGGCTCAAAAGCGTAATGTCAAATACCAGATATCAAATGCCAAATGCCAAATATCAAATATCAGATATCAGATATCAGATATCAAATACCAGATATCAAATGCCAGATATCAAATGCCAGATATCAAATGCCAGATATCAAATATCAGATATCAAATGCCAGATATCAAATA
>CAZSBS010000135.1:0-2773 GCA_964605095.1 uncultured Planctomycetaceae bacterium | reverse complement strand
ATATCAAATATCAAATGCCCATCAGCACCCTCACCCGGCCCTGAAGGGCCACCCTCTCCCTCAAGGGAGAGGGGTATGAAGACACGGCCGGCCCTTGCCACGGGCCACGGGCCACGGGCTACCAGCTACCAGCTACCGGCTACAAACGTACGAAGTTTTCCAGCAGTCTCAGGCCCACGGCCTGGCTCTTTTCGGGGTGGAACTGGGTGGCGAAGATATTGTCTTTCCAGACTGACGAGACGAACTCCATGCCGTAGGCGGTCGTCGTGGCGATTACAGTTTCGTCGGCCGGGACGACGTGGTAGCTGTGGGCGAAGTACACGAACGCGCCGTCGTCGATGCCGTCGAGCATGGGACAGGGCCTGCGGATGCTGAGTTGATTCCAGCCCATGTGGGGCACGCTTAGCCGATGGCCGGCGAGGTCGGCTGAACTGAAGTCGAATCGCACGACCTTTCCGGGCAGGATACCCAGGCCGGTATGTCGGCCGTTCTCGCTGGAGGTCTCGAACAGCATTTGCAGGCCAAGGCAGAATCCCAGGAAGGGCATGCCCCCGGCGACGGCTTTTCGCAGCGGGTCGGCCAGGCCCATGGATCGCAACTCCCCGATGGCGTCGCCGAACGCGGCCACGCCGGGCAGGACGACCTTATCGGCGTGGGCAAGCTCCTGTGGCGTGGTGATTAGTCGGGCGTCAGCACCTACGTGCTCAAGGGCCTTCTGCACGCTGCCAAGGTTGCCGATGTCGTAATCTATGATGGCGATCATCTACCGCGGTACTGATATGTCAGGGCGGGCGGCGGCTATTTCTTCACCACGACAATCTCGACCCGGCGGTTGCCTGCCTTGCCTGCCTTGGTCGTGTTGGGCTTCACGAAATGCGTGGCGCCCATCGCGACAGTTTCGACATGTTCGGCCGATACGCCCTTGTTCCAGAGATGGCGCGTGACTTCCATGGCCCTGTTGGCCGAGAGGTCGAGGTTGTCCTTCCAGAGGTTCTTGGTCTTGACGATGGGGTCGGAATCGGTGTAGCCCATCACCCGGACGGTCATGCCGGGATACTTGCTCCTGAGCGTGGTCGCGATCGTGTCCAGCCGGGCTTTGCCTGTGGCGGTAAGCGCAGCTTTGCCAGCCTCGAACAACACGTCGGAGCCGATGGTCTCGCTGTAGAGGACTGTCTCACCGCCGGGCTGGCCTGGGGGTGTGGGGCCTACGGGGCCGCCGCCGCGTTTCGCCTTGAGGTCCTTGTTCTCGGTCTCCAGGGCCATCAATTGCATGTCTTTGGCGTCCATCTGGCCCATGAACTGGCTTTCCCGCGACCGGGCATTGGCAAGCTCGGCGTTGACCTCCTTGTTCTTCTGGGACAGCAGGTTGTAATCCTGCGTGAGCGCCTGGATCTGCTTCTTTTCGGGGTCGCAGCAGCCGACGCACACGATGCCTATCGCGATCAGGGCCATGGCACGGACGGCGAATGCAGAATGGTCAATCCGCTTCATTTTGTTTCTCCTTTTCTTTCGGATGATCCGCCCCTCAAGGGCGATGCCTGAAGACCATAGCTTCAACTCACTAAGATGATAGCAAGTCACGGCCGGATTTCACGGAAATTGCAACTCCTTCGGTCGCGGGCTCAGGCGCCCGCTGATCCGGACTTGTCCGGCGCCTGGTCCGGCGGCGCCTCTTTGGAGGCGGGCTCGGCGGGCGGGTTCTGCCGCTCGTTGGCGCGACGGGCGGCCCGGACCTTCAAGAGTATCGCTACGCCGTTGGATAGCAGGCGGATCAGCCAGTACGCCAGCAATCCGCCAACCGCCGAGGCCAGCACCAGCCAGACCGTGCGGACATGGACTTCCGGCCCGAAGGCGGTAATCGTGCTGTCGTTTCCCCACTGCAGGGCGGTAAAAATCACCGCGATCCCCAGCAGCACGCCGCTGAAAATGGTATAGACGTATCCCTTGAAGTTCATCACGGTCTCCTCTCAAATCAGCCGCCGCTTAGAGCCCTGAATACTTCCACGTAAGGGGCAAGCAGTTCCATCAGGTAATCATAGCACAGCACGGTGACCAGTGCCCCGGCCGCGAGCCACGGGCCGTAGGGCAACTCCCGCTGTTTCCTGGTCATGAAGACGGTCATGGCCCACGCCAGGGCCAGGAATGCCGCCATGAAAAATGTTATGGAGGGAACGACCCAACCACAGACCGCGCCGACGGCGGCGAGGATGTGGACGTCGCCGAGCCCCATGGCCTCCCGTCCAAATCCGAGGGTGCCGAAGATGCGGAATGCCCAGATCCACAGCCCGCCGACGAAGTATCCGAACAGTGCCGCCAGAGCGGCTCTCAGATGTGGCGCCCAGGGGGTTAGGACGGGGTCGTTGAGTTCAAACCAGGCCCGGTGGACGGGTCCCACGTTCGTCACCAGCAGCCAGGCCGCGACGGCCAGGATTATGGTGGGCGCCAGGAAGAGCACCTCGCGGAGGATCTCTCGTCGCGGCGAGATGCCGTGCTCCTTGCCGAAGGCCACGCTCCTGATGGGCGCTTGGGGCTTTGCGGGCTTTGCGGCGGACTTGGCGGAATTCTTGTCCTTGCGCGCCTTCTTGCCCTTGGAAGCCTTGGCTTCGTTGGGGGTTCTGGCTGCTTGTTTGCCGGCTGGGTCTGCAAGCGGGCGGTCCTCGGCGTCCAGGAAGCTCCGCTGGATGAAGCCGTGGTGAACGAGGAGCATCGCGATGCCCAGCCCGGCGACGGCGGCAATGGCCATCGCGCCGGCGACCGGTGAAACCGGCGCCAT
>CAZSBS010000134.1:0-13106 GCA_964605095.1 uncultured Planctomycetaceae bacterium | reverse complement strand
CAATCTTTGGCAGAAGATTGATGCCTCATGGAAGTTTTTGACTGTCCCTCCCGTGGTGTGCCTGGTAGGCTTCCTTCTTCATTCGGACGAGGCGGGGAGGCGACTACTCAAACGGTGCAAGGGCGAAGATTGATTGCGTCCAAGGCCGCATACCACATCGCCACGAATGATAATGGGGTTTGAGGGGACAGATCCTCTGGCGGAGGAAAGGCAGGCTACCGCCCGCCAACCGGAACACTGACATTCCATCTGCCCGCTTTCGCCAAGAGGTCGGAATAGTTCCACGGGAGGCGTTCGGCTCGCGTGACCGGCCGCCTCTCTCTCTTCCTGGGAAGGGTCAATACATGGGCCACAAGGATGTACTCCAATTTCGCCGTCTTGCCTTGGAGGATTGCCGGGAAGCTGGAATACTGCTTTGCAAGCCTCTCAAGGAGGCATTTCCAGCCCTTGATAACCAAGCCGACGATTTCCTTGGACTCCCTGCCCACGTAGATGGTAAGCCGCCCGTCTATTCTCTCGGCGTAGTAATCTTCAGCCGAAGAAACGCACTCCAAACAATCGCCCTCCGGGATGTACGTAACCATCGCTTCGCACTGAGTTGCCGGTTCAAACATGGCCATAACCGCGTCCGAATATTCCTGCTCATTCATCATAGCAGTCGCTTCTTGACCGGATCAAGAGCCGGAACCGATAGCCTGCGCGTCCTTGAGGGGTCGGTCATAACCGCCCGATTATCGTCCGGGCCGTCTTGCCGTCAATCAAAAAACGCAATTCGCAAGATGCAGGATTCGCGGGGGCACGCCGGTCCAGTGTGGGCTTGGCGACTGGTGCTTTCCCTGGCATGTTTTTTCATTTTCCAGGAAATTGCCACGGTAGCGCCCACGCTGGCGCGCGCCTGTCCTGCGAAAATGGGGGCATGAATGAAGACGAATTCACCAACCTGCACGGCCTCAAGCGAGCGTTGAACCTGCCCTATGGCTGGCTGCACCGAGAAGCCCTGGCGGGCCGCCTGCCTTGTCTGAGAATAGGGCGGCAATTACGCTTCAACTTTCACGCCGGCAGCGGCCTGCAACCACGGCCCGCCGCCGTGGGTGCCGTATCGGAGCCTCAGGCGCGAGCCCGTGGGCCACCACGTGTCCGTTCGTTCGGGGTCCCCGGCGGCGCGGTTGGAGACGTTCAATCGCCCCGCTCCAGGGGCTCCATATCTTAAAAGGCACTCTTCCGGAGGTTCGCGAGTACGCTCACCGCCTGGCTATACGCCACCGGCCCACTTCGGGGCTGTAAAGGGACACCCTCGCACGCCAGGATTATCGGACACCTTCGGTTACCGGATACCCGGCTTCGCCGTGGCAAGCCGGCTACCCGGCTTCGCCTTCGGCTGCGCCGTGGCAAGCCGGCTACTGCCTTAGCGAACCCTCCTTGCGTTTTGCGCCACGGGAGTTTATCCTTATCGGGCACAGAGCAATGGATTTATACAGGAAATGAACGCATGAGACGTGGGATACTTGCGAGCCGTGAAGAGTTGTCGGCACTGCGGCGCCTGGCCGGGCGAGGAGCGTTCGAGGGCATCTTCGACGCGATACGGCGGCGCTGCGCGCTGATCCTGGAGTCGGCCCCGATAACCGAAACGCAATGGCAGTCGCTGTGGCTCCAGGGCAACTGGGGCTCGGCGGTGCTTGCGGCACGCGGCGTGCAGGGCAGGGTGTTGGACCTGCTTATCAGCCATCACATCGACCCCAACCCCGCCTACCGCGACCGTGCTATCGAAGAGCTTTACAACCTTGTCGGTTGGAGTTCGTGGGTGGACCCCTGCCACAACCACATCGCCGCCGACTTATGCACGGCCGAGGCCGCCGTCGCCGTGGCGGTCGGGCTGGACTGGCTCTGGGAAGACCTGAGCGAGCAGACTCGCGAGAGCTTCATCGACGCCATCAAGACCAAGGCGATCGCGCCGTACCTGGAGGGCTGCAAGCAGGGCGCGCTGTGGACGAGTTGCTACCACTGCTGGAACGCGGTGGTCAACTCCGGCGTCGGCCTGGCGGCCTTGGCCCTGTCGGACGAAAGCGCCGACGCCCGCACGGCCTACACCCAGGCACGCAAGAACCTCAAGCACTTCTTCGACGCCCTAGGCCGCGAGGGCGGCTGGGATGAGGGCCTCGGCTACTGGGGCTATGCCATGCGTTACGTCCTGCTGCTGGCCGAGGCGGCACGCCGGCTGGACGACGACCAGACGTTCCTGCACCAGCGAGGCATGGACACGACGGGCCTGTTCCCCGTGTACTTCACGCCCAACGGTCAGCCAGCCACGTTCGGCGACAACAACGCCGTTCCCCTGGGCGGAACATTCTACCTGCTGGCGCGGCACTTCAAACGCCGCGAGGTGACCTGGTGGCTGGACACCTACGCCTTCCACTGCGACGCGAGCAACACCGGCTGGTCGACGGCCGGGCTTGCGATGCTCTTCCGCCCCCCGGCCGCAAGGATGCCGAAGGACCCGAACCTGAAGGTCGTGAAGGTCTTCGATCAGATCGGCTGGGCCGCCCTGGCCGACCACTGGCCCAAGCCGTCGTTCTACGTGGCCGCCAAGGCGGGCGACCTGTCGGCAAATCATTCCCAACGCGACATGAACTCCCTCCAGTTGCAGGTCGATGGCGAGATGCTGCTGACCGACCAGGGCAGCGCGCCGTACAGCCGGGATTACCTCTCCGATGCGCGCGAGGGGTTCTACCAGGTCCAGGCTCGCGGGCACAATACGGTTATCGTGGCCGAGCGCGACCAGCGGATCGACGCCCAGGGAAGAATCACAGAGTCCCGCAAGGGGGCGGACTTCCGCTACGTTGCCCTTGATTCCGGCTCCGCCTGCGGGGAAAACTCGCGGTTCATAAGGCACATCGTGATGCTCGTCGAGCCGCGGACCGAGATGGGCGTGACGCTCGTGGTGCTGGACGACCTGAACAACTCTGTGCCGGAAAAGGTGCATACTTTCTGGCATACCCGCGGGCAAATCCATCTCGACGGGCTGACCGGCACGATTATCGGCTCCCGGGCCGGGCTGCACTTCGCCCTGGCCTCGACGGTTAGCGTAAAGGCGTCCGTGAAGTCCCACCCCCTGGAACGCCTGGGGTACGACAACGTCATTCTTATGTCGGCCGGGGTCCTGGGCCGAGCCCTTACCGCCAGCGTGTTCTCACGCCGCAAGATCGGCGGGCCGGTGGAAATCCTCGAAGACGACCGAGGCGGCGTGTGCGTCCGAATGGGCAAGGCCGCGGTGACCTTCGCCATGGGCCGGCGGGACTTGCGACTGGCGTCGGTGGGGGGCGGAGCGTGAGGAAAATGCTCAATGCTTCCCGGCACGCCGGGACTCAAGGCCAAATGCCTGAGGCCTGAGGCGAAATGACGGCATCCTATCGCATGAAATCGGGCATTGTGCATTGTGCATTTGGCATTTGGCATTGATCATTGAGCATTGGTTATTGAGCATTTCTTCTCTTCCGCCATCTTGCACCCTTGCGGGGAAGTTGTATACTTGCGGTTAAGATCCCGTTTCGGGTTCGCCCGATCCTCCCCGGTCGGACGCGCCCAAGGAGGTGTCCTGCTGTATGTTTGTCGCGGAACGAAGTGCCCTTGACAGCAGCGTGCTGGTGCTGAACCAGCACTACGCGGCCGTGAGAGTCATATCGGCCAGACGGGCATTCTGTCTACTCGTCAAGGAGATAGCCGAGATCGTCTCGGTGGAGGATCAGCAGTTCCTGGCCTACGACCTTGAGTCCTGGCGCCAGGTCAGCCAGCTTCGAGCCCGCCACGATCGCGAGAACCACGAGTGGGTCAAGTGCGTCAGGTTCGAGTTGGCCGTGCCGCGGATCGTCCGCCTGCTGTTCTATGATCGCCTGCCTCGCGCGAACGTGAAGTTCACTCGGCGGAACATCTACGCCCGCGACTCGAACCGGTGCCAGTATTGCGGCAAGCGGTTCGCCACGAGCGAACTGAGCCTCGACCACATCGTTCCGCGCAGCCGCGGGGGTGTAAGCTCGTGGACGAACATAGTCTGCTGCTGCGTCAGGTGCAATGTTCGCAAGGGCGGGCGAACTCCCGACGAGGCGCACATGAAGCTCGTCCGCCGGCCGGTAAAGCCCAAGCACTCACCGATGATCGCCCTGCGGCTTGGCCACGAGAAGTACGCCTCATGGAAGCAGTTTCTCAACGCGGCCTACTGGAACGTCGAGCTGTGCGAGTAGGGCGGCGGCGTGCTGCGTTCGCTTTCCGACCTCTGAGCCCTTTGCGTATGTGCGGTTGAAACGTGCCGCTGTTTCCTCTCGACGAACCTGGGGTATTGAATTACTATATCCGCCGATACGCGGTGTCGGAAGGTGCCGGGCTCCCGCCGGCTTGGTTGTTGGGATCAGGCAGCGGCGCAGCCCGGCGGCAATGTCGAGGTTCTAGGCAACTCGGGAAAGGTGAGACAAAAGGAAAAAAATGGCAAAAATGGCGAAGAAGAAACTGCGTGTGGGCGTCATTGGTTGTGGGGCTATCGGTCAGCGGCGGCACCTGCCGGAATACGCCGCCCAGTCCGGCGTGGAGCTTGTGGCCGTGACGGACATCAAGTATGCCCGCGCCAAGCAGGCGGCTGAGAAGTTCGGCGCCGCCCACGTTTTCAAGAACTATCGAGACATGCTCAAGCTGGATCTGGACGCGGTGAGCGTCTGCACGCCGAACTACCTGCACGCCGTTATGACCATCGACGCGCTGAAGGCGAAATGCCACGTCCTGTGCGAAAAGCCGATGGCCACCACGGTCAAGGACATCAAGGCCATGAACGCCGCCGCCCGCAAGTACCGGCGGCAGATAATGGTCGGGCACAACCAGCGTCTCGCGGCCGCCCACGTGCGTGGCAAAGAGATTTACCAGTCCGGCGAGCTCGGCAAGGCGCTGTCGTTCTCGACGTCGTTCGCCCACGGAGGGCCGGAGAGCTGGTCCATGGACGGGCTGGACTGCTTCTTCTTCAAGAAGAGGCAGGCCGTCATCGGTTCGCTCGGTGACCTGGGCGTCCACAAGATCGACCTCATCCGCTGGTTCCTCGAGGACGAGGTGGTCCTGGCCGCCGCGATGACCGGCACGCTTGAAAAAAAGAACTGCACCGTCGACGACACCGCCTACGGCGTCTTCCAGATGAAGAGCGGCATACTCGGGCAGATGTTCGCCGGCTGGGGCCTCAAGGCCGGCGAGTCCAATGGCACGACCATCTGCTGCGAGAAGGGCGTGATAAAGATGTACGAGAACCCGAAGTATTCGGTGACCGTGCAAAAGTCAAACGGCGAGAATATGTTCATCCAGGCCGGGCAAATCCAGACCAACGAGGCCGGCGGGCAGAGCTCCAGCGGCATCATCGACGCCTTCGTCACGGCCATCGCCGGCGGGACCAGGGTGCCCATCACCGGCGAGGAAGGCGGGCGAAGCGTCGCAGCCATCCTCGCCTGCGTAGACTCCGCCAAGGCCAGGAAGTTCATCCGCCCGGCGAAGATCTGAGGCGGCGGCGGTCTGACGGAAATTGATTTGGTGTAGCCATTTAGCTTTGCGGGCGATACTATTTGTCCGGGCGCTGCATGGAATCCCCGTGGCCTTTTCCGGCACAGTTACCGAAAATCGAGCGGTTTGGCGAGGATAGGCGGATGTTCGGGCAGGAAGGCGACACGCACACTGTAAAAGAGTCTGCATGGTTGGACGCGATGCGCAGCGTTAGCCCGCCGCACAACGATTCCTGGGGCGTGTTGGTGGCTGCCAACTTCCGTGAGGACAAGAACACGGCCCCTGCCAGGGCAGCCGTTTTTCGGCAGGCAATAGAATCCGCGGAACGCACAACTTCCGCCGATGAGGCGAACAAGGTTCTTCATAACGCCTTGGGGGAAGTGAATCGCCCTGAGAACCGCTTCGATTCGGCGAGCAACGATGCCTGTCGGCTTGGCAGCGTCCCATTTGACCAACTGGCGCGAGCGGTGGACGTTAAGAATTTCGGTGAGCGGATCTTGCAGGCAACCGGAATGAATTTGCGGCAGAAGGATCGAAGGGTTCATTTGGCGGCTCGCGTTCGCGCAGGAACGATTACTCCGGCCGATCTGGGGGGCGACGTGGGCGGCCAAAACGGCGTTTGGGCTACCGACGCCCATTCGGTTTGTGGCAAGGGGACCGACCCGCAACAGGCTGCTGATATACGCGACAGGCTGGGTTTGGACGATCCGGACAGGTTCGGCGAAGGCGAACCTATGATTGTTTTGAGCTATCAAGCCGATAAGATACCCGATAATGCCGTTTATCGGCCCACGGTGGTTGATGCCGGCGGTTTCGCTGTGTCGGCGGCTTGGCTTCCCAGCAGTCCGGCCGACGCGACGGGCTTCACCCAGGACTTGCGGACTGGGCAGCCGAGTTGTCCGGAGATTATTCACAAGCCGTTCCAGGCGCGGCAGGTGGCGAGTCTGACCGCTATGGAAGGCTTCGCCACCGGACCCGCAACCGGATATCGGCAGGAACGATTGAAAACGAGTTGACGGCAATGGATAAGAATTCAATCATCAGCTTCGCAAGTTCCAAGAACTTTGGCGAAATTGCTGATCTGATCCGCAAGGACCTCGACGTTTGGAGCCCCCTTGTTGGTTCCAACGGACCGACTGGGCCTGGGCCTGAGGAGCCCTATGCCCAGGCGATTGAGTCTGATTCCGGGCTTCAGGATAAGTTCGGCAAGGCGGTCAATACCGTGCTTATGGGAGAGGTTGACACAGCCAGCGCCGAAGAGAAGTTTCCGCACCCGATGCTGGTCTTCAATCTCTTGGTGCTTCTTAGGAACGTGAAGCTTCCCAAGGCCAGGCCCGCCATTGCGGCCATGCGGATGATGCCGGGCATTCTGGCGGCGGCCTTGGCCGAGCGGGACGCCGATTTGTACGCCGATTTGCTGTACGCCCTCGCCGTTAACCAGGAAAACGGCGAGGAATTCGAGTTCTGGCGGTCGTTGCTGGGCAGCCCGCAATGGAGATATGTCGGGGCAGCCGTGGTCGGCCTGCGCAACTGCGGCTGGGAAAAGGCCGTCACCACCCTGCCCGAAGTGAAGAAGGCGATCCAGCAGCATCCCGAACTGCCGAGCTTTCGCGCGGCCGTCATGCTGCTGATCGATGAAAACCCGATGGCGAACTGGCCCCAATGCGCGGCGCGTTACCTGAAGGGTTCCGAGGGTGCGTCGATCCGGGCCCTTTTGCAGGAACTCTCGCCCGGACGTTACGAGGTTTCCCTGGACAAGATAGACGCGGTGCCTGGGACGGTACTGGACGATTATCAGCGTCGGATGTCTGCGAAAAAGGTCTCGCGGTCGGCTGGACAAAACTGGCAGGAGAACTGTTCTAGCCCACTCTCTCCGGCTCGTTCTCGCCCTTACCCAACGCCAGAGGCCCGTCCAGGCGTCGGGATTTTAACGCTTGGGGATCTCCGACAGGGAGAAAAGGGCGGAATCCACGAAGGGAAACCGGCCCGAAAGTATGGGCCACCGTGTGGTTCAGGTCAGAGAGGTTATTGGCCCCAGCCTATAGCCGAAAAGCGATATAATAACGTTGGTCATGAGCTGTGGTCTTGCTTGAAGGACGTCTTCTGTTTCGCCAAACTGAAGAAGGGCTCTCTCCAGTCCGAGCCGATGTGGTCGCATAATAGATATAACTATGTTTAGAACTACCTTTTATTCCTTTCGCGGGGGCGTTGGACGCACGATGGCGATGACCAACGTCGCCTACCAGCTTGCCCTTGCGCAGCAGGACGTAGTGCTGATAGATTTTGACCTGGAGGCGCCTGGGCTTACCCTCATGCCAGAGTTCCAACCGGTCGAGGGCGGCGCCCCGGCCGTGAGCGGGGGCCTGGCCGCCTTCCTCGCCGCGGGCCTGAAGAACGCACCCGTCCCCAAGGTCAAGGACCTTTGCTATGTGCCGCAAAT
This sequence comes from uncultured Planctomycetaceae bacterium, assembly GCA_964605095.1. Lineage (GTDB taxonomy): Bacteria > Planctomycetota > Phycisphaerae > SM23-33 > SM23-33 > JAUWQU01. The sequence continues at coordinate 5,143 of CAZSBS010000134.1, read as the reverse complement.
CCAGAAGGCGGCGAACCTCAAAGGAAAGATTCACGTTCTTCCAGCCGGAGACGTTACAGGTGCGAAGAGCAGCTACGATGTCAGTGGGCTCCGGCTGGACGATCTGTACGCGGACATGCCCAGGTCCGTTGTCCTGGATGACCTTTTGTTGCAGATCGAAGAGGACATCGCCCCGGCCTATCTCCTCATCGATTCCCGCACTGGCCTGACTGAGATAGGTGGGATATGCACTGCCCATCTTGGGGAGTACGTTGTCGTGCTCTTCGGGCTGAATGAGCAGAACATCCAGGGCACCGCATTGATGTTCGGACGCCTCCGAAGGGTCCGAAAGAACCTGGCCGAAAAATGCATACTTGTGGCGTCTCCTTTGCCCCAGGGCGAAGATAGATTGAAGTCCGAGCGGTTGGACCGCGCGCGGGAACTTTTGGCCCCCGGGCTGGGCGTCAGCCCGGATAACATGAAGCCTATACTCACCCTGCCCTACCACCCTGTACTTGCCTTGTCGGAGGCGAATTTCGTCGCCCAATTCCCCGACAGCGAATTGGCGGCATCCTACAGCCGGATCACGAAAGCTCTTCGTGAGGAGAATCCAAGCGACTCGCGATACCGTTTCGACAAGGCCGTGGCCTTGCTGCGTGAAAACCCGACGCAGGCCTTGGAACTCCTCCGAACAATTGAGGATCTGCCCGAAGCGCATGCGTTACGGGGAGTGCTGCTCGATTATGTTGGCGAAACGGATAAGGCAGACGCCGCATTCCAAATGGCCTTGAAGCTGGATCCGCTGAACGCAAATATACTTGGGAATTACGCAGTATTCTTGGACCGTCATGATCGTTTCGGTGAGGCGGAGGATCAGTTCCGCCGAGCGGTCGAGGCTGATCCGAAGCACGCGCACAACCTCGGGAACTACGCTCTGCTTCTTGAGGAACTCAATCGTTTCGATGAGGCGGAGGAGTACTACCGGCTCGCGGTGGAAATTGCCCCGAAGCACGCTGACAACCTTGGTAGGTTCGCCACCTTTCTTGCTAAGCGTGATCATTTCGATGAGGCAGGGGATTACTTTCGCCGGGCGGTCGAAGCTGATCCGAAAGATCCGAACCACCTCGGAAACTACGCTTTGCTCCTTGAGAAGCATGATCGTTTCGGTGAGGCGGAGGATTACTACCGCCGAGCCGTCGAAGCCGATCCAAAGCACGCGCACAACCTCGGGCACTACGCCGCATTGCTGGCACAGCGAGGCCGTTTAGATGAGGCGGAGGATTACTTCCACCGTGCTGTCGAAGCTGATCCGAAGCACGCTGAATCCCTCGGGAACTACGCTCTGTTCCTGGGGCAGCGAAAACGTTTTGAAGAGGCTGAGGATTACTACCGCCGCGCGATCGAGGCCGATCCGAAGCACGCGAACAACCTTGGGAACTACGCTGCGTTCCTGTATAATCGCAATCGTTTCGATGAGGTGGAGGATTACTACCGACGCGCGATCGAAGCCGATCCGAAGCACGCGAACAACCTCTGTAACTACGGTGTGTTTTTGGCAAATCGTGATCGTTTGGATGAGGCGGAGGATTACTACCGCCGCGCGGTCGAAGCCGATCCGAAGCACGCGGACAACCTTGGGAACTATGCGACATTTCTGGCACAGCGCGGTCGTTTCGATGAGGCGGAGGATTACTTCCGCCGCGCGGTCGAAGCTGATCCGAAGCACGCGGACAACCTCGGCAAATATGCTTTGCTCCTGGCTCAACGCAATCGTTTCGACGAGGCGGGGGATTACTTCCGCCGCGCGGTCGAAGCTGATCCGAAGGACGCGAACAATCTCGGGAACTACGCTGTGTTCCTGCAACAGCGAGAACGTTTCGATGAGGCTGAGAGTTATTGTCGTCGTGCCCTGGAATTTGATCCGAAGAACGCGAAAGTCCTGTGCAACTACGGGTGGCTGCTCTTTGGATTCCGTGGCGATCTCGAGGGGGCCCTTCGTGAGACCGAGGCCGGCCTTGCCATCGAGCCAAAGAATACTATGTTGTTGCTGAACCGCGGCCTTTTCTTGTTGCTCAGCGGGCGTGCCGACGATGCCCGCGCATCATACGAAGCAGCTCTAGGAGCGGGCGGGCCGGCAGATGCGGAGCAGCTTCAGGATGGGCTGAAAGATCTTCGTGTGGCTGTGTTGAAGTATCCGGATGCCAAGGGCGTTCAAGAGATGGCTGACTGGTTCGAGGGCATGGTTGCCCGACAGGTCAAAGGCAAAACTGAGGCCGGCCCGAGGGGAACGGCGCCGTTCGGGAAGAAGGGCTGAGCTTTCGCGCCGCCCACCGGCGCGGGCCGGTTCTGTTCAGGGGGTTTCGGGCGTGTCCAGTTCTTCCAGCCGCCGGCTTATCTTCTGCCAGTGCGTGCCGCGCCAGAGGAGTTTCCCGCAGCGGCGGCAGCGCCAGAACCTCTCACAGTTGCGGAATGCCAGCGGCGGGGCCTCGCCGGCGACGGTGTGCTTGGGGACTTCCACCAACTCGCCGCCGCAGGCCATGCATCGCGGCTGGGCCAGCGCCAGGTGCAGTTCTTCGAAGACGAACCGAAGTGCCTCGACGTTGCCCAGCCCTCGCGGAAGGCGAAGGGCTTTGACCTGGCCTGACTTTATCACGTTGCGGTCGAACATCGGCCCGTCGCAACTCAGCAGGATTCGCCCATCGCCGCGGCAGCGCTCGATGAGGTCGGCGTCGTCGATGCCGTACTCGAACAGCGCGTCGTACCCCGCGGCCCGGAGCCACCGCGCCAGCCCGCCGAGCATCGCGTCGCAGAAGAAGGTATGTTCTTCGCCCATAAAAACAGGTCCCACAGGACCTATAAGACTTATAAGACCTATGGCCCACAAGTCCTATAAGTCCCATAGGACCTATAGTTTTCTTCCTGCTTTACCCGCTATTCAGCAGCCGCGGTCTTGGTCTCCGCCGCCGCCTGGGCCGTCTTCATCTCAGCCATCTGCCTGTAGAGGTTCTGGCGATCCGTCACGTCCTTCTGGCCCTTGGTCAGGAGGTCCTTGGCCACGTCGGGGTTCATCTTGGTGAGCATCTTGAAGCGGGCCTCGTTGTAGGCGTACTGCTCCAGGGAAATGGTCGGGGGCTTGGAGTCTATCTGGAGCGGGTTCTTGCCCTCGGCTGCCAGGCGCGGGTCGTAGCGGTAGAGGATCCACGCGCCGCTGTCGACGGCGGCCTTCTGCTGCTCCATGCCCTTTCGCATGTCGATGCCCTGGGCGATGCAATGTGAGTACGCGATGACGAGGCTTGGCCCGTCGTAGCTCTCGGCCTCCAGCAGCGCCTTGACAGCCTGGGCGTCGGAGGCGCCCATGGCTATCTGCGCGACGTATATGTTGCCGTAGGTCATGGCGATCAGGCCGAGGTCCTTCTTGGGCCCGGGTTTGCCGGCCGCGGCGAACTTGGCGATCGCGCCGCGGGGCGTGGCCTTGGAGCACTGCCCGCCGGTGTTGGAGTACACCTGCGTGTCCAGGACCAGGATGTTGAGGTTCCGCCCCTGGGCAAGGACGTGGTCAAGCCCGCCGTAGCCGATGTCGTACGCCCAGCCGTCGCCACCGACGGCCCAGACGCTCGAGCACACCAGTGCGTCGGCGACGCTTGAGAGCACCTTTGCGCGGGGGTTGTCCGAGCCGGCGAGCTTGTCCTTCAGAGCGGCCAGGCGGGATCGCTGCTCGGCGATGAGCGTCTCGGTGGACTGGTCAGCCGAGGCCAGGCCGGCGGCGAGGTCCGCGCCGATGACGTCCTTAAGCTCGTTCACCAGTTCTCGGGCGAACTCGGCCCGCTTGTCAAGAGTGAGGCGGAAGCCGTAGGCGAACTCGGCGGCGTCCTCGAACAGGGAGTTGTTCCACGTCGGCCCGCGGCCATCGGAGTTGGTGCAGTAGGGCGTGGTCGGCAGGTTGCCGCCGTAGATGCTCGAGCAGCCCGTGGCGTTGCCGATGTACGCACGGTCGCCGAAGAGCTGGGTCATCAGCTTGACGTACGGGGTCTCGCCGCAGCCGGCGCAGGCGCCCGAGTACTCGAACAGCGGTCTGCAAAGCTGGCTGCCCTTGATCGTGCGGAGGTTGAGCTTCGAGCGGTCGTAGTCCGGCAGCGACAGGAAGAAGTTGTAGTTATCCCTCTCAGCCGCCCTAAGCGGGGGCTGGAAGGCCAGGTTGATCGCCTTCTTGCTGGGCTCGGCCTTGTTCTTGGCCGGGCAGGCCTCGACGCACGCGCCGCAGCCCGTGCAGTCCTCGGGCGCCACCTGGATGGTCCACTTCATGCCGGCGAAGTCCTTGCCCTTGGCGTCGACGGACTTGAACGTCTCGGGCGCTGACGAAAGGGCGGCAGGGTCGTAAACCTTAGCGCGAATGGCCGCGTGCGGGCAGACGATGTTGCACTTGGCGCATTGGATGCAGACTTCCGGATCCCAGACGGGGATTTCCAGGGCGACGTTGCGCTTCTCCCACTGCGTGGTGGCCACGGGCCAGACGCCGTCGTCGGGTATCGCGCTGACCGGGAGCAGGTCGCCCTCGCCGGCCATGATTCGGGCGGTGACTTTCTTGACGAAATCCGGGGCCTCGTCCGGCACGGTGGGCGGCTTTCGCAGGTCGCTGTCGGGCTGGCCCGGCACCTCGATGCGGTGCATGTTGGCGATGGACTGGTCCACGGCGTGGTAGTTCATCTCTACGATCTTCTCGCCCTTCTTGCTGTAGGTCTTCTTGATGGCGTTCTTGATGGCGGCGATGGCCTCGTCCTGGGGCAAGATGCCCGAGAGGTAGAAGAAGCACGTCTGCATGATCGTGTTGATCCGCGCGCCCATGCCGGTTTCCTTGGCTACCTCGTAGGCGTTGATCGCGTAGAGCTTGAGGTTCCGCTTGATGATGATCTGCTGGATCTTCAGCGGCAGCTTGCCCCAGACCTCGCCGGTCGGGAACGGCACGTTCAGCAGCACCGTCGCGCCGTCGATGGCGTTGTCCAGCACGTCGTACTTCTCGAGGAAGCTGAACTGGTGGATGCCGATGAAGTTCGCCCGGTCGACCAGGTAGCTCGACACGATGGGCTGCGGGCCGAAACGCAGGTGGCTGACGGTGATCGCGCCGGCCTTCTTCGAGTCGTAGACGAAGTAGCCCTGGGCGTAGTTG
>CAZSBS010000133.1:0-13139 GCA_964605095.1 uncultured Planctomycetaceae bacterium | reverse complement strand
CCTCCAGATGTGCGCCGGTATCCAGGACGTACAGCCCGGCCGAGTCCGCGGCGCCGCCCAGTGCGCTCGGCCCGTCCACGATCACCGTCCCGCCGTAGTGGTACATCTCGCCAAGGCCGTAATAACCGACCTGTATGGCCCCGGCCGCCAGGTTGCCTTCGTTCATGTTGTAGGTTCCCCGGCCCCCGAGGCTGGAACCGCTTGGCCCCGCATAGCCGACATAGAGCGTGTCATCCACGATGTGTATCCCGCCGCTCTGAGTGAACCAGCCTATAGTCTCATCGCCGATCTTCTCAATGTTCGTCCGGAGGCTGCCGTCCTGGAGCTCATAGCTGCCCTCCACGCCGTCGAACCGCCCAACGGTGAGAACGCCGTCAACGTACGCTGAACCACCGTCCTGAATCATCGACCCGTCGGTCACCCAACCGACGACAATCGCCGAACTCCGGGGCCTGGTCGGATCCTGCACCGTCAGATCGCCGCCGTGCAATTCATAGATGCCCTCGTTCTCGCCGTTCTGGTCCAGGGCGCCTATCAACACCGCGAAGGTGTACGTGTTGGTCCCGCCATTCTGCGTAAAGATGCCCCTGTTCACTCCGCCGATCTCGAGCAATGTCCCGGACAGGCTGCCGTCGTCCAGGCTGTAGCTGCAAGTCGTCCCCAGGCCGCCTTTGAGGCCCACCGTGCCCCAGGCCTCCACAGTTCCTCCGGTCTGGACAAACGTGCCGTACCCGCCTCCGCTCGTCCCGAGCAGGACGTGGCCGGCGGACAGGTACCCATCACCCGAGACGGTGCAGCTTCCGCTGAGGCCATCACCGTAGCCGAGTTGGATCACTCCATCGAGTTGGAGGTGCCCGCCGGATATAACGGCGCCGCCGCTGCCGTTGAGGTAGCCCAGGATGAGCGCGTCGGCTACCGCCGTGCCGTCTGAGATGAGCACCGTCCCGCCGTTGTCGACGGCGGCATCGTCAGTGGGAGTTGGGGCATTAGGATACCATGCACCCGAGGTAAACCAGCTTGCGCTGCCGGCTGTCCACAGGACTTCCGGTTCGATGTCGGTGTCGCCGCGAACAGGCCCCGTTAACAGCAAGAAGCCAAGCAGGGCAATTGCGATGGTGGCAGATCTAGACAGATGATGCATGGACGACCTCCTTTCCCGGCAAGCAGCAGTGCGGTTCACACTGCTTTTCTATGCTGCCTTGGAACGAAATGTGTCGGACCGGCTGGCAAATACAGATAGCCCAATGGCCGACGATCCAGCGCAAACCGACGAAATTTTAACATGATATGCCGTCTTGTCAACACAAACCGGAAAGAACTCGGCGTTTATTTTGAGACTCCGAAAATGGTGCGGCGCACGGGTAAACACGATTTCATGGGGTTCTCGCATTGCCGTCGAAGCGAACATGCCACAGGGCGGCAAGTTATGTCCCGTCATGGCGATTCGGTGTGGACAGGACTCCTCCGCGAGGATAGGTTACGACCTATGGCGACGGCGGAGAAACTGTGCGTTATCGGTGACGGTGGGATGGGGACGATCTGCGCGATCATGCTCGCGGAGAACGGGCACGATGTGGTCTTGTGGTCGGCGTTTGCGGACCAGGCGCGGCAGGTCGCAGCGGACCGTGAGAACAAGTGTTTCCTGCCCGGCGCCAAGCTGCCGGATGGGGTGCGGGTGACCAGCGACGATGCCAAGGCGTTTGCGGGCGTGAGCCTGGCGATCTCGGCCGTGCCGGCGCAGTTTATCCGCGGCGTGTGGGGACGTCTGGCGGGGCGGTGCCCGGCGGACCTGCCGATATGCTCGGTGGCAAAGGGGATCGAGAACCACACGCTGCTTCGGCCGACGGAGGTGCTGGCGGACTGCCTTGGCGGGCCGGGGCGGGCTTTGGCGGCGCTGTCTGGGCCGTCGATAGCGCCGGAGCTGGCGCGGCGGCTGCCGGCGACGGTGGTGGTCGCAGCCACGCGGCCGGACCTCGCGGCGCGGGTGCAGGCATTGATAAGCAGGCCTTACTTCCGCGTGTACACGAACCCGGACCTGCCGGGCGTGGAGATAGCCGGGGCGACGAAGAACGTAATCGCCATCGCGGCGGGGGTGCTGGACGGCATGAAGGCGGGCGACAACGCCAAGGCGGCCCTGGTCAGCCGGGGCCTGAGCGAGATAACGCGTCTGGGGATGGCGATGGAGGCCCAGGCCGAGACGTTCGCGGGCATTGCGGGCATTGGCGACCTTGTGACCACGTGCATTTCACCGGTGGGGCGGAATCGCTGCCTCGGCGAGGCAATCGGCAGGGGGATGAGCGTCGGTGAGGCCCTCGCGGCCGCCCACGGCGTCGTCGAGGGCGTGGCCACAACCGCCAGCGTGATGGAACTGGCAAGGCGGCATGGTGTAGCAATGCCGATAACCAGCGCCATATATGACGTGCTGTTCAACAATGTTGCTCCGGGCGACGCCATTGACGGCCTGATGGCCCGGCCGCTCAAGGCGGAGTGAGAAGACAGTAGCCCGTGGCCAGTAGCCGGTAGCCGGGAAAAGCAAAAGGCGGTATTGGGAACCGGGAACCTGGAACCGGGAAAAACGGAACGACGGAACCGAGAACACATTGTTCCGTTGCTGGTGTTCCGTGATCGGCTGTTGAGGCCTGTTCGCTTCAGCGAGCAGGAACCCGGCAAAAGAAGAAGGCGGAACAAGGGAACCCAGCACCCGGACTTCGCAATCGAATGGACGATCCGTTAATCCGACAACAAATACGCGGCGCGCGCGGGAAGTTTGTCGCGATGGCGGCGAGCTATTCGCTGGGGGTCTTTAACGACAACTTCTTCAAGCAAGCGGCGATGCTGCTGGCCATTGACGCGGGCCACAAGGAGTTCCAGGGCTGGATGCTCTCGCTGTTCACGGTGCCGTTCGTGCTGCTGGCGGCACCGGCGGGCTGGCTGGCGGACAGGTTCGCAAAGCGGCACATCGTCATTGGCGCCAAGGGCATGGAGGTGTTGGCGATGATATGCGGGGCGGCGGGGCTGCTGACCGGCTCGTGGTGGCTGATCATCGCAATGGTGAGCACGATGGGCCTGCAATCGTGCATTTTCGGCCCGAGCCTCAACGGCTCGATACCGGAACTCTATCCCGCGTCGTACGTCACCACCGCCAACGGGGTGCTGAGGGTATTTGTTACGGTCGCCATCCTGCTGGGCGTGGCCGTGGCGGGCTTCGAGCTGGACAGCCGGGGCCAGGTCTTTGGCTTCCCGGCCGGGCGATTCATTGTCGCGATTACGGCCCTTTGCGTGGCGGGTGTGGGCTTTGCGGCCAGTTTCGGTGTTCCGCATCGTCCGGCCGCAATGCACAACGCCCGAAAGTTTCCGTGGACCGGCCCACTGGACTCCATCCGGACGATCTGCCATTGCTTCGCCGACCGGCGGCTCGGCATCACTATCGTCGCGGACATGTTCGTGTGGTTCGTCGGGTCGATGGAGATACTGGTCATCAATATTCTGGGCAAGGAGCAACTCGGCTACAGCGGCTCGGCCACCAGCGGAATGCTCGTGGCGGAGCTTTGCGGCATAGCGGCGGGGGGGCTGCTGGCCGGCAAAGTTGCCACCGGCCCGCGATGGCATCGCGTGCTGGCCCCGGCGGCGATGGGCCTTGCGGCCGGGATGGGCATGGTCGCGACGGCAGCGGCCTTGCCGTCCGAGCCCGTGCGATACTATTGCATCCTGCTGGGGCTCATCGTGGCGGGCATTTCCGGCGGTTTGTTCATGATTCCGTGCGAGAGTTTCGTGCAGGTTCGTCCCCCGGCCGAGAGGCGCGGGGAGGTAATCTCGGCGACAAACTTTATGGTGTTCATTGGCATCATGGCGTCGGGGCCGCTGGCCAACTTGCTTAACAAGCACATCAGGCCCTCGATGAGCTTCGCGCTGCTGGGCGGGCTTTCGCTTCTGGCGGCGGTGGCGCTGTGGCTGGCGCTTCGTGGCGTCCGGGAGAACAACGCATGATCTACCTGCTGGTGCGATTGCTTGGGCGGCTGGCAATCTGGCTGCGGTATCGCGTTGCCGCGCGGGGGCTTCAAGCCGTCGCCGCCAAAGGCACGCGGGGCATCCTATTCCTGCCCAATCACCCGGCCCTGATCGATCCCGTAATCATGGCCGTGACGCTTATGAAGACCTTCCGGGCTCGCTTCCTGGCCGATGAGGATCAGATCGACCTGTTCTTCATCCGCAACCTCGCCAGGCTGATCGGCGTCATTCCCATCCCGGACCCCGGCAAGGGCGGCCCGGCGGTAAGGCAGGCGATTGAGCAGGGGCTCGCACGCTGCGTCGAGGCCCTGCGAAACGGCGACAACGTGGTGATATACCCGGCCGGGCGGCTTATGCGGTCGCGAGATGAGAACCTCCACGGGAACTCTGCCGTGCGATGGATACTCGACCAGATCCCTGACGTGCGGATCGTGCTTGTCCGCGATCGCGGCTTGTGGGGCAGTGGCTTCAGCTACGCCCATGGCCGCGTGCCGTCGGTGGCCCAGGTGCTGAAAAAGGGCATCCCCGCGCTGCTGGCATGCGGGGTGTTCTTCGCGCCGAGGCGATCGGTGGACCTGGAGTTTGTCGAGGCCGACGAACTGCCGCGAAACGCCGACCGCGAGGCCCTTAACCGCTGGCTGGAGGAGTTCTACAACTCAGACGCCCCGCCTGCGACCTACGTGCCGTACACTCTCTGGCAGCGCGGCGGCATCCACGATATACCCGAGCCGCAGTACGCCTCGGCTGTCGGGGACATCTCGTCTGTGCCGGAGGCGACGCGGCAAACCGTGATCGAATACCTCCGCGAGCGAACAGGCATCGCGGACATTGCCGACAAGCTCAACCTCGCCCGCGACCTGGGCCTGGACAGCCTCGCCCGAGCCGAGATGCTAACCTGGCTGGCAGGGGAGTTCGGGTATCCGCCCGGCGACGTCGAGTCGCTACAGACGGTGGGTGACGTATTGTTCGCGGCGGCCGGGCAGGCGGTCTCGGCCAGGCTTGCCGAGATGAAGCCCATCCCGGCGAAGTGGCTCTCTGTGCCTCCGGGCGCGGCGGGCGCCGCGCTGGACCTGCCGGACGGGGCGACGATTCCCCAAGTGTTCCTGGCCCAGGCCCGGCATGGTGCGAACCGGCCCATCGTTGCCGACCAGGCAAGCGGCATGCGGACATACCGCGACGTGGTGCTGGGCGTGATGGTCCTGCGCCCGCTGATCGAGCGGATGCCGGGCGATAGCGTGGGCATTCTTCTGCCGGCCGGTGTGGCGGCGGACATCGTCTACATGGCGACTTTGCTGGCGGGCAAGACCCCCGTGTTGGTCAACTGGACCGTCGGTGCGCGGAACCTCGATCATTGCCTGTCGCTCGTCGGAGTGAAGCGCATCGTAACGGCCAGGAGGCTCGTCGAGCGGCTCAAGGCTCAGGGCGTGGACCTTGCCCCGGCCGAGGGAATGTTCGCGCATCTGGAGGACCTTGCCGGCGGGGTCTCCAAGCTGACAAAGCTCGCCGCCGCTCTCGCCAGCCGCCTGTCGTGGGCGTCGCTTGACAAGGCCGCCGCCAGGCTCTCGCCTGACGCCCCGGCCGTCGTACTGTTCACCAGCGGCTCGGAGGCACTGCCCAAGGCCGTGCCGCTCACGCACGCGAACATCCTGGCCAACATTCGCGATATCGCGGCGCTGGAGGTCATCCGCCGCGGCGACCGCCTGCTGGGCATCCTGCCGCCGTTCCATTCCTTCGGCCTGACCGTCACCACCGTGCTGCCCCTGTGCATAGGCGCGCCCGTGGCGCATCACCCGGACCCCACCGAGGCCGCCACGCTGGCCCGCATCATCGAGGCGTACCGCACGACGATCATGGCCGGCACGCCGACGTTCCTCGACGCCATCGCCCGCGCCGCGACGGCGGAACAAGTATCATCGCTCCGCCTGGCTGTGACGGGGGCCGAGAAATGCCCCGAGCGGACCTATGACCGGCTCGAGCAGGTGAATCCCGAGATGGAGGTGCTGGAGGGCTACGGCGTGACGGAGTGCTCGCCGATCGTATCGGTCAACCGTCCGGGCCGAAGCCGGCGGGGGACCATCGGCGAGCCGATGGGGTCGATCCAGTGGGCGATCGTGGACGTCGAGACCGGGTCGCGGCGCGCAGAGCCGGGCAGCCAGGGCATGTTGCTGGTCCGCGGGCCAAGCGTGTTCGGCGGGTACATGCACTACGACGGGCCAAGCCCTTTTGTCGAGTTCGACGGGCGGCAGTGGTATCGCACCGGCGACCTGGTGGTCGAGGAGCGCGGAGGCGTGCTGCGATTCAGCGGGCGACTGAAGCGGTTCGTGAAGATGGGCGGCGAGATGATCTCGCTGCCGGCGATCGAGTCGGTCCTGGCCGGTGCGTTCGAGGCCCCGCCGGACGGCTCCAGCGACGCCGCGGCCCAGCAGGGTCAGGCGCCGGCAGGCCCTTCGCTGGCCGTCGAGGCCGCCGGGCAAGAGGGACAGGTTGAGATCGTCCTGTTCACCACGCGCCCGCTGGCCCGCGAGGCCGTCAACCGTGCCATCCGCGACGCCGGACTCTCGCCGCTGCACAATATCCGACGAGTAATCCAACTCGACGAGATCCCGGTCCTCGGCACCGGCAAGTGCGATTACCGCGCGCTAGCGCGCAGCTTGGCGGACGGGCACGATTGATTGCGGATTGTGGGCCAAACGATCCCGCATCTGCTTGCGGCCGGGATGGTCCAACCGCTCCCGCCACCCTAAGACCTAAGAGTATGGGCTAGGACCTTCTTTTCGGACCCTCCCGCCGTATACTCGGAGAACATGGAATCGGCGAGAAGGTTTTCATACCGATCGTTGGAGCGGCTAAGGCAGGTTTTGGCCGATCGCGGCCATGCGCTGCCCGCCGACGATGATCTTTCTATTCTTGGGCAGAGCGTCTCTTACGGGCGGCTGACGGCGCCCAACCGGCTTGTCTGCCAGCCTATGGAAGGCTGCGACGGGTTGCCCGACGGCTCGCCGAGCGAACTTACGGTTCGCAAGTACCGTCGCCTCGGCGCAGGCGGGGCGGGCCTGATCTGGTGGGAAGCCTGCGCGATAGTGCCGCAGGCCAAGGCCGGCCCGCGGCAGTTATCACTGCACAAAGGCAACGTCGAGGCCTTCGCCGCGATGGTCCGCGCCGCCAAGGACGCCGCCAGGCAGGCCGTCGGATACGAGCCTATCTGCGTGCTCCAGATGACCCATTCCGGGCGGTACAGCAAGCCGGGAACCAGGCCCGCGCCGATCATCGCCCATCACTCCGCCGTGCTGGATGGCGCCCACGATCTGCCGGCCGACTATCCGCTGATTACCGACGAGCAACTCGATGAACTCCAGGACGCCTACGTGGCACAGGCGATCCTGGCGGCCGAGGCCGGCTTTGACGCGGTGGACATAAAGAGCAGCCACGGCTATCTGCTCAGCGAGCTGCTGGCGTCGTTCACACGCGAAAACAGCCGCTACGGCGGCAGTTACGCGAACCGCACACGGATGCTCCGCGAGACTGCCGTCCGCGTGCGAAAGGCGCTCGGCGGGGCAATCGAGGTAACCTGCCGGCTGAACGTGTACGACGCCATCGCATATCCCTTCGGCTGGGGCGTGGACAAGCACGACGTCGACAAGCCGGACCTGGCCGAGCCGATCCGCCTTATCGGCCAACTGCGGGAGACGGGCTTCGGCGGGATCAATCTGACGATTGGGAATCCGTACTTGAACCCGCACGTGAACCGCCCGGCCGACATGATGATCGCCAGTTGGCCCGATCCGCCGGAGGATCCGCTCACGGGGCTGATCCGCATAATTGAGATCGTCCGCGACGTGCAGAAGGCCCATCCCGGCTTCACGATAATCGGCTCAGGCTACTCCTGGCTGCGGCAGTACGCCGCAGCGTTCGGCGCGGGGCTCATCCGCGACGGCTGGACCACGATGGTGGGCCTCGGGCGTGGGTCGCTGGCGTACCCGGACTTTGCCCGTGACATCCTCCAGACCGGGCGGATGGACCCCCACAAGGTCTGCGTGGCGTGCAGCTCGTGTTCGCAGATCATGCGCGACGGCGGGATGAGCGGATGCGTCGTCCGCGATGCGGATATCTACGCCCCGATATTCAAGGCCGGGCGAATGAAGGCGAAGGGGTGATCTGGTCAGTGGCGGGGCGACCTTGGTCCAGGCCGTGGCACAGGGGCGCAGAGCGGCCGAACACGTGAATGTTTACTTGTCCGCGCCGCGTGCAAGAAAAAGCAAAAATAGTAGTCGCGCCGCTTCGGGAGCTATCTTAGGGGACTGCGGAATCTTGCGTGTCGCCATCGTGTGATACGCCGTTTTTTTTGGTGCGAAATACACGATTGGGGAAGATGGGGTGACTACAATCTAGGAGAGATGGTTATTTTAATAAAGGAGCGGTTGAGCGTCTTGATGTGGTATAATGATCGCTCGAAGGTGGCTCGCTTGGCCCGCCAGGCGGCTCGGAGTCCGGGGAGGTGCTTGTTTCGGTAAGTGTTTAAGAGGGCATAGGTTGTCTTGCGGTGTGGGTCTGCGCCCGGCCTGGGCTGACTTTGGACTGGAATAAGAGAGCCGACACGGCGGAGAATTTGGAACTAAGTGGTTTTTTTTGAGATTTGCAAATCAAGTTCGTTCATTGCCGCTCCGATAAATCGTGTGGCGATTAACGATGTACGGGTTCGCCGCTTGGCATTTGGGTCCGCGGTCGCCTGATTTGGAAAGGAGTTTGAAATGGTAACCGTTACGGAGAACTGGGTTGAGTTCAAGTTCTTCCGCCCCTCCGCGAATAATGTCGCTTTGGCGGGTGACTTCAATAACTGGCGAGTCGGTGAACTGAGGATGGTGCGAGCCGAGGATGGTTACTGGCAGGCGAGGATGAAACTCCCAGCCGGGGAGTTCCGGTTCCGCTATTGTGCCGATGGCGAGTGGTATGCCGATTACGCGGCGTTCGGCGTCGAGCCGGGACGGTTCGGGATGGACAGCATCGTCCGCGTGACCCCCACGCCGGTCACCGTGTCGCTGAACCTGGCCAAGCCCGGCACCGGCAAGGCTGGCATCGCGGCCGCTTGAATCTCTGCCAATCAAGATGCATTCCAAGGCCGACCGGCGAGAAATCTCTTTCCGGCCGGCCTTTTTCATTGGTAGCCGGGTAGCCGGGAAAAGAAAGACAGAGGAGCCGGGAACCCGTGCCCGTTGAATAGCAATACCCCTGATCCTTAGTACCCCAGTACCCCGCCCCGGAAATGAGGGGCCGAAAACGGCGCCTTGGCGGTGCCATGCTTCCGCAAACAGACGCGGAAGCATGGCACCCCGAATTCCACCCCCAACTTCTGGGGCGGGGTACTTACAGCGCCTCAGGCGGCGGGTCGGAGTCTTCCCTGAGCGGGGCTGGAGGCTCCTCCGGCTGGGGCGGCTGGGGCTGAACTTCGGCCTTGGCATTTGCCTCGGCTTCGGCGGGCTGTTCGGTGTCCGCCTCATCGGCCGGCTCGGATGTGGGAGCAGGGGCCTTTTTGGCATTGGCGTTTGCGTCCCGTCCGGCGCGGAGCGACTCGACGTTGGGCAGGTCGTCGATGCCGTTTAGGCCGAAGACCGCCAGGAACTGCCGCGTGGTGCCGTAAAGCATTGGCCTGCCCAGCACTTCGGCACGCCCGACGATCTTGACGAGGTTCTTTTCCATCAGGTTGCGGAGCATCTCGCCGCTGGCGACGCCGCGGACGGCCTCGATGTCGGCCCGGAGGATCGGCTGGCGGTATGCGACGATCGCCAGGGTCTCCATCGCGGCCTGGGAGAGTTTCGAGTCGCTCTTGTTCTTGAACAGCCTGCCGACAACGTCGTGGTATTGGGGCCTGGTGAGCATCTGGTAGCAGCCGGCGATAGGCTCGATGCGGAACGCGCAGCCCATCCGGTCGTAACGCTCGTTGAGTTGGGCGACAGCCTTTTTGACCTGCCCGCGGCCTGGCAATTCGCCTACCATGGCGATCTTCGCCGGCGAGAGTGGATTGTCGGTGGCAAACAGGATGGCCTCGACGGTGGCGGCGATTTCGCGCTCCGCCGCCGCGTCCGCTGGAGCGTCCGCCGGGGCGGATGCGTTCGGCTCGCTGGGGCCGGCTTCGCCGGTATCGTCGCCCGTGTCTCTAGCGCATGCATCCAGCCCGGCCTGCTCATCCGCATCCGCAACCGCTGCTTCCAGGGCCTGCATATCTTCCTGATTGTCCAGCGCGTCTTCCATCGCACACCTTCACTCGATCAGAGAATCCATTCCCGCCAGCCGGGCCGCGCCCGGCGTGCAAGGCGTAGAGCATACCCAATGCCAGGCCATCGGGGAAGGGGGTACCGCGGGCGGGCGAAGCCCGCAAATGCTAAATGATAAATGCCAAATGCTAAATGCCGACAGCGGCGATCCTGGCTGCACTCCGCCGGCAATGGAGGGGGGCTTGGGCAAGCCTTGTCAGTTCTTTGGCGATTCGGCAGCGGCTTTTGTCCGTCGCGTACAGCAGGACGTTGCGGGCGATCTCGAAGGCGGACTTCGGACTGTAGCCCACGCAGTCAATGGCCCCGATGCCGAGCAGGCCCGTGGTTATGTCCACGTTGCTGAACATCACCGCGACCCGGCCATCGATCGTTATGCCGTGGAGCCTGGGCCTGTTCACTTCCGGGAGCGCCTGGCGGCCGGCACGGGTGTAGCGGACCTCCGGAATCTTCATGTCGGGCAGGTTGTAGATGGCGGCGTCGGGCAGGAGACGACGAAGCGGCGATTGGTCGAACATCTCGCCGAGTATCTTGGCCGCCGAGTTAGCGAACTCGGCCGATCCCCGGCCGCGTCGATCAGCAGCGTTCCGCCATTCTCGACGAACTTCTTTATCGCGGCGCGCTGCTCGGCCGAGAGTGAAATCGCGGCCGTGCCGGTAAGGTGGGCGCCGTTGGCGTCCTGGGCCTTTAGCAGGTATTCGCACCCGGCTTTGATTGCGTGCTGCACAGCCGCTCCCGCCTGCCCCGTTGGGGTCAAGGGAGAGATCGTGGATAACATCGGAAACGGTATCAGGGGTTAAGATCGCGCGCCTGCTGGCTTACGGGTTCCCGGTCCCGTGTTACGCTGTTTCTGCCCTTCTTTTACGGGTTCCGGGTTCCCGGTTCCGCTTTTTGCTTTTCCCAGCTATCCTGCTTCGCATGAAGCTACGCAGGGCTGCGCCGCCTTCCTACTTCTCGCACGGCGTATAGAAATGTTCCGGCGGGGCTGCCAGGGTGTTGGTCAGCTCGCCGATCTTCTCGATGCGGCAGGTGATCGTCTGGCCGGGCTTCAGCAGCTTGCCGGTTGCGATTCCCACGCCCGAAGGCGTGCCGGTTGCGATTACATCGCCGGGCACGAGCGTCATGAGATGGCTGCAAAACGACACGATCTCCAATACGCTGAAGATCATGTGCCGGGTGTTGGACTTTTGGCGGACCTCGCCGTCAACGAGCAGCTCGAGGTCGAGGTCCTGCGGATCGCCGATTTCGTCGGGCGTCACCAGGTACGGGCCAAGCGGGCAGAACCCATCGGCCCACTTGCCGTGGAGCCAGTCGAAGAAGTCGTCCTTTGGCCTCTTGGCCCGGCCGGCGGAGTGGGTGGCCGTTCTTGCGGAGATATCGTTCGCGATGGTGTAGCCGGCGATGCACGCGGCGGCGTCGGCTGGGGCGATGCGGCGTGCGACGTGGCCGATGACGACGGCCAGTTCTATCTCGTGGTCGATGTCGCGGCTGAAGTCGCACCAGGGGATTTCGGCGCCTGGGTCGGCTACGGCGGTGGTGGGCATGAGGAACGGTCGGGGGGTCGTGTCGCGGCGGGGCTCGGCGGGCAGGTCGGCCCCGCGGTCGATCTCGCGGTGGTGCTCGGCGTAGTTGACAGCCAGGCCCAGGAGCTTGGGCGGGGCGGGGATTGGCGCCCGCAGTCGGACGTCGGCCAGCGGGATCGCCGTCACGGCCGGTGCGTCGGAAATCTCGCGTATGCGAGCGATGGCGGGGGGGCCTGCCTGGATCGCTTCGAGCAGGCTGGCTGGGCCGTCAGGCCAGGCGGCGGGGATGTCCGCGACGCCGCGCTCGGTGACGATACCGTACGACTGCCTGCCGCTATGAACGTATGTTGCGAGTTTCATTGTTCGGAGAAGTAGTTAGTAAGAAGTAGGTAGTAGGGGCTCAACCCTGGCGACAGCCCTCGTCCTCGTCCTCGTCCTGGGCTTCTTCTTTGATCGGGCGAACGGAAGGTTCATGTGTGACTGCTTCCGAGCAGTTTTCGCAGCGCGGTGTCGGCCTTGGCTCGCTGGCGGTTGCCCTTGCCGGTGGAACGCTGCTTTTCCAGGCGGTTCAGCAGTTTATCGACCTCGCGGGCGTCGACGGGCAACGTGACGGCTTTGTTGGAAAAGGCTGAGATGTACATCGCGTTGGAAAGCTCGAGTTCGTTGATCGCCTCGGCAATCTTGGGATTGACCTCCACCGCCGCGGACAGGACGAAGTCCTTCCCGCGAGACTCGCCAAACGTCCGAACGTGCCTGACGCCAACAACTCCCAAGCCAATGATGGCGAAGCGGACGGGCCTGGTCATTTAGTCGTACTCTTCCTCCACGCCAGTCTTGACCTTGCGAGGCAGCGGCTTGGTGGCCGGCGGAGTCGTACTCATGGTCGTAGGCGTTGCAGCCGGTTGGGTTGTCGCCGGCTGGGTCGTGGGCGGGCCGAAACGCACGATCGGGACCGCCGGCTTGACCTCGACCTTCGGGGCCGGCACGACAACCGGCTCTGGCTTTGGCTCGATCTTCGGGACAGGGGGCGCGAGCGGCTCGATCTTCGGGACAGGCACGACAATCGGCTCGGGCTTTGGCTCTGGCTTCGGCTCGACCTTCGGGGCGGGGATAACAACCGGCTCTGGCTTCGGCTCGACCTTCGGGACAGGGGGCACGAGCGGCTCGATCTTCGGGACAGGCACGACAACCGGCTCGGGCTTTGGCTCGACCTTCGGGGTGGGGATAACAATCGGCTCTGGCTTTGGCTCGACCTTCGGGACAGGGGGCACGAGCGGTTCGACCTTCGGGGCAGGTACGATAACCGGCTCGGGCTTGGGCTCAACCTTCGGGGTGGGGATAA
>CAZSBS010000132.1:0-13144 GCA_964605095.1 uncultured Planctomycetaceae bacterium | reverse complement strand
CTGAACTTCGAGATCAACCTGGTCTGCTACGGGCGTGATGTCACCGAGAGGCTTCTCGCCCAGCAGCGCGTTTATCGGGCTGACTCGCGCCGCCTGTCGCGCCGGCAATGGCGGCAGAGGCCGCGGCTGCGGCTCTTCGGCCAGAGAGTCGCCAAGCTGCTCAGCCCGCTGCTTTGAGAAGAAGGTAGTAGTGTAGTGCGTCGGCTACCGGTTTTCGCCCGGCGTCGTCGGCCTCATACCACCCGCCTCTGCTTGAGCCTGTCGAGCAGGACGGCGGCCAGGAGTATTGCTCCGCTGGCGACGTACTGCCAAAAGGCCTGTATGTTCAACAGGTTCATTGCGTTTTCGGCGATGCCCATTATCAGCACGCCCATGACGACGCCGGTCATGGTCCCCACGCCGCCGGTCAGCGACACGCCTCCCAGCACGCATGCGCTGATCACTTTGAGTTCGTAGCCCTGGCCGCTCGTCGGCTGGCCGCTGGTCAATCGCGAGGCCAGGATCACGCCCGCTAATCCCGCCACCATGCCTTGCAGCGTGAAGATCGCGATTTTAGTCAACCGGACAGGTATGCCGGCAAGGAACGCGGCTTCCTTGTTGCCGCCGATGGCGAGGGTGTTTCGGCCGAAGATGGTCTTCTTCAGCAGGATGCCGAAGACCGCGAAGCAGGCCAGCATGATCCAGATGGGCAGGGTGATCCCCACAAGGAACCTGCCGAACTCGCCGGACTCGCCCAGCCACTTCATCCAGCTCAGGTCGCGCATGGAGGACAGGCCCAGCGTGTAGAACGCGTCGTTTGCAACTCCGACGGCCCTGCCGTCCGAGGTCAAGTACGACAGGCCTCGAACGATCTGCATTGTCGCCAGCGTGGTGATCAGCGCGTTGATGCCGAGCACGGCGATGACGATTCCGTTGCACAGGCCTACGATGGCGCCGGCGGCCGTGCCGGCAAGGATGCCCAGCAGGACGCTGTGTGTCTGGTTGGTGACGACGGCCGCCACCACGCCGCTCATGGCCACGACCGAGCCGACGGACAGGTCGAAGTCGCCGCTGGCCAGGCAGAAGAGCATCGTGCATGCGATGATGCCGTACGTTGTGACGCTCAGCAGCAGGCCGTTGATGTTCCTGAGGTTCGAGAAGTTGGGAACGAAGATCACGCAGCCTGCCACGAGCACGGCGAAGACCAGCAGCATGCCCGTCTGTTCCCAGAGGACCCTGAGGGCGTTGGTGCGCGGGGGCTCGCCTGGTGGGGCATCCGGAGGCGGCAGCGGCGGTTGGCTCCGCGCCGGTGTTGGTGAAGCGCTCATAAGGGCTCCTGAGTTTTCGTCTGGGCGCCGGCCGGAAGGGCCAGGCCCAGGATCTTCTGCTGACTGGCCTGGCCGCGGGGAATGTCCGCCACGATCGCGCCTTCACGCATCACGCAGATGCGGTCGCAGACGCCCAGGACTTCCGGCAGCTCGCTGGAGACGACCACCACCGCGATGCCGGCATTGGCAAGCTCGTAGATGATCGAGTAGATCTCGCTCTTGGCGCCCACGTCGATGCCGCGGGTCGGCTCGTCGAACAGGATCACCCGGATCCGCTCGCTTAGCCAGCGGGCGAGAATCACCTTCTGCTGGTTGCCGCCCGAAAGGTTCATGACAAGCTGGTCCAGCGACGGCGTCCTGATCGCAAGCCGCTCCACGTGCTTAGCCGCGTTGGCTCGCTCCCGCGACTCGTTGATGAAGAAGCCCAGCCGGGAAAAGTGCCGCCGCCCGGAAATGTTCAGGTTCTCCATCACGCTGCGGATAGGGATGATGCCTTCCTTCTTGCGGTCCTCCGGGCACAGCACGATACCAGCGCGAATGGCCTGCCGCGGGCTTGACGGACTGATGGCGCCGCCGTCGATGAACACCTGCCCGCTCCGGGCTCGCCGGGCGCCGTAGATCACCTTCATCAGCTCGGTCCTGCCCGCGCCGACCAGGCCGAAGAACCCGACGATCTCGCCAGAGCGGGCGATGAAGCTTGCCGGCTGGGTCAGGCCCGGCCCCGTCAGGCCGTCCACCTTCAGGACCTCGGCGCCCGGCGTTCGCGGCTGGTAGTGGAATATGTCCTCGATGCTCCGCCCGACCATCTTCTCCACCAACTCGCCTCGCGAGACGCCCTCGACCGATTCGTAAGTGTGTGCGAGCCTGCCGTCACGCAGAACCGTCGCGCTGTCGCAGACCTCGAAGATCTCCTCCATGCGATGAGAGACGTACAGGATGACGCTGCCTTGCCGCTTGAGCTTGCCTATTACCGAGAAGAGCCTGTCGGTTTCCCTGGTGGAGAGGCTGCTGGTGGGTTCGTCGAAGGCGATCACCTTGGCGTCGCGGGCCAGGGCCTTGGCGATCTCCACCATCTGCCTCTGGCCGATTGACAGCGAGCCGACCTTCGCCTTCGGATTGATCCGCTCGCCGAGGTCCTCAAGCTGCCGGGCGGCGGCGGCGATCATGTCTATGGTGTTGACCCAGCCCATGCGGGCGGGCAGGTTGCCCAGGTAAAGGTTCTCCGCGACGGAGAGCTCAGGCACGAGCTGGAGTTCCTGGTAGATGACGGCCACGCCGGCGCGGATGGCGGCGGCGGTCGAGCGGAAGCTCTGGGCCATGCCACCCATGAGGACCACGCCGCCATCGGGCCTGTAGAGCCCCGAGAGCACCTTCAGCAGCGTGCTCTTGCCCGCGCCGTTCTCACCTATCAGGGCATGCACGCGGCCTTCGCGGACCGAGAAACTCACCCGGTCCAGCGCCCGGACGCCAGGGAAGCTCTTGCTGACCGAGTCAAACTGGAGATAGGCCGATTCCATCAGGTCAGTCCAGCAGCCCCTGATCTTTCATCACCTGCTTGTAGTTGTCTCGCGTGATGAGCACGCCGTCGGTGAAGGTCGTCATGGGCGGCTCGACGCCTTCGGTGATCCACTTGTACATGTATTCGGCCGTCTCATAGCCGTGCCGCTTCGGGCTGATAAGCACCGCCGAGAAGAAGCCCGTGGGCTTTTCCCTCTGCCAGTCCACCATGCCGGTGGTTCCGCCAATTCCCACGCCTATCGATCTGTCGGCGCCGATGCCCTGGCTTTCGAGCGCCCGGATGCCGCCAAGGACGCTCTCGTCGTTCATCCCGAAGACCAGCCAGTTCTTCACGTCGAGGTGCTTGGTCAGCACGATGTTTGCCGCGTTGATGGCGGTGGTCACGTCCGCCAGGCCGCTGATCTGGCCGATGTGGATCTTGTCCTTCGGGAACCCCGCCGACACCAGCGCCTCGGTAGCGCCCTCGGTGCGCTCTCGGGCGGTCTCCAACTCGTCCAAGCCGATTCCCATGGCCGCGGTGTCCTCGGGCTTCCACCCGCGTTTGGCCATCTCGTCGGCAAGAGCCTTGCCCACCATGTTCCCGATCTTCCTGGCGGAAATGCCCATGTAATGAACGCCGGCTATCGGCTTGCCGTCGGCGCCTACGAAACGGTCGTCCACGCTGAAGAGCTTCAGGTCGTTGGCCTTGGCCTTGGCGACGATGGCCGGGCCGAGCCGCACGTCCGGCGTGCAGATGATGAAGCCCTTGGCGCCCTGGGCGGCAATGTTGTCGATCGCCGTCAGAACCTTATCGCCGTCGGGCGCGGCGATCTTGACCACGTCAAAGCCGTACTTGGCGGCAGCCTCGTCGGCGAATTTCCATTCGTTCTGGAACCACGGCTCCTCCGCCTGCTTGACGATGAAGCCGATCTTGATCTTCCGGGCGCCGGATGTCTTGCGGTCCTGCTTCTGATCGCCGCATCCGCCGAGCATCGAGCCGACAAAGATGCCGGCCGCCAACGCCAAGGTAAGTCGCCACATGGTCTGATCCTTTCGCCACAGGGGCCTGTTGAACGATTCGAGCAACGGGGCAAACCTTGATTGTACTACGCAAGGACGATTCCACAAGAAGCTTGTAGTCGGTAGCCAGTAGCCCGTAGCCTGGAACAGCCAAACGGGGGAATCTGTAACCGGGAACCTGGAAGTCCGCTGTCGGTGATTGGTGGTCCGTTGTTGAGGCCTGCTCGCTGCAGCGAACAGGGAGTACCCCGCAACCAAGTAGCCTGCAACCTGAAGCCTTCTTCTCCCAAACGCCCCTGATGCGTTATACTACGTGTTGCGTCTCAAACATGGACGGACTTGCGTAAATGGAAAGCGGCCTGATTCTAAACATCCAGCGGTACTCGATTCACGACGGCCCGGGCATCCGGACCACGGTGTTTCTCAAGGGTTGCCCGCTGTCGTGCTGGTGGTGTCACAACCCCGAGAGCCAGTGCGCTCACCCGGAGGTAATCGTCGTCGAGGCCCGCTGCATCCGCTGCGGGCTGTGCCGCAAGGTATGCCCGGCCGAGCAACTGCCCGCAAACGCGGACCCCGAAAGCCCCCAGCCGGGCGATGGCGTCCGAGCGGCGCCGGTCGCCTGCACGCTCTGCGGGGCGTGCGTCGAGGCGTGCCCAGCCGGGGCCATCCAAATGGCAGGGCGGGAAATGACGGTGGTCGAGGTGCTCGCCGAGGTCCGCCGGGACCGGATCTTCTACGACGACTCCGGCGGCGGCCTGACGATCTCCGGCGGCGAGCCGCTGATGCAGCCGGCGTTCGTCAAGGCGCTGCTGGTGGCCTGCCGCGACGATGGAATATCCACCGCCGTGGACACCAGCGGCTTTGGGTCGCGCGATGAACTCCTTGAAATGGCGCCGCTTACGGACCTGTTCCTCTATGATCTGAAACTTGCCGACCCCGCCCGCCACGCCGTTTACACTGGCGCATCCAACGAGGGAATCCTGGAAAACCTCCGGGCCTTGGGCGAGGTTCATGGCAACATCTGGGTCCGGATCCCGCTTGTGCCGGGAATCAACGACTCAGCCGAAGACCTCGACGCGGCCGGGGAAATCATCCGCCAAATAAAAGGGGTTCAAGAGGTAAACCTTCTGGCCTATCATGAAACAGCGGCTCATAAGTTCGGGCGGCTCGGCAGGCCATACCGGGCAAGGGACGTTTCTGCGCCGACGGCGCGGCAGATGGATATCGCGGCCGAGCGAATACGCAAGTTCGGCCTCAGCGTAAAGACAGGTGGATAGCGGTATGACAGAGCGTACGCGACGTTTGCGCCAGGAGAGCCTCGAGGCCGAGTGCCAATTGACCTGCGAGCGGGCCGTGCTGATGACGGACTTCTACCAGGCCAACGAGGGCAAGTATTCCGTGGGCGTAATGCGGGCCAGGTCCTTCATGCACCTGTGCCGCAACAAGGCGATCTGGCTGGGCGACGAGGAGCTGATCGTCGGCGAGCGTGGCCCGAGGCCCAAGGTCGTGCCGACTTACCCCGAACTGACGTGCCACAGCATCGAGGACCTCCGCATTCTGGACAGCCGGCCCAAGACCAGCTACCACGTCGATGATGAATGCATCAAGGCGTACCAGGAGAAGGTGATCCCTTACTGGCGTGGGCGGAGCATGAGGGACCGCATTTTCCAGGCCATGTCCACGGCTTGGCTGGAGGCCTACGAGGCGGGCCTGTTCACGGAGTTCATGGAGCAGCGGGCGCCGGGGCACACCGTCCTGGACGACAAGATCTACCGCAAGGGCCTGCTGGACTTCAAGCGCGAGATCGCGGAGTCCGTCGCCTCGCTGGACTGGCTGGGCGATCACGACGCCCACGCCAAGCGCGAGCAGCTTGCGGCAATGGATATTTCCTGCGATGCCCTGATTCTCTTTGCTCGCCGGCACGCCGAGCTTGCTCTGGACCTCGCGGCCCGGGAGACCGACCCCGCCCGCAAGGCCGAGTTGAAGAAGATCGCCGAAGTCTGCACCCACGTGCCCGCAAACGCCCCGCGGGACTTCCACGAGGCCCTTCAGTACTACTGGTTCTGCCACCTGGCGGTCATAACGGAACTCAACGGCTGGGACTCATTCTGCCCGGGCCATCTCGACCAGCATCTTCTTCCGTTCTATCGCATGGGCTTGGCCGACGGGTCGCTGACGCCGGCGGCCGCGCGCGAGCTTATCGAGGCGTTCTTCGTTAAGTTCAACAATCACCCGGCCCCGCCGAAGGTCGGCGTCACCGCGGCGGAGAGCGGCACGTACACGGACTTCGCCAACATCAACATTGGCGGGCTGCTTGCCGACGGGTCCGATGGCTCGAACGAGATCTCGTACATGCTGCTGGACGTCGTCGATGACATGCACCTTCTCCAGCCGAGCAATAACCTCCAGCTTTCGCGAAAGTCGCCGGACGCCCTGCTGACGGCCGCGCTGAAGGTCATCCGCAAGGGCTACGGCCTGCCGTCGCTGTTCAACGCCGACGCGGTGATCCAGGAGCAGCTCCGCCAGGGCAAGACGCTCGAGGACGCCCGCGCCGGCGGGTGCAGCGGCTGCGTCGAGACCGGCGCGTTCGGCAAGGAGGCGTACATCCTGACCGGCTACTTCAACATGCCCAAGGTGCTGGAGTTGGCGCTGCACGACGGCGTCGACCCGCGAACCGGCAAGCAGCTCGGGCCGCGCACGGGCGCGGCAGACACCTTCGCGGGCTTCGATGACCTGTTCGCCGCCTTCCACAAGCAGATGAGCCACTTCATCGACGTGAAGATGCGCGGCAATCACGTTATCGAGCACATGTACGCCACGATGATGCCGGCCCCGTTCCTGTCGGTCATCACCGACGACTGCATCCGCAAGGGCAAGGACTACA
The DNA here is from genome assembly GCA_964605095.1 of uncultured Planctomycetaceae bacterium. Taxonomy (GTDB): domain Bacteria; phylum Planctomycetota; class Phycisphaerae; order SM23-33; family SM23-33; genus JAUWQU01. The sequence goes on along the minus strand of CAZSBS010000132.1, from coordinate 6,436 downwards.
ACGCCGGCGGGGCGCGGTACAACAACTCGTACATCCAGTTTGTGGGGATCGGCAGCCTGACCGACAGCCTCGCCGCTATCCGCCAGACGGCCTTCGACGAGAAGAGCATGAACCTGCCCGAACTGGTCGCCGTCCTGGATACGGACTTCGCCGGGCAGGAGCAGCTTCGCCAGCGCCTGGTCAACCGCACGCACAAGTACGGCAACGACGACGACTACGCCGACGAGATAATGGTCCGGGCTTTCGAGATGCTCTTTGCCGAAGTTGACGGCCGGCCCAACGGCAAGGGCGGCTGCTACCGCATCGAGATGCTGCCGACGACGGTACACGTGTACTTCGGCTCGGTAACCGGTGCCGCACCCGACGGCCGAAGGGCATGGCTGCCGCTGAGCGAGGGCATTTCGCCCGTGCAGGGCGCGGACCGCAAGGGCCCGACCGCGGTTTTTCGCTCAGCCGCCAAGATGGACCACCTCAAGACGGGCGGGGCGCTGCTGAACATGAAGTTCACGCCGGCCCTGCTGGCCGACCAGGCGGGGCTGGAGAAGCTCGCCCACATGGTGCGGGCATACTTCAAGATGGACGGCCATCACGTGCAGTTCAACGTCGTCCGGGCCGAGGACCTGCGCCAGGCCCAGGAGCACCCCGAGCGCCACCGCGACCTTATTGTCCGCGTTGCCGGCTACAGCGATTACTTCTGCGACCTGTCTGTCGAGTTGCAGGAGGAGATAATGACCCGCACCGAGCACGCGGCGTTCTGACGCAAGACAAGAAGACCTCGCGCAGGCTGAAGGGCCCTGCGGCCTCCGCGCTTATACGCAACGAGATTCATTCAGGATGCGTATTAGATGATCCGCTGTATCCGCCTGCGGCGTATCATCGCCAGCCCGCCCAACGCGAGCAACCCCAGCGTGGCTGGCTCGGGGATGGCAACAGGTAAGTCCGCACTGTTCCGGCCGAAGTTCGCTATCAGCAACTGCAGGTCGCTCGAGTCCACATCGCCGTCCCTGTCCAGGTCGCCGTCAGCCCGCGCGGCATCCGACCCAAGGCCCATGTGGCGTTTCAGAGTGATGAAGTCCGCCGCGTCCACCACCCCGCTTAGGTCCGCGTCTCCCAGCAGCGCCACCTTGAGGGTGAACTCATCTTCTGTCTGAATTATCGCCCAGTCCAGGCCGCCGCCGAGCGAAGGAAGGCTCGTGCTGCTGAACTCGCCGCTCAACGCCAAGCCGTCAATCAGCGTGAACGCGTCGCCAAGCTTTGGCGTGAAGCCGTAGATAAGCGTCACGTCGAGGCCTCCGTCGAGCACTGCCCTGTCGTTGACAATGAGTTGATCATACTGGCTGCCGGCGGCCAGGCCCCCAAGCTCCATGGTCAGTGTGTTCGTGGCGGCCAGTGTCATGTCATCCAGTTCCGCCTGGACCGGGCTCATGCCTGGCGAGTAGCCGCCAGAGAATGTCACGTGGTCGTGGAAGTCGCCGATACCCGTGACGAGTGCCGTGAACTCCAGCGTCTTGCCATTTGTCCCCCCGTAGACGTCACCGTCGTTCTCAAACTTCCCCTCAACGGCGCCAAAGCCCGAAAGGTTCCTGCCCCGCTGCAACAGGAAGCCGTTCTCCGCCACAAGCCTCCCCCCGCTGCCCGTGCCTGGGTTGCCCAAGGTCGTCAGGGATCCGAGCACCGCCTCGTTGCGGTCGCGAAGCGTCACGGTGTGCGAGTCGACGTACAGCCTGCCTTCGAGGGCCACACCGTCGACGGCATTGGCATCGCCCAGGTCCAGACTGCCCTCGGCGTAGATGGTCGAGCCAGTTGCCGTGCATACGGGGCCGATGACCTGCCCCCGCCCGCTGAGGAAACCGTTGGTGGCGATACTCAGTCCGTTGGGCGCCCTTAGCACGGAGTCGGAGATACTCACGGCCGTGATCCCCGAGTAGGATCGCGACCTCAACGTCACGTCGGCTCCCGCCGTCGCGACGATCCGGGAGAGGCTGGCAATAAAGCCATACTCGCTGCTGGAGTCGCCCAGTTCCAGACTCGCGTTATCGACTTCGATGGAGGAGTGATGGCATAACACGGAGGCCGAAATGTTCGCCGTCGCCCCGCTGCCTACCTGGAACATAGCGTCGCTCAGATTGAGCTGTCCCGTGACAGAGACCGCTCCACCGTCGGAGACGGCAAAACCAGCGTCATTGATGTTCAACTCCTCACTGACGGTCAGGTGCCCGCCGTTGGATACGACAAGATCGGCGTCCTCGATGTACAACCCCTCGCTGACGGTCAGTTGCCCGCCGTTGGATACGGTGGCGTCCCCATCGACGATTTCCAGTTCTCTCGCCGTCACCTCGGCCTGGTCGGTAACGAGAAGATCGCCCATCACGTTCAGCTCGTCCGTAACCGTCAGGTCCGAGCCCGCGCCCTGAACGGTCACGGATGAGGTATAATAGTCTGAACTTGGGCCGATATGCGCGCTCTCGACGTTCACCAGGCCGCCGCCGGTGATCTCCAGCTTGTCTTCGACCCGGAGGGGCCCCGTGGACTCGAAGCTCGAGTCGCCGCCGACAACATAGACGTTCCTCGCATTGGCCCAGCCCACGATCGCCTCGCCGCCGCCGGTGATGAGCAGGTCGCTGTTCGTGCTTAGGTCGTTGGTGGTGAGGAGCGTTCCGGCGCCGTCGACCGCTATCGACGGCGTAAGCTGCACGCTGTCAGCCGTGAAGGTCGCCCCGCCGGAAAGCGACAGCGCTGTGTCCGAACTCTGGCCCTGCGGGCATTGCAGCCGGCCGCCCACGTCGACCACGGCATGGTCGCTCACCGTCAGGCTACCCAAGTACGTGAAGGCATCGCCGGTCACGTCCAGCCTGGAATTCGTGCCCTGGACGGACATGGCCCCGAAGTTAACGCTGCCCACCGATACCTGGCCGCCGGTCTCGATTCGGATCTCCCCCGTCAGACTCATGGTCGTTGACAACTCGCCCCCCACCTGCACCTGGCCCCCGTTGCGGACGACGAAGTTCTCCCCAACATCCCCGTTCTGCCATTCGATCCGTCCGTCGATCGACAACAGAGCTCCGGAGCCGTCGACGAGCACGTGTTCCCAGAGCGTCGCATAGGAGGCGTGGACCTCGCCAGCCTGAATGACCGAGATGCTGCCGCCCTGGCAAGAGAGATGATTCCCCACGATCAGCCGTCCATTGCCCACGGTCCAATGGCTGGCGTTCCAGAGCTCGATGTCCGAGGTGACGTTGTAGTCCCATCCGTTCAGCCCCAGCGTCACGTCGTCATAGGAGTACGCATTGGAACAACTGGTGTTCCGGTCGAAGGACACGCCGTAGGAAACGGTCCCCCCTCCGCCGAGCTTGAAGTTGACGGTGGCGTCAGACGCGGGAATCATGGCCGGGTTCCAGTTCGCCGGGACGTTATAGCCCCCCCCCGAAGAGGCCTGCCACCAACTCACGCCACCGTAGGCCCCTGTGACGGGCAGAGCGACCGCGATGACGACGAAAAATGTGTACAAAACAACCCCGTAACGCCTCATGAATGCCAATGCCCGCATGATAGTGCCCTCTCTTTCTGAATATCCTCTTGCAAAGCCCCCCCCGAAGTTCGGCGGAATCGCCACCCTAGTATCTTCGAAAAGACCTCATTAGTTTAACACCTTTGCTAGATTTGTCAATTACGTGTGCGAGAAAAAATCCTGGCAGGCTGTTGAGCCCGGTAGGGCGATCTGCGATTAGCCACGGGCGCAAGCCCGTGGACTGTGCGTTCATTGTTTCGGAGCCCTGGCGGGGCGATTGCCGCCGTCAATCGCCCTGGGGCTCTTTGCCTGACATCCCGCGTTCCACGGGCTTGCGCCGCGTGGCTAATCGCAAACGTCCCTACGGGACTAAGAAAGTCTCTGGCCAGGACTTGCGAATCGCCAGGAAAGAAACTTGCACACTCAATTACTTTTATCCCCCCCCGTAATGCCTTTTTTCTTTCTTCTCCGCGTTCTTTGCGAGGACAATTCTCGTCCCCTTCAAGGAAAACCTCGGTTAACAGTAGAGACAGAGAAGGTTGGAAGAACCATGGAAGGAACAGATCAATGGGCATGGCCTTATTTGCGAGAACGGCTATTATGACGGCGATGCTTGCGGGATCGGCCGGGGCGGAAACGCTAAAGGTCTCCAACGAGTTTCTGACCGCCTCTTATGACACCGCGTCGGGTAAGTTGACGTTGACCGCAGCCGGGGCGACTGCGGCGTTCGCCAAGGATGCCGCGCTGAGCCAGGCCGGCGGAAAAGCCAAACTCGTCGACGTGACGGACAAGGCGTTCGGCCAGTGCAAGGGCATCGAGGTCGCCTATCCCGACGGCGGGCGCGACCTGGTGCTGGCGCCGGCGAAACTGCCTTTCGCGCTGCTGCGCTCGACGGTCCACAACGGCGGCAAGGATGCCGCTATCACCAACCACGTCCGCCCGGCGGCGTTTACGCTGGACCTCGGCGTGCCCGCCAATGAGCTCAAGGTCCTTGGGACTGGCGGGCTCACGACGGCCGGCGGGAAGCCGGGCAGCTACATGTGGATGGCGGTGGCCGAGCCAAAGACCCGCCGCGGCGTCGTGACAGGCTGGATCACCACCGACCGCGGCAGCGGGGCGGTCTTCGCCGAGCAGGCCGACCAAGCCGTCCGCCTCACGGGCCAGATCGACTATGGCAAGCTCAAGATCGCCGCCGGCGCCGACGAGACACTTGAGACGCTGGCCGTCGGCTACTTCGACGATGCGCGCCTGGGCCTCGAAGCCTGGGCCGACGCCGTCGCCAAGGTCTACGACATCCACCTGCCGCCGATCCTCGTGGGCTACTGCACGTGGTATCACGCCGGGGCATCCGACGAGAAGGGCATGGCTGAGCAGGCCGCCTTCGCGGCGGAGAAGCTCAGGAAGTTCGGCCTGGACTTCCTTCAGATAGACGATGGCTGGCAGGAGGGCAAGAGCCCCAACGGGCCGAACAAGAACTTCACCGCCAGCCGCCCCGGCGGCCCGTACCCGTCGGGCATGAAGGCCACCGCCGACAACATCCGCGCCAAAGGCTTCGTGCCCGGCCTGTGGTTCATGCCTTTCGCCGGCACGTTCAACGACCCCTGGTTCGCCGACAAGCAGGACCTCTTCGTCAAGACCGTTGACGGCAAGCCGTACGACACCGCCTGGGGCGGCACGTGTATCGACATGACCAACCCCGCCGCCCGGAAGTACATGCAGGATATCGTGCATCGCATCGCCCACGACTGGGGCTACAAGTACTTCAAGATGGACGGAATGTGGACGGGCACAGCCACGCTCCAGCAGTACATCAACAGCGACTACAAGGACGACGGCATCGGCGACGCCGTGTTTCACGATCCGAACTTCACCAACATACAGGCCTACCGGAGCGGGCTTTCGCTTGTTCGCCAGACCGCGGGCAAGGAGGTGTTCATTCTCGGCTGCTGCGCGCCGCAGAACATGCGGAGTTACGGCGGGGCGTTCGGCATGGTCGACGCGATGCGCATCGGCCCGGACAACGGCCCCGGGTGGGGCGGTATCAAGACCGGGCCGACATTCGGCACGTGGAATTACCACCTCAACGGGCGAATCTGGTACAACGACCCGGACCCCCTGTACGTTCGCGCCTCGATGCCGATCGAGGAGGCCCGGCTCATCTGCTCCTGGATCACCGTCGCCGGGGCACTGAGCGTCTCCAGCGACGCCTACGCCGCGCTCACGCCGGAAAGGCTGGACATACTCAGACGCACCATGCCGAGCCACACCCTCCAGGCCCGCCCCGTGGACCTGTTCGACGAGCCGCTGGCGCGGATATGGCAGGTAACCGACACCCGCAGGGCGCCGCGGCTGGACGTCGTCGCCCTGTACAACTGGAATGACGGCGATTACTCGTTCGACATCCCCGCGTCGCGACTGGGCCTCTCAGCCGACAAGACCTACGCGGCCTTTGACTTCTGGGCAAACGCGATGATCCCGCCGTTCAAGGGCTCGCTGGCCACCAAGCTGCCAAAGCACACCTGCCAGGTGCTCGCCATCCGCGAGGTTACGGACCATCCAATGGTGCTGAGCACGTCGCGGCACATCACGCAGGGCGTGGTGGACATTGTGTCCGAGACGTGGGATCCCGTCGCACGCACGCTTGCCGGCACGAGCAAGGTCGTCGCGGGCGACCCGTACGAGCTGCGCGTGCTGACAACTTCGCCGGCCGGGGCGTGGAAGCCCGCTTCCGCCGAGGTATCCGCCGCCGGCCCCGCGGCCGATATGAAAGTCTCGATAAAAGCGGAGGGCGACCTGTGCCGAGTGACGATCAACCCCGCCGGCAGCGGCGAAGTGAAGTGGAAGGTGGTATTCGAGAAACCGTAGTCGGTAGCCCGTAGTCGGTAGCCGGTAGCCGGTAGCTGGTAGCCGGTAGCCGGTAGCCCGTAG
>CAZSBS010000131.1:0-13373 GCA_964605095.1 uncultured Planctomycetaceae bacterium | reverse complement strand
CCATAAAGTTGGTAAGGCTGCGATGGGCTACTTCCTGGCCCAAGTGGAAAACGAGGATAAGCTCTTCGCAAAGATGGGATCAGGGGACAAGGGCAATTGGTATTGGTCTTTGGCTAATGCGATCGACGCATACTTCTATGAGTTACAGGATAACAAGCTTACGATAGTGACGTTCAACTACGACCGCTCCCTGGAGCACTTCCTTTTCACGCATCTAAAGGAGAAGTTCAAAGAAGACGACGCGGCTGTTGCCAATCAACTCAAGGGACTCGGGTTTATTCATCTCCATGGCCAACTAGGCGCTTTGCCCTGGCAAGACAGGGAGGAACCTAAGCGAGAATATGGTTGCGTGAACGATAACGACGTTGCCGAGAGTGCAAAGGGCATCCAAATCATTTCTGAAGCTCAAGAGGAAGGTCCGGACTTCGAAGCAGCTTGGGCTGCCATAGGCAACGCCCATCGAATCTACTTCCTGGGTTTCGGCTACCATTCCACGAACCTTGAGCGGCTCCGTTTGTCCGCGGCACGAAATGGCGCGTCCATTGCCGGGACCATCATGGGGCTAACAGCATACGAAATAGCGAAGGTGCGAATGCAAATACGCGAGTGTCTGACATCTCGGGCCAAGCAAGCATCGATCGAGGTGAACCTTGTCGGCGACGGGTGCTTCAACTTTTTTAGGCGCCAGGAAGGGCGATTGGATTGATCGGGTCTTCAGGTCGGCCTTCGGACCGCCAGACCCCGGCCGGGATCATTCCGGTTGTGGGCGCGGGATGTAGGCCGGGTTTCCTTGACCGTGGTTATCCCCCCGATTAGCGTGTTTTTGCTAACTCACCCCCACTTTTCTTGAACCGCTTTGCCCCTGTGGGCAGGGAGCGCCGTTCACGGGGCTTTGACCCGCCGTAGCGTCAGCGGAGGCGGGGTATAGGCCAGGCCTTTAGGCCTGGTTGGCTGGCGGGGCATCACTCCTTCTTCCGCTGTTTCTTCTTAGCACGCTTTCAGCGCGCTTGTCCGGATTGGGGACGCCTTTAGGCTAAAGCCCCCTGCAAGCGCGCTGGAAGCGTGCTAAGTGAGGAGCGGAAAAGAGGGGATGTTGGAGTCGCTTGTCCCCAGGGCTGAAAGCCCTGGTCTATACCCGCCTTCGGCGGGCGAAGCCCCGTGAACGGGGCTGATGGCCGGTGGCATGTTTCCATTCTGTGGTGCCATGCTTCCGCATGCTGTTCGCGGAAGCATGCCGGTGGTGCTGCGAAGGTCAAGAGGACATGCTTCCGCAAGGCCGGAAGCATGACACCCCGAGAAGGGAGCGAGGGATGGCGAAGGTCGGTGAAACCCGTGCCACCAGCCTACCCATCTTGGCAGTGCCCGGCTTTTTTTCAGCCCCGTTCACGGGGCTTTGACCCGCCGAAGCGTCAGCGGAGGCGGGGTATAGGCCAGGCCTTTAGGCCTGGTTGGCTGGCGGGGCATCACTCCTTCTTCCGCTGTTTCTTCTTAGCACGCTTTCAGCGCGCTTGTCCGGATTGGGGACGCCTTTAGGCTAAAGCCCCCTGAAAGCGCACTGGAAGCGTGCTAAGTGAAGAGCGGAAAAGAAGGGGTGTTGAGGTTGCTTGTCCCCAGGGCTGAAAGCCCTGGTCTATACCCGCCTTCGGCGGGCAAAGCCCCGTGAACGGGGCTGATGCGGCGAGACGGCGATGTCGGCGGGGCGGCGACGACCGGGGGCGTGGTCGTGTTGTTCGGGGCGGTACGCCGCTGTTGCCAAGCCCGCCGTTGCGGCTTTACGACCACCTGTTCACCAAGCCCGACCCCGAGGATGCGCCCGAGAGCCAGGACTTTACAGGGAACCGCTCAAGTGCTGGGAAATGCTCGGGCGCCGCGGTTCCGGCAGGCAGGAACTGCGGTGCCATGTCTTTCCTTCGCGCGACCTGTGGACTATACTCCCGATCAACAATTGGTGTGCATCCTGCGAATGACGGCATAGAAGGAAAAGAGGCATGCTTAGAATCGCGATTACCGGCGCGGGCGGGCGGATGGGGCGGCGGATCGCCGCGCTGGCAATTGAGGCTGGTACGTTCGACCTTGTCGCGGCGATGGAGATGGCCGGGCACGAGGCAATCGGGCGGGACGTCGGCGAACTGGCTGGGACGGGGCCGTTCGGCGTGAAGGTCGGCGTGGACCTGCCGGCCAAGGCGGAGATCGACGTGCTGATCGACTTCTCGCTGCCGGAGGGCACAATGAAGTTTCTGCCCGTCTGCCGGCAGCGGAAGATTCCGATCATCATCGGCACAACCGGCCTGACTGCCAGCCAGCAGGCGGAGGTGGCGGACACGGCCCGTGAGATTCCGATCATCCAGGCGGCGAATTTTTCGGTGGGCATCAACGTGCTGCTGAAGGCGGTGGCGATGGTGGCCAGGGCGCTGGGACCGGACTACGACATCGACGTGGAGGAGACACACCACCGCTTCAAGAAGGATGCCCCGTCCGGCACGGCCATTGCCTTGGCGCGGAGCATCTGCCGGTCTCTTGGCAAGGATTACGGCGAGGTGGCTGTTCTTGGCCGGGGCGGCCTTTGCCCGCGCCAGCCCGGCGAGATCGGCATGCACGCCCTTCGCATCGGCGACACGGTTGGCGAACACACGGTACACTTCGGCAACCTCGGAGAGACGGTGCATATCGGACATTCCGCCCACACCCGCGACACGTTTGTCCGCGGCGCCCTGCGTGCCGCTGAGTGGCTCATCGGCAAGAAGCCCGGCATCTACGACATGCAGGATGTGCTGGAGTTGAGATGATTGACCTTCGCAGCGACACGATAACCCTGCCGACGCCGGCGATGCGGCAGGCGATGGCTGAGGCGCCTGTCGGCGACGACGTCTTCGGCGAGGATCCGACCATACGGCGGCTCGAGCAGGAGACGGCCGAGATTCTCGGCAAGCCGGCGGCATTGTTTATGCCGTCGGGCACGATGGCCAACCAGGTTGCCTTGCGGACGCACACCGAGCCGGGCGACGAGGTGGTGCTGAACGCCGATTCGCACATTTACTTCTACGAGGGCGGCGCTCCGGCGGCGCTTTCCGGCGTGATGTGCAGACTGCTGCCGGGCAGGCGCGGCATGTTCACCGCCGACGAGCTTCGCGCGGCGCTTCGCCCAGCCGACATACACTGCCCGCCGACCAAGCTGGTGTGCGTGGAGAACACCCACAACCGTGGAGGCGGGAGCGTCTGGCCGATCGGGCAGATCGCCGAGGTCGCCGAGGCCGCCCGCCAGGCGGGCCTGAAGCTGCACATGGACGGCGCGAGGCTGTGGAACGCCTCGGTGGCAACCGGCATACCCGAAAGCCGCTACGCGAGCTATTTCGACTCGGTAGGCGTGTGCTTTTCCAAGGGCCTCGGCGCTCCGGTCGGCTCGGCGCTGGTCGGCGGCGAGGAGTTCATCGCCCGTGCCCGGCGGTTCCGCAAGATGTTCGGCGGCGGGATGCGGCAGGCTGGGATAATCGCGGCCGGGGCGCTGCATGCACTGCGAAACCACCGCGCCCGCCTTGCCGACGACCACGCCAACGCCCGCACCCTGGCCGAGGCCCTTGCAGCCATGCCAGGCGTCGAGCTGGACCCGGCGGACGTGGAGACCAACATCGTGTTCTTCCGCACAGTGTCTATGCCCGCCGGCGAGCTTGTGGCCAAGCTCAAGGACGCCGGCGTGCTCGCGCTGGCGCTGGGCGCCGATCGCGTCCGCGCGGTGACAAGCCTGATGGTGGATGCCGGCGACATCGACACCGCCATCGCGGCCTTCAAAGCTTCTCTCTGACATGACAATGCAGCACTTGCTGGTATCGCGATTGAAGAAAAATTGACGGCAACTTTCCCCGCGCCGGCTGGTTCTATTGATTGAGCGTTCGGGCCGCCGGTATTGCATGGGCGGCTGGAGTCTGTAATATAAACATGGTGATTCCCCGGTTAGGCCCGCGGCGTTCGCGGGCAGGACGAGTATCCCGTGCTGTGGCGTCGGCGCGAAGATATGCCGCACGCCTTAGCGGCCAGTAGTGGCAGGAACCAGCAAATGAAGAACAAACTCTCGCGTCGTCAGTTCATCAAGGCCGTGGCCGGTGCGTCGGCACTGGCGTTTGCCGCCCCGCGGATCGTGTCTGCCCAGAACGTCAACAGCAAGATAGGCTTCGGCTTCATCGGCACGGGTGGCCGGGGCGGCGCACACCTTGGCCTTGCCAACAACAGGGACGGCATCTGCGTGGCCTATTGCGACGTGGACAAGGGCCGTTGGGGCGGTATGCCCGGCAAGTGGCCCCAGGCCGGCGCGTTCCAGGACTACCGCAAGATGTTCGAGAAGTGCGGCAAGGACATCGACGCGGTTACGGTCGCCGTGCCGGACCACACGCATGCCCCGGCCTCGCTAATGGCGATGAAACTGGGCAAGCACGTCTATTGCGAGAAGCCCCTGACTTGGTCGGTCGAGGAGGCTCGCATGATGGCTAAGGTCTGCGCCGAGAAGAAGCTCGCCACCCAGATGGGCAACCAGGGCCACGCCAATCGCGGCAACCGCATCGTGGTCGAGTGGGTCCAGGGCGGCATCCTCGGCGACATCAAGGAAGTCCACACGTGGACGAACCGCCCGGTCTGGCCGCAGGGCATCGCCCAGCGCCCGCCGAGCAAGCCGGTGCCGGGAAACCTCGACTGGGATTCATGGATCGGCGCCGCGCCGTTCCGCGAGTTTCATGACGGGCTGCACGACTTCAAGTGGCGTGGTTGGTTCGACTTTGGCTGCGGCGCCGTCGGCGACATGGGCTGCCACACCTGGGACTGCGTAAACTGGTCGATGGCGCCGGATTATCCGACCAGCGTCGAACTGATCGCCATCGAGGGCTGCGGCGCGCCCGAGACCTTCCCGAGCAAGAGCCACTTCAAGTGGGAGTTCCCCGAGAAGAACGGCCGAAAGGCCTTCACCGCCCACTGGTACGCCGGCGGAATGAAGCCCGAGGCCCCGCCCGAGATGGAAGGCAAGGGGCTTGCCGGCAGCGCCACGCTGTTTTACGGCACCAAGGGCGTGCTGTACGTTCAGGGCGACTACGCCGACAGCCCGCGCCTGATACCCGAGTCAGCCATGAAGAACCGTGCCGAGTCGAAGATCAAGATCGCGCCGTCCCCCGGCCACCACCAGGAGTGGGTCATGGCCATCAAGGGCGAGAAGCCGTGGGACTTCCCCAAGAGCAACTTCACCTATGCCGGCCCGATGACCGAGCTGATGCTGCTTGGCTGCGTGGCGATCAAGCTGAACAAGCCGGGCTTGAAGATCGAGTGCGACGCGGTCAAACGCGAAGTCAAGACGCCGGAAGCCATCGCCCTGCTCAGTCGAAAGCCGCGCGAGGGCTGGAGCTACTAAGTCAGTAGTTGAGGCCTGCTCGCTTCAGCGAGCAGGAACGCCTCAACCAGAAACAAGTAACGAGCAAACACAAGCCGCCCGCGCCCGGCGCTGCAACCGGGCCGCGGGCGGTTTTAGTTTGCACACAATTGCGTGTTGCACGCTCGGCGGGCTGTCTTATAATTCTGCATGTTGTTCCACCCGAATCCTTCGAGGCCGATGAAACCTTTCGAGGCTGATGCAATTGAGGGCTTCGCCGATCATATTCTGGGCTTTGTCGCTTGCGGCGCCGGTGTACCTGGCCGGGTGCGACCTGGTCAATCCCGAGCCGGACTTCGAACCGTCGCCCGTCGCGGCCGGGGCGCCCCAGGTTGCGCCGGATGAGAGCACTCTCTACGGCAGGCTCCAGAGCCGCAACAAGGACGTTCGGATCGAGGCGATTCTCCAGGCCGGGCGGGAAAAGGACGCCAAGGCCGTGCCGTATCTCGTCGACCGCCTCGGCGAAGGCTATGCCGAGGTGCGATTCGCCGCCATAGTTGCGCTTGAGAAGATCACGCAAACGGACCGAGGATATCGGTATTGGGCTCCAGCGGCCCAGCGCGACGAGGCTATTGCGCGGTGGCGCCAGTGGCTGCTAAGCGGGGCGCCCGGCGGGGCGGGAGGCAAGGGCCAATGACCGACTCGCCGGCTGAGCGTCCGATCCGGCTGATGATTTTCTCGTCGCCGACGCACCTTGCGGTGGTCCGCGGCGCCGTCGAAGGGCTCTGCCGGAGCATCGGCTTCGACGACGAGTGCATCACGCACGTGGTTATGAGCGTCGACGAGGCGCTTAGCAACGTCATCCGCCACGCCTACGCGGGCGCCGAGGGCGAGCCTATCGAAATCGAGCTGGACTGGACCGATAAGCAGCCTGGCGTGCGGATCAGCATTCGCGACCGCGGGCGGGCCGCCGAGCCGGAGGCCTTTGTACCGGGCGGCCTGGGCGAGTTGACGCCCGGCGGCCTGGGGCTGCATATCATGACCGAGTGCATGGATTGTATCGAGTACCGCCCCGCCGAGGGCGGAGGCACGGTGTTGACCATGATCAAGCGGCTCGAACCGGCCCGTGGGAGATCGCGATAGATGAACGACCAGTCTCGCAGGCAATGTGTGAAGGCGGTTCGCTGGGTCAATCACGTCGCGATCGTTGACGTGCAGGGCGATGTGGACCTCAGCCGGTCGAGCGAGTTCCAGCAGTCACTACTTGGCGTGATGGACCAGAAGCCCGAGCGGATCATCGTCAACCTCGCCGAGGTGCCGTACATGGATTCCTCGGGTGTGGCGAGCCTGGTCAAGCTTCTCAGCCGGACGCGCCGCCAGCAGGTGGGCCTTCGCCTTGCAGGCCTGACGGACCGCGTGCGGAGCATCTTTGAGATAACTCGGCTGGACGGCATCTTCGAGATCCACGCGACGGTAGAGGAGGCCCTGGCATAGACATGTCCAGCGAGCGGATGAGGCCAAACTTGGTGGAGTTTGTGGGCGCGCGAGCCATGGCGGCCGTGCGGTACGGCGGCTCAATGACGCTGCTCTTGGGCAGCACGCTGCGCTGGACGTTCCGCGGGCTGCTGGCGCCCGGCGCGAAGTCGGGGCGACATGCCCTGGCGGAGCAGATCGTCCGCATCGGCGCCGGCAGCGTGGGCATAGTGGTGCTCGTGCAGCTCTTCATCGGCGTGATCCTCGCCCTCCAGATGACCCCGCCGCTGGCACCGCTCGGGCAGGTCGACAAGGTCGCCAACGTCATCGCCTTCGCGGGCTTCCGGATGCTGGGGCCCATCATCACCGCGGTAGTGCTCAGCGGTTTCGCGGGGGCGTCCATCGCGGCTGAACTCGGCACGATGGTCGTCTCCGAGGAGATCGAGGCCCTCGAGGCCACGGCGGTTAACCCGGTGCGGTACCTGGTTGTCCCGCGGGTGCTGGCAACTCTGCTGGTGACCGTACTGCTGACGATCGGGGCCGACCTGATGATCACCCTCGGCGGCTACCTGGCCGGCCTGGCGCTTGGGCCGGAGGTCTACGTGGGATACTGGCGGCGGATTCGCGAGCAGCTTCAGTACCGCGATTTCTTCACCGGGCTCATCCAGGCCGGCGTGTTCGGCCTGCTGGTAAGCCTTATCGCCTGCCACGAGGGGCTCAAGGTCAAGGGCGGGGCCGAAGGCGTCGGCCGGGCCACGACAATGACGGTCGTCTATTCAATCGTCGCGATAATCGTCTCGGCGTGCCTGTTCACGATAGTGTTTTACGTGTTCGACGTGTGATGGAACGGGAAAAGCAGGAAATAGTAGTTGGTAGATAGGAAGTAGGAAGAAAAAAGGATTCCGAAGCCCAGGGACCCCTTAGGGGCAGGTAGCAATCCCTGGGAGCGTCGTGGTTTCGTCATATGAGTTTGTCTGAAGCCAACAACCCGAGCCCCCAGCAACCGGTCGCCCGAGTGGCGGGCCTGGTCAAGCGTTTCAATGGGCGTGCGGTGCTCGACGGGGTAGACCTCGAGGTATTTCCCGGCGAGACGATGGTGGTCATGGGTCCCAGCGGGTGCGGCAAGAGCACGTTGCTGCGGCACATGATCGGCTCGATGTGGCCGGACGAGGGCCGCGTCGAGCTCTTCGGCCAGAACCTCGGCGCCATGAACGATTCCGAACTGGACTCCGCGCGAAAGCGGTTCGGGATACTGTTTCAGTCCGGGGCGCTGTTCAACAGCATGACCGTCGGCGAGAACGTGGCCCTTCCGCTGCGGGAGCACACCAACCTCGACGAGGACACCATCGACATCATTGTGCGGATAAAGCTGGAGTTGGTGGGGCTTCGCGAGGCCATCGACCTCATGCCGTCGGAGATTTCCGGCGGAATGAAGAAGCGGGCGGGGCTGGCCCGCGCGATAGCCCTGGACCCGGAGATACTCTTCTACGACGAGCCCTCGGCCGGGCTGGACCCGGTCACCAGCGCCGAGATCGACCATCTCATCATGGACCTGTCCGGCAAGCTGGGCGTGACCAGCCTGGTGGTAACGCACGAGATGGACTCGGCCTTTCGGATCGCCGACCGTATGGCGATGCTCGATCGCGGGCGGATGCTGAAGATCGGGACGCGTCGCGAGTTCCAGGACATCCGCCAAGGCCAGGGTGCGGGCGAACAAGCCAGTGACCTCATCCGCCAGTTCGTTCGCGGCGAGCCGGACGGGCCTCTCACGACGCGGCGGCAGGCCGACGGCTACGAGGAAGACATCCTCGGCGTCGGCGGAAGGTGAAACGGCAAGTGGCATTGGCGTCTCGCCCCTGGATACGTCGGGGAAGCATGGGCAAGATGTTCCTGCGACTCAGGGGCAAGATGCCCGTGCCACTGGCGGAGGTGGTTTGGTACATACATGAGGCAGGAGATCATAGATGCCAAGGAAGAGATATAGCGAATTGACGGCCGGCCTGTTTGTCCTGGCCGGCCTGGCCGTTGGCACCGGCGTGGTGCTCTGGCTCGGGGCGGCCGATATGTTCAGGACGAAAGGCCAGGAAGTGGTCTTCCGAGTCAACCAGGCCGCCGGCTCGGTGGGCGTGCTCGAAGGCACGCTGGTCACGCTTGGCGACGCCGAGATCGGGCGCGTCAATCGCGTCGAGGCCAGACCGGCCGAGAGCGCCTGCATCTACCACGCCCAGTTGGAACGCACGGACATCGCCATCCGCAGCGACGCCGACGCCGTCGTCGTCTCTCCGCCAATCGGCCAGGCCAAGATAGTCCTGCTCTACGCCGGCGTCAGCGACCAGTTGGCCGACGCCGCACACCCCGTGGCGCTGCATGGCGGGCTAGACCAGGTTATGACACGCATCAACGTCATGGCTGATAA
Source organism: uncultured Planctomycetaceae bacterium (assembly GCA_964605095.1). GTDB lineage: Bacteria > Planctomycetota > Phycisphaerae > SM23-33 > SM23-33 > JAUWQU01. The sequence continues at coordinate 4,140 of CAZSBS010000131.1, read as the reverse complement.
CTTCGAGAAGGCATCACGGAGAATCAGCCAGGAGCTCGATCCCAACCAGGCCGGCAATCTGTTGGCGGGCATTCACGGCGTCGTGAAGAAGATCGACGGCGCCGCCGGCGCCCTGGGCAGGATCGTCGGCAACATCGAGGGCGAGACGCTCGCGATCGACGCCAACTCGCTGGTTGGCAAACTCCATCGCTCGGCCGGGGACATCAACGCCGCGACGGCCAGCCTGGCCCACCAAATGGACCCCAACGCCGGCGTGACGATTGCCGCCCGGCTCGGCCGGGCTCTGACCAGCGTGGATTCGCAGCTCGATCCGAACGTGAACGACTCGCTGATGCGCAAGGTCCGCGCCGCCGCCGACGACCTGGCCGGAATGCTCGCCGAAACTCGCCCCAAGCTGCAAGAGACGATGACTTCCGTCAGCGGAGCCGCCAGGAACATCGAGGCTTACACAAAGAAGGACCTTGGGGAGATACTCGCGTCTCTTCGCGAGGCCAACACGAAGATACTCAAGATAGTCGGCGACTTCTCGTCGGTCAGCGAGCAGGCCAAGCAGATAGTCGCGACGAACCGCGACAACATCGACGAGACCCTGGACAACCTTGCGGCAGTCTCGATCAACCTCAAGGCCGCCAGCGAGGAAATTCGCCGCAACCCGTGGCGTCTGCTGCACCACCCGGACCAGAAGGAGCTTCGCTCGCAGAACCTTTACGCGGCGGTGCGGTCGTTTTCCGACGGGGCCGCTCAGCTCGACCAGGCGATAGCGAAGCTGCGCGGCCTCAAGGAGGTCCAGTCGGACACTCCCGAGTACGCCAAGGCTCGCCAGGACATCCTCAAGAGCCTGACGGAAACCTTCGACAAGTTCCACAAGGCCGAGGACGGGCTCTGGAAAGAATTGCAGAAGTAGGAAACCCTTTAAGGCAGCCGGCACTGTTGCCATGCGTCCATCTCAGGCCCGAAAAGCCGATAGCATCAAGCCGGGGGCTCTCAGACGCCAAGGGCATCGACGACATCGTCGGGGTCATGTACACCACCTGGCGGCACGACTACTCCAACCCGGAAGCCTTCAACGCCGAGGTAAACAAGTTCCTGGCCTGGAACTAAACGTACTTGGCAATGAAGGCCACCGCGTCGCCGACGGTCTGGATGGCGAGTGCGGCCTCGTTGTCCATGTCGATGCCGAACTCCTCTTCGAACCCGGCCACCAACTGGATGGACTGGCTGGACTCGGCTCCGAGGTCGAAGACGAAGTTGCTTTCGGACGTTACCATCTCGGCGTTCACGTCGAGCACATGGCAGACCACCTTCACAACACGGTCCTGAATCTCTTTAATGTCCACGGCGTCTCCTTTGTGCCACAAACGCGAAGGATCGTTCTTTTCTCGATGATGTGTGATGAAGCCTTGGCATTCTTGGCATTCATCATTCATCATTCATCATTTAACATTTGGCATTTGGCATTTGAGCATTTGACATTTGCGGCCTGCCTGCCGGTAGCCAAGGCAAAGCCCGCGCTGCGGTCTTGTCTCATTGAGGTTGTGTTTCGCCGTTGAGCCTGATTCGCACGTCGGCGACGGCGCCGCCCTGGCCGGCGGGCCAGACCAGCAGCGGGTTGATGTCCAACTCCGCGATTCGCGGAAAATCCGTAACCAGCCGGCTGAGTCGCAGCAGCGATTGGCAGATCACATCGACGTCGGCCGGAGGCGTGCCACGCACACCTTCCAGCAGGCTGTAGGCCTTTGTGTCCCTGATCATTCTCCCGGCGGCGGTGGGCCCGATGGGCGCCAGCGCGAAGGTCACGTCCTTGAAGACCTCCACGTACAGCCCGCCGAGGCCAAACATCAGCGTCGGCCCGAACACCGCGTCCTGCTTGGCGCCAAGGATGATCTCGTGCCCAGCCGGAATCATCCGCCGGACGATCACGCCCTCAATGGTCGCATCGGGCACGGCGGCACGGACGGTGGCCATCATGTCCCGGTGGGCGTCGCGGACGGCCTGTGCGGACTGGAGGTTCAGCGCCACGCCCTTGACGTCGAACTTATGCACCACCTGCGGGCATACGATGCGCAGCACGGCCGGGTAGCCGATCTTGTCGGCGAACTCGACGGCCTCGTCGGCGCTGCGGCAGAGCCTGTAATCCGGCACGCTGAACCCGTAAGCCTTCAGCACCGCCAGCGCCTGGTCCTCGCGGAGATAGCCCGCGGGCAGGGCGTCGAGAATGTCCGCGGCGGCGGCCTGGTCGGCGGGCACCGGTTGGGGCTCTTCTTCCGGCTGGCAGCGCCACTTGATGACCCGCTGCACGTCAGCCATGGCGCGGCAGGCCCATTCCGGCAGGATGTAGTGCGGGATATACGCCGCCTGGAGGATGTCGATCCCGCCGACGACGTCGCAGGCGCCCATGAACGAGCAGGCAATGGGCTTGACGGCACGCGAGTGTACGTCGCGAACGCCACGTGCGATGTCCTCGATATCGGTCATCGACTGCGGAGTGAGGATGACCAGCATCTGGTCGACGGCCGGGTCGGCAAGCACGGCCTCCATCGCGGCCATGTATCGGTCGCACCGGGCGTCGCCAATCACGTCGACGGGGTTCTTGATGTTCGCGGCCGCAGGAAGAGCAGCCTTCAGCTTGGCGGTCGTGTCCTCGCTGAAGTGGGCGATGCCCAGGCCGCTGCGGACCGCGGCGTCGGTCGCCATCACGCCGGGGCCGCCGGCGTTGGTGACGATCGCCAGGCTCTCGCCCTTGGGCAGGGGCTGATAGGCCAGCATGATCGCCGAGTTGAAAAGCTCCTCGATGCTGGTCACGCGGATGATGCCCGCATCCCGGAAGACGGCCTCGCAAATAGCATCCTCGCCGGCGAGCGAGCCGGTGTGGCTGGCGGCGGCACGGGCGCCCTGGGCTGTCCGACCGGATTTGATGGCCAGGATCGGCTTGGCGCCGGCGCCGCGAGTGATGCGCCGCGCCACCTCGATGAGTTTTCGCCCATTGCGGAGCTCCTCGAGGTAAAGCAGGATCACGTCGGTCTGCTCGTCGTCGTGGAGATACTCCAGCAGGTCCATCTCCGACAGCCCGGCCTTGTTGCCGAAGCTTACGAACTTGGAAAAGCCGATCCCCTTGCCACGGGCGTAGTCCAGCACAGCCGTGCATAAGGCGCCGGACTGGCTCAGGAACGCGATGCGCCCCTCGGCGGGCATTTTGCGGGCAAAGGAGGCGTTGAGCGACACCGCCGGGTCGGTGTTGATTACCCCAAGGCAGTTGGGGCCTATCATCGCGATTCCGTTGGCGTCGCAGATTTCCTTGATTCGTTTTTCCCGGCTGGCGCCGTCCGGGCCTACCTCGCGGAACCCGGCCGAGATGATGATCACGGCCTTGACGCCCTTTTGGGCGCAGTGCTCCAGTGCCTTCTCGCAGACATTGGCGGGGAACACCAGGACCGCCAGGTCCACGTCATCCTCGATTTCTGTCAGGTACCGGTATGCCCGCACCGAGTCGATGCTCCGCTTGCCGGGCGCAACCGGGTAAAGCACGCCGGCGTAGGAACTGCTCAGGATGTTGTGGAAGATGTCGTACGGGACGGTGCCGGGCGTTTTCGTGACCCCGAGCACTGCCACGCTGCGGGGGTTGAAGACCGCCTCGACGGCCCGGGAGGTTCCGAGTGAGTCCTTGGAGGCTTTCAGCAAGGGTGCCACATCAGCCATTCGATCTCCTCATTTCCGAAGCAACTGTTTTCTGCCTTTGCGCACGGCCGCGTCGCGGATCTCTGCCGTTTGTTCGAAGACGACGTCCCACATGGCCTCGTCGGCGGCCGTCCACTCCATCTTGCGGCGGCCCATCGCGATCCGGGCCGTTTCGTAAAGCTTGCCCTTGCCGAAGCCCTTGGAGATGGCGCCGTCGAGGTACCAGGCGAAGGAAGGAATGTACTTTGGCAGGGGCTTGCCCGTCGCGACGAGCAGCGTCATCGCGCCGACGTACGAGCCGGTGTTCAGCAGCGTGGCGATCGACGTCTTGGTGTGGTCGCCAATAAGCGAGCCAACCTTCGTCGAGCCCGTGCTGATCGGGGTCCGGCCGTCCAGCACCACCGAGACGGCGGAGTAGTCGTTCTTCAGGTCGCTGTTGGTCGTCAGCGCGCCGAGGTTGACCCA
>CAZSBS010000130.1:0-13381 GCA_964605095.1 uncultured Planctomycetaceae bacterium | reverse complement strand
CAACTGGTCGATCTGGTCGGGCGAGTCGGCGATGCCTGGCAGGAGCGGGCAGAGCATTGCGTACGTTCGCAGACCCCTGGACGTGGCCTCCTTCATGGCCAGCACACGGTCCCGGTTGGACGAGGCATTCGGCTCGATGACCTGCATCACGTCGGCCTTTTCGGGCGTGGCAGTGATGCTCAGCCCGACCAGCACCCGGTCCTTGTGGGGGTCGATGAGGTCAAAGTCGTTCCTGACGGCGGTGTTCTTCGTGAGGATCCGCACCGACCAGCCTGGCTCAGACAGGATTGCCTGTAGGCACCGCCGGCCGAGTTGGTGCTCCTGTGCTTCCGGCGCCCATGCGTCGACCACGGTGCAGAACTGAATCATACCGCGGTTGCGGATTCTCTTGGCGTCTCTTGCCACCCGGTCAGGTGTGCCAGGATCGACGATAGCGAAGCCGGAGCCAAACGGACTTTCCCCGCACTCTTTGAATCCCCTGTGCATGCGAAGGAGGGCTTTCGTGGAGCAATAGGCACAATTGTGCCCGCATGCGATGCCGCAATTGACGGCGAACGAGGCCAGCTTCTTCTTCTCGAACTCCAATGTGCGAGTGATGCCGCCTTTGAGGGTGCATTGATGGATTCGCATAGCAGCGACTGTTGCATTCATAGTGGTCTCCGTAAGCCTCGCGGGGTTTATATGGGTTTCGTTTCTCAGCCACAGGAATTGAACTGGCATTTGTCGCAGACGGAACAGCCGGACTCCCTGCGCATGGGCCGGCCGCAGTGCGGGCAAGGCCTGCCGGCGGGCGGGGCCTCAACGGCGCGTGCCTCGATCAGAATGGTTCTTTCCGCGTGTCATCGAACTTGCCCAGTGCGTCCAGCAGATTGCCCGTGCCGCCGCAGTCCGGGCACGGCGGATACCCGGTGTCCGGGCACTCTTGCGCCTGTGGCAGCCAAACGGTTTCGTCGAAGAGAAGACGTTCCTGATCCGCGCCCTGGAAAACGCGGTCGAAGACGGTCATTCCCATGGTCCGGCTGAAATCCGGATCCATGCGAACCTGAATGAGGTTACGGTTGCCGATGCGTTTCAGCAGATGTCCCCAGCGGGGATGTTCCGAGCCGTGATGGATGATCGCCAGTGCAATGAAGCCCTTGATCGCATTGAGCCTGGACGTGGCGAAGATCGGCGTACCATCGGAGGTCACGTCGTTCTCCTGTCCCTGCTCGAGATAGTAGCGATACCGCGAACTGAGGATGCAGCGGTTGCAGGCGGGCGTCACTTCGGGATGAGTAAACGTGACCTCAAGCCCGCGTCCTTCCCGGTAGACCTGGCCGCAGAGGCTCGGAATGCCAAACTGAAGTGCGAGCCTGTTCACTCTTGCCTGCGCGACGAACGAGTCCGTCAGGCCGCAGATGATCGTCAGAGTCGCCTCCCGGCCGTCGATAGAATCGAACAGGAGGTGCCGGATTTCCTCATCCGTCAAATCGTCCAGCGGCTTTTGGATAGGCACAGTCCGGGCGAGCGGGTTGATATCGCGGATTCTCTCGGCGATGCAGTCCACCTTCGGACGGCCGATATCGCGCCGATACGTCTGCTGGGTGGCGAGATTGGTTTCGGAAACGACATCCGGATCGATCAGGACGAACTGCTCGCCGCCAGCCCGGCTGTGCTCTTCGAGCCAGGAGGCCGATCCTCCCGCTCCGATGGCAATGATCCTCGCCGACCGCATGTGTTCAAGATCATAGGCACTCTGAACCCTGGCGAAGGTCTGACCTCGATCGATCCGTATCTTCGGCACACGCGCAAGTTCCGGTACCTTCTGGGCATCGGTAGAGTTCTCGGCTACCGCTGCGACTGGCCGGAGGCCGGGAACGACCTCAGTGACGTCCTCGATAACGAGCACATCGAGAGGGGTGTCAAACCGAAAGCGGGACGCTCCGATCGGGACAAATCCTTCGGCATGCTTATCCTCTTCCGAAGCGATCTGAAGGCAGGCCCGCCTGATTTCCACGCCGTTTCCGGTGCGAACCGCCGCCCAGGGCGTGAGCTGAAACCAACCTGTGTCGGGCACCGTGTTGATGATCGGAAGCCACAGCACCTCCAGGTCCGGGATGGCCCTGAGGATTCTCTCAGCGTAAACCTCATCGCCGACGGAAGGCCGGCTCATGGAACCCGGGTGGCTGTGAAGGAAGCCTCGCAGGCGAATCCCGCGGGGATTCCACTGCTCTTTGAAGAGCTTGTTGAGGAACTCGTAATCGGGCGAATAGGTCACGGCCGAATTCCTACTGCTCTCATCGAAATGAAACTGCGTGATGTCCTCTTCACCCTCATTCCCGCCGCAGGGGCCGCCTGACTCGGCGGGGAGAATACCTATTGTTTCGATGACGGACCTCAGGACCGGCATTGACAGCCTCATAGTCAATTGTTCGCCATCTGTGCCGTGTTGTTGAGTTGGGGGGTAGATCATATCATTCTCCGGCATTAGAAGGTCCTGCCTGTTCGGATATACTCCTGGGTCTTATTAGCCCAGGCAGCAGCGACCTGCTTCGCTTCGGTAAGGCTTTGTAACGGCTGCGTCCAGCAGACGTACTTTCGATCGCCGTCAGAAAGGCGATGGGTCGAATGCGCGTCCGTTGCCTGTCCCTCGTACGAAGGTTGTTGTTCGATATACGCCCGCCATGTCCCGTCCGACTGCTCCTCGAAAGAGAAGCCATAGTCGGCATCGCCATCAGATGTTCGGTAGAATGCTCGATATTGACTCATGTTCACACTTTTCCTTTCTATGACCCGCACCCGTCGAACCAAAGCTTCGCCATGCGGTGGGCGTCCACCTCTTTCCGCGGTGATCCATTGCGGCAACTGCAACAGTTGTGGCGGCCTGAGACCGGGTGATAGGGCCCATTGTTTTCATTCCTCTTGCGATAATCGGGATGGCGGAGGCGCCTCTTGGCGCCTCCGCTTCCCCTGATTGGCCGAATGGCCGTTCCTACATCCGCGAGGCCGAACTAGCGGACCTTCTCGACCTCCTCGATGATCTTCCGCGGTGCTTCGACGTTATGAAACGTCCCGGGCGGGATCTCATCACCGCCGTGAAACGTCCCAGGCGGGATCTCATCGCCGCCGTGAAACGTCCCGGGCGGGATCTCATCGCCGCCGTGAAACGTCCCGGGCGGGATCTCATCACCGCCGCAGAAGCTCCCCGCGGGAACCTCGTCAGCGGCTGCGCCGCCGACACGATCGGGATACTGATACAGTGCTTTCATTTCCGCACCTCATTTTCGCCTCGGTCATTGGATTGAGCTTCGGCCCCGAGGCCTTGCCGTCGCTCATTCCCACCCCACACGGGGTGGAGTTGGTTGTTCTTTTCTCATCCGCACGAGTTGTACTGGCACTGGTCGCAAACGGAGCAGCCGGACTCCCTGCGCATGGGCAGGCCGCAATGAGGGCAGGGCCGGCCAGCGGGCGGGGCTGTGACATCAGGGCTCCTCTCCAGGCCTTCGGCAATCGCCTCCTCGATCGCCCTGGCTATGGCATCGGGGCAGGACAGGACCGAGATTTCGCCGTTATCCTTGCGGGCCAGGCAGGTCGACATGCATCGGATGCCCTTGAGCTGCTCGATAAGCACGGCCGGATCGACGCCGGAGCGGAGAGCGACCGATACGGCCCTGCAGGTTGCCTCCGACTGGCTGGGACAGCCGCCCGCCTTGCCCAATGCGGCAAATACTTCGCAAAGTCCGTATTTATCACGGTTTACAGTCGTGAACAAGGTTCCACAGCCCATCTTGGACTTCACCGTCCTGCCGACAGTAACGCGGCCGCGGGGCCTCGGCGTTCGTGGAGCGGGGGCCGTCGTCGCATCGGCCTTGTCCGTGCCAGCGGTGGAATGAGATGCGCCGCCTGGCGCGGAGAGCGTCTGGCCCTGCCTGGAACTGTCCCGATAGACCGTGATGCCCTTGCAGCCGAGCTTGTAGGCGAGCCGGAAGACCTTGTCGACATCTTCAAGAGTGGCGTCGTTGGGCAGGTTCACGGTCTTGGAGACCGCGTTGTCCACGTACTCCTGGAAGGCAGCTTGGACCCGCACGTGCCACTCGGGAGCGACCTCGTGGGCCGTGACGAACAGGCCGGCCAACTGCTTCGGGAAGCCCGGTATCTCGGTGGGATGCCGGCCTTCGAGCAGAGCGGCCTTGACCGGCTCATCCAGCCAGCCCTGCTGCTCGCCCATCTGCTCCAGGAGCGGGTGGAACTCGACGAACTCCTGGCCATCCAGCGCTCGCCGTTTGACGGCGAGACTGAAGATCGGTTCGATCCCTGAGCTACAGCGGGCGATGATGCTGATGCTCCCGGTAGGCGCGATCGTGGTGCAGGTAGCGTTGCGGACCTTGCGGTGATGCACGGTGTCCCAGATGCTGCCCTCCCAGTTCGGGAATGCTCCTCGCTGCCTGGCGAGCTCTTCGCTGGCCTGGTGGGCCCGTTCCTGGATAAAGGCCATGACCTTGCCCGCAAACGTGACCGCCTCCCGGCTGTCGTAGCGGATGCCCAGCAGGATGAGCGTATCCGCGAACCCCATCACACCCAGGCCGATCTTCCGGTTGCCCAGCGTTGTCTCGGCTATTTCGGGGACCGGGTAGCAATTGACATCGATGACGTCGTCGAGGAAGCGGACGCCCAGATCGACGGTTTCTGCCAAGCGGTCCCACTCTATGTCCCTCCCGTCAGAGATCACGAACGCGGACAGGTTGATTGAGCCGAGGTTGCACGATTCGTAATGCAGGAGCGGCTGTTCACCGCAAGGGTTGGTAGCCTCGATCCGGCCGAGTTGGGGCGTCGGGTTGTCGGCATTGACCCGGTCGATAAAGCAGATGCCCGGCTCGCCTGTGGCATGGGCGCGGTCGACGATGAGCAGCCAGACGTCCCTGACGCTGTAGCAAGGCAAGTCCACGGGGCCTGCCGGCAAGAGGTCCTTCAGCTCATAGCCGCTCGCAGCGACGGTCTTGGGGATTACGTACTCGACGCCCGTCCGTGGGTTGCGCACCACGTGCAGGCTGTCGGGGTCGGAGTTGAGCCGGCTCATGAAGGCGTCGGTGACTTTCACAGACAGGTTGAAGTTCTCGAACTCGCCCGGCTGGTCCTTGGCCCTGATGAAGGAGAGGATGTCGGGGTGCTCGATGGACATCATGCCCATGTTCGCGCCGCGGCGGCGTGCTCCCTGATGGACCGCACGGGTGGCCGAGTTGTAGACGCTCGCAAAGCTCAGAGGTCCCGACGTGGTCCCGCCGCTGGAGGCCACCAAGTCGCCCGTGGGCCGAAGCGAATCGAACGCGAAGCCCTCCGACCTCCGGGTTATGAGCGCGATGGAACGCCTTCCCGGAAATCCTGTCCTGGCCGTTAGTTAAAGAATTGGCAACAACTTAGGGACGTCCACTTAAATCGTCATGATGCACATGTTGCACATGACGATTACCATTCTAGTTGCAAATTAGTTGCAAATCCAGGGGCAGTGTACAGCAAGGCGAGGGAGGGCGCAAGGGCTTTGTGATAGTTTTTCGACGTCTCCCTACGACCCAGAGACCGCCGAACACCGGCAAGTGATTGGCAGCACCGGCCTCGGAGGCGGGGCTGTTCATCAGAAGCACTTTCTCCGTGCCTGCACTACATGAAGGCTGGGGTTTCATGATTCATCCGCCCATACCAGGCCAGCCATCCCCAGCGTTCACGGCCTGCTGTGAGTCGAAAGAAGACCGGGACCCAGGGGCATGTGCCCGAGGATCCCGGTCTCGCGATCTTTAGACGTCATCGTCTCTCGTAGTGGCCGCGGTTGACGCCGTCAAACCGTCCGCCCTTCATGCAGCATTTCTTGAAAGGACATTCCGCTGCCGCACGGGCATGGGTCGTTCCGGCCGAGCTTCTCGACGAGTTCCTTCTCGCCGTGGACGATCCGGTGGCCGCGTTTCACGGACGTTTCGGACGGGAAACCCTCTCCGGCGCTTGCTCATCGGTTCGAAAGCAGCTCTCTTCGTCGAAATCCTTCTTCTTGTGCATGGTGCGCCTCCTGCCGGCTGGGCCGGCGCATAGGAGTATCGTCAATCGAAACGTGGGGGTGACCGCAAGGATGGTCGGTCGGCAAGGCTGGGTCAAAACGACTTCAGCGGATCGGCCAGGCCATCCAAGGGCACGACGTAGTGTTTTGAATTGTCGCAGCCATAACTATCGCCCTTCCTGCTTGCCCTGTGGAAGCGTGAGCATAATCGTACGTCCGGACCACGTGTTCGTCAACCCGTGCGGCGAGGTCCTGGGGCGATGAAAGCGAGCGAGCAGCTCATGCCGCCTCGCGATAGTAACTCTTGAGCAGCCCGCCCAGCCGCTCGTGGCACTTGACGGCGCCTTCCATCGTCGGAGGATCATCTGGCTCCACGGGCCGGCAGTAGTCCAGCCCCTTGTGCGGCCTTTCTCGGTTGTAATGCTCCGCAAAAGATTCAATAACATACCGGACGTGTTTCTCACCAAAGAGGATCATCTTGTTGAGGACTTCGCGGCGTACTGTTCTCACGAAGGTTTCGGAATAGGGATTCAAGTTGGGCGACCATCGCGGCATTTTGAGGCATCGCACGCCGCCGGCCCGAAGTATCTCTTGGAACTTCTTGGTGAACAGGGGGTCGCGGTCGTGGATCAGAACCCGCTTGTCCTTGAGGAATCCATCCTCGGCATCTGTGAGATTCCTGGCCCACTGGAGCATCTGGATCTCGCAAGGGTCGCAGTGAATGCCGGCGATCTCGACCCGTCGTGTAGAAACGTCGATGACGAAGAAGACCAGGTAGCGGGTCAGGCCCTTGAGGCCCCAGGCCTCCACCGAAAAGAAATCGCAGGCACTGATGCTTTCCCAGTGGCTCTGGATGAATGTCTTCCAAGTCGTCTTGTACGGCTTGTCGGGATCGGGCAGCAAGCCGTGGTCGAGCATGACGCGCCGCACGGTCTGCCAGTGGACCTTGTAGCCGAGCTTCTTCAGCTCGCCGTTGATCCGGCCGTAGCCCCAGGATGGGTTCTCCTTGGCCATTTCGAGCACCAGCTTGCGGATCATGTTCGCCTTGGTGGGGGCTGGGCCTCGCTTACCGCGGCGGTCGGAGCCGTCATACTTGCGCGCGACCAGCTTGCGGTGCCAGGCCAAGATGGTCTCGGGCGAGAACAGCGTGCCGAACTGGCGCAGCAAATCCTTCCCCAGCTTCATGCCAACCGTAGCCAGCCGGCGCCTCTGGGAGTCGTTCAGGATGAGCCTCTTGTGGCCGAGTTTCTCCCGCAGAATGCGGTTCTCTTCCCTGAGGAACTCGATTACTTCCTGCTGCTGGCGGTTCATCCACCCCGCCAGCGCCACCATGAAGAACGTCCATGGTTTCCAGATCATGGTCGGTATTGTAGCGGCCTGCCTCGGGATCGCAAGGTCGTAGCCTTAGGGTCCAGCATCAGGCATCTTGCCTGCCCGGTGACGAGCTGCACGGCGAGACCCCCTCGGGTGCATGGGGTCGTGCGAGCCGGGCGCCGGCTGGTTATAATGGCAGGCATTCGAGTCGGAAACCGCGGAAGATGACAGGAAACCCATGGGCAGAAGGACTGGCAAGAATGGTGATGAATGGCAGGACGCCAAGCGGCGATGCCGGCTTTCCGACGAAGAGGTCAGCATGGCCAAGGAACTGGGACTTGGGCCTCGCAGCCTGATCAAGAACATCCCGGCCAAGTCCCAACCATGGAAGGCGCCAGTGGGCGAGTGGATCCGCGACATGTACGCCAAGCGATTCGGCAATCGCCGCGAGCCAGAGCCGGGCAAGGACGTGAGCAAGCCTGCGAACCATTCGGCCTCGCCTGGTGCTTCAAGGACCCCGGTCCTCATCCGCCAGCCCAAAGGGCGCATCACGATCCAGGCCATGGCGAGCGTGATCCGCCGCATCGAGGGCATGGATCTGCCGGCCAAGGTGAAGCTCTGCGACGAACTTGCGTCAAACCAGCCGGAGGCGCTCGGCTGGGTGATGCTTCTGCACCGAGAGGGCGTCTCGATGCCTGTGGTGGACGACGTCCTGCACATCCTGCTGGTGATCTCTGAGGGCATCAGGGAGACGATCGGCCAGCCGGCGCCCCATGTGACGGCGGATGTATTCGACAAGGCCGAGGCCAAAGTCCACGCGATGTTCCGGCTCCTCCAGAAAGAATCCCCGGATGAGGCAGCATGGCTTACCTATCTGATGGCCGAGGCGCACCCGGAGCGGAACCTGTTTGCCTTTGTCACCGACTGTTTGACCAGGAAGCTGAAGGACCACGGGCGTCCCGGTGACCATCGGGCGATCTATGCAATAGCCGTTCTTCTGGAAGCTTTTCTGCAGGTATCGGGACTGATCCCGGCGGGCGCATAGCTGAAGCCGTTGGCCTGGGTCAGACGACATAACGGGAGAGAGCGAGACATGGCAGGTAAACGCAAAGAGCCCGAAAGGGAAGCCCGGATCGACAACGAGATTATCGTGGACGCGTATGATGCCTCCGAGCGGGCGGTGGGATGGTACTACTATCTCGAAGAAACGCTACGGTTTCCCTTCACGGCCAACTGCGTCAAGGCCCGTCCGATATCGCCGTTGAAAGTCGGCGACGAGGTTGAGGTGACGGGGATGGCTGTCGAGGACGAGTGCGAGCACGAGATGTTCGTGATGATCCGCTGGGAACGGCCGGGCCTCGCGGTTCCCCTGTCCCAGCTCAAGGCGGTCGCGGCAGATGAGTCGACCAGCCAAGCCGTCGAGGACTGGCAATACTGGGTCAAGCACGGGTACGAGTTCTGATCCGTTATCGGTAAGGCGAGGAATCCTCCGCATGAGACTGGCCGAAGAAGCAATCAAACAGGCGATCCTTCACCCCGAACATGAGGTCCGGGCCACCGCCGTCAATTACTGGTCATATTCCCGCAACCCCGACCCCGCCGTCATGCCGTTGGTCATCCAGGCGGTGGAAAAATACGGCAGGGATACCGCCTTCAAACTGCTGCGGTGGGCCGAGCATCTGGCCCAGACGGAGCCGACGATCGACTGGCTCGTCAACGAGCTGCGAGCCGACTATGACTTCGCCGACATCGAGGATGACAACTACCGTTCCGCCGTCGCCCTGATTATCCTCAACGCCGATCCCGAACTGCTGGTCCCCCGACATGCGGATATCGTGGCCGCTCCGGCCTTTCCCGAAGCCTTGAGGGGACCGCTCGACGAACGGCTGAGGTTGCATCGCTGGGACTGGGCGACCACCTGGCATGCCTTTCAGAATTTCGGTCGAACCCTGATGCTGAGGGGCCAGTGCAGCCCGGAAGACTCTCGCCGCCTCGAACGCCTCATCAAGGCCCTGGCCCGGCACAAAGAAGCCGGCGAGCAGGTCATGAGGCTGCTGCGCTGCCAGTACAAGAGGGGTGAGAAGGAACTGATGCAGTGGTTGGACTGGAAGATCGTGGATCTGGCCGGGGAGATCCGGCTGGTCGAGGCCGTCCCGTACCTCCTTCGATCCATGGACGATGCGTATGAGGCCCTGATCGACGAAATCCCCACTGCCCTGGGCAAGATCGGGACGGATTCGGTTGTCGATGCCATCTACGACGAGTGGCACGACACGGATGCCGAAAGGCGGCACTCCTTCGTGGAGGCGCTGTGGAGAATCCACACTGACCACTGCGCCGACGTGTGCCTTGAACTGCTGGTCGAGGAGGACGACATGGATGTTGCCGTGTTTCTCGGCCATGCCGTGCTGTCCCACTTTCACTTCGAGGGGATAATGCCTGTGCGGGACTTGGTCCTTGGCGAGGACGATGAGCTTGACGGCGAACGGCGGGACTTGCGGTACGGGCTCGTGGCTGCCGCCACGGTTATGGGATCGAACTTCCCTGAGTACGGGAGGTGGCACAGGGAAGCCTTGGCAACCAACTACGGCTGGCATGACCACAAGCCAGGCCGTCTGTCCGATTCATTTACGTGGGAGGACGGGCATGAAGCATAAGCCATCCGTCAAGTACCCGGTGGCGGTTGTGACGCCTTACGGCCCTGACGACAGGACCGTGACCAAGCTGGCGGTGGGGATCATCCCGACGGCCAGTCACACGGAGGCCACCGTCATGGAGCGTTGGGTGGCCACCGACATCGCCTCCAACCAGACCATTGCCCGTGCGATGTACTCATTCATGCGGGCGCAAGGCGTCAAGACCGTCGCCACGACCACCGTGGTAATGGGCTGCCCCCACGAGGAAGGCGAGGATTTCCCGATGGGCGAACACTGCCCATTCTGTCCGTTCTGGCAAGGCAAGCAGGGCAGCGTCACCGATGACTCGCGGTGGGACCGGCTGAAGGGCCTGAGAATCGAGAAACTGGGCTTTCAGTATCGTTTCTGGCTGCCGGGGAACCTGCCATGAAGAATGAAAGGCGCCCGACGCCGGCCAGTATGGATGCGTGGCTCGAAGAGATTGCGGCCGCGTACATGGATGCCGCCGAGGCCATTGCGTTCGGTCCGCTGGCTGGTCAGGAAATCAAACCCGGCGACCTCTTTCACACGGCTCCGGCTGTCTGCCTCAAGTTCCGGGGGCTCGGCCGGTCCCCAAAGCTGATGAAGAGGGTGACGGAGGGGGCCTTGTCGAGTTACGTGGTCAATCAGGAACAACATCCCGACGTGTTCAGCAGCCCCCAACTCGCCTTTGCCTTCGTCTTCCTGGCCAGCCACTTCGCCCTGGACCTGCTGGAAGGCCAGGAGGTGGAGGCGATAATGGACTACGTGGAAGCCCATCGGGCGGAACTGGTCAAGATGATGGAGGGCCGGTAGGCCAGCCGAATCAAGCCTTCTTGTTCATGCAACACTTTTTGAACTTCTTGCCGCTGCCGCACGGACAGGGATCATTCCTGCCGACCTTTTCTTTCCGAATGATCGGCGCGACGGGCGCCGGGTCGATCAGATCGCTGAACGTGGGGGGCGGCTGTTGTTGGGGCTGGCGTTTCGGCGCGGGGGCGAACAGCATATCGTGTCGCCGCTTCCTGTCTTCGCTTGCTCGTTTTTCCGCAGCTTTCCAGTCTTTGAGTTCGGGAAAGGACACGCCCGTCAGCGTGGCTGCGGCAAGAAGTTCCGTTCGTACCTCGTTGTCGCCGGTCAGGGTGTATTGCCGGCCACGCTCGATGCCGTCGGAACAGAAGTTCAGCAAGACGGCCCGGATCAGGTTCGACTCGACCATCTCGCCGGATTGCTCCTGGTTGAGCAGTTCGAGGCATCGGGTCACCGTCAAGTCCGAACGGATGTAGGCCAGCATGCTGGATACATAGAGCTGGTAGTGCCACGGGGCGGTGTTGAAGTCCTGGCAAATCGTCTCGACGGCCGCATCCGTGCCGACCTTGACAATCGAGTACATGCACTCGTCGTTCATCAGGTCGCCACCGTCGTCCTTGAGCTTGCCGCTTAGGAGCGGCACTGCTGCCTCCAACCGCATTTCCCCGACCATGTGAGCGGCCAAGCACTCCATCCAGGCCATGGGGTTATTGTCGTAGTCCTTGACCTTCTCGGACAGGATGGACAGGACCCGGTCCGCGCAGTCCCCGTCGCGGGCGATGGCCTCGCACAGCCGAAAGACGGCGCCGACGGGGAACTCGTTGATGTAGTGCGCGCCTTTGTGCTGTTCGCAGAGCCCTTCAAGCTCATGCCAGCAGGAGTCCGTGTCGAGCGTCATGAGGCGCAGACGGTCGGCGATGATATCCCGGTAGTCCGCTTCAAGGCCTTCCAGGCCCAGGATGCTCTGTTCGTGCTCCATCAGCAGGGCCACGTCGGCGTGTGATATCACCGAGGCCAGTTGGTTGCACAGTTCGACCTGCTCATGGGTCTGGGGGCGGCCCATCTTGTTCAGGCGGTCGATCAGCCACAGCAGCGTCTCCTCGGTCTGGGCAAGGTGGTCGAGGCTGTGGTGATACTCGAAGGCATCGTCCCAGCCATGGGTCTCGATGGCCTGGATAGCCAGCGGCATAACGGCTGGGTCGTCGCTGAAGGATTCGGAGAAATACCGAATGGCGCAGTCCCGCACGATCCGTTCGGGATGCACGATGCCCTGTTTCACTTGTTCCGCCGACAATCTCATGTTCGCCTCCATGCTGGTTGGCTTGGTCGCTCAAAGATAATCCGCGATGGGGGTGGCTGTCGAGGGCGGGACGAGCTTTTCCAGCATCCTCCGGATATGCCCGACGGTCGTTGGTGCATGCCAGGGCCGGACCGGTCCATGAGCCTCACTCGTCTCAGTTTGGCGACTCGTGGTGTTGCAGAAGAACGGGAACACGGCTAGATTACCGGGCAGTGCCCGGGCCGCCGGGCGTGCCACCTTGGGCATTGCGGTCCTACGTTTCCTAGGAGATCACTATGACCACACTTGCAGATGTCAAGTTCGAGGACTTCCTGGCATGGATCGGGGCGATAGAGAGCATGGATGATGGGATCAAGGAGGATTTGCGCGATGCAGCGAACAGTGTGCCAATTATCGGAAGACTGATGATGGTGCATGCAAATGCGATGCGGCAGAGGGCTCCCAAGCGGGATCTGCAAAGCAGTAGCGCTATCATCAATGCACTCGTTGCGGTTCATTTCATTATGAAAGAACGCCCCCAACCCGGATCGCCAGGCCGTAAGTCAGGCACTCGTCGCAAGGTCCGGCCCCGCGACAAAGGCTGAGGCGAAGACCGCATGGCCGAATCAGGGCCCTGTCCGTCCCGAAAACTCCGTCCGTCCTGAGTCCACAGGACTTACGTTTCTTTTCGCCGCCGGTCTGAAAGTGTGCCGATTCCGCCGGTTTGAAAATGCGGCTGTTTGTTGCCCCGCGGTGCAGGCGTCTGGCCCGCTTCAATGCCCGACACCGTAGGAAGCACTCTCATTCCAGCCGGTCACGAGAACCACCTCTTGATCTTCTGCCAGAGGGTCTCTCTCGGTCTGTCGCCTGCTGGCGGTGGGGCACTTGGTTCTGCTTCCTGAGTCATCGCTGTCCGGGACTTGGCGAAGTACTTCTCCCTGGCCTTGGCCTCCTGTGTTCGTCCCTCTGCAATCTGCTTCTGTGTCCACCGCGGCACCCATACTGCTCTGCTCTTCGTAATGAAGTAGTGAGACTGACAAGGAAGGCTCCAGCTTCCAATTGAAGGATAGAGTGAAACCGATTTGCCGTCGAAGATCAGTTGCCAACCCGTGGGTGACAGTGGTGTTACGACCTCCCGTCCACATCCACAGCAGCACTTGTGCACGGCAGTTACGTACGCGACGGAGATATACAGTGTTCGCTCTTCAAGCTCTTCGGGGATATACTCCACGAACTCATATGCGATCGCGTAACACTTCACCCATCTGCAACACAGACGCATAAAATAATGTGAAAATTCCG
>CAZSBS010000129.1:11390-13388 GCA_964605095.1 uncultured Planctomycetaceae bacterium | reverse complement strand
ACCTCTCCAGGTTTGAGAATAGGAATTCTTCTCACGGTCACCCCACAGCGATGTTCTGAGTTCCGACAAACTCGGCATCGAGCTTCGGCTCGCCGTCCTCCAGCAGCATTGCCGTGACCTCACGGAGGTTCTCGACCAGTTCCTCAACTGTCTCGCCTTGCGAATGAGCCCCCGGGAATCCTGGAATGTATCCCACCAGCAGGCCGGTGTCGGGGTCTTTCTCGATAACGGCGGTATAGGATTGCATCCCGCAACTCCTTCAATCCATCATAGCGGGCGAACAGATTCGAACCGACGGCGGCCAGTCCGGGAATCGCCGTTTCGCCTTTCGCTGGTCTCGTTCATCATCGTAAACCTCTACAAAAACTCTAGTTGATCTTTGCCTCCGTTGCAAGTGTTTTCCGATCTTGTGGGTGTCTGCAGGCCAGACGTATACCTTCGCACTTGACGATATCCCGCCTCATTGGTCCGCCGGGGGCGGCGGCGGGCTGGTCGGTGGGTTCCTCAGTTGCGGCGTGGGACCCTCGTCGTATTCGCGGTAGTGGTAGGGGTTGCTGTATCGCCCCCTGCCCTGATAGAGGAACTGATCCATCATGCGGCGGCATGGATGGAGGGCGGACGATTCGGACAACAGGCGGTGTTTCTCCAGCGGATCGGCGATCCAGTTGTACAAGTCTTCCGTACCGTTGGATCGCACGCGGATGTAATGAAGGCCCTCTTCGGTGACGAGGTAGTAGCAGTCCTCGAAGGAATTGAGCCCGAACAGCACGCGGTTGTCCTGGCTCGGCAGGCCGGCGATGGACGCACAGAGGCTCCGGCCGTCAAAGTCGCGCCAATAGCCGGGCATGGGCATGAGAAGGTCCAGCAGCGTCGGGCCGATGTCGAAGACGCCCGCTATCGAGTCGATTTGCCGGCCCGGCACGCCGGGTATCCGCATGAGCAGCGGCACGCTGATCTGTTCGCGCCATGGATGGAAGCCACCGTAGCAGCCATGCTCGTTGAGCCCGCTGCCATGGTCGGCGGTGAAGATCAGGATCGACTTGTCCAGCAGTCCCCGCTTCTGGAGGCCGTCCATCAGTTGTCCCACGGCCAGGTCGTTGTAGGCGACGGTGCGGTCGTACAGGTCCACCTGGCCGGTCCCGAAACTGGGAACGACGCTCTCGTCGTATGAGCGTTTCCACGGGAAATGCGTCCCCGCCATGTGCAGGAACGCGAACATGCCGTTGGCATCCTGGCGTTGATCGAGGAACGCGAAGAATTTCTCCACCTTCACGCGTTCGTCGTACTCGCGATAGGCGACGAACTCCGCTCGCGCCTTGAGGTCCTCGGGCAGGTCCCGCAGGAACGCCTCCTTGCTGATGCCGTTGTAGTCGGCACCGATAATGTTGAGGTGAAACGTGCGGTAGCCGGCGACAATCAGGTCGTTGGTGAAGAACGGCGATACGCCCTTTTTCTTGAGCATGAACCGCGAGGAGTACCGGCCGGTGAACATGTGGCGCAGGGAACAGGTCGTGGCTGTCGCCTGGGAGAAGGCGTTGGTGAAACGGATGAATTCCCCCGCTCGCCGGTCCATGTTCGGCGTGGTCGGCCGACCGTAGCCGTATATGCTCATGTGGTCCTTCCGGCAGGCGTCCAGAAGCACTATGACGATCAGCGGCTTGTCTTTGGCCAGATCGGGGGCGATGAGCCTGGCGATACCCGGCTGGCGCCACTGTGGCGGCGTCGCGGGCATGATCGTGGCGGGCGGTTCATGCGGCGGTGACGATGGCGACGGCAGGACCTCGTTGACGATCCGCAGGCAGGCGGAGGAAACGCGCGAGTACTCGTATGCGAGCGTGCGCGATTCGTGCGAAAGCACCGGGCTGGACCTCAGGACCAGGCATGGCACGACCAGCCCGGCCGCCACCAGGCCCCAACGCTTCCAGCGGCGGCTGCGCGGCGGGAACATCAGGCACGCCAGGAGCACGCCCAGCAGGATCAGCCCGGCCGTGCAGGTCA
>CAZSBS010000129.1:0-11290 GCA_964605095.1 uncultured Planctomycetaceae bacterium | reverse complement strand
GGCTCAGCAGCACGCCGTAGATCAGCGACGCGGAGATCAGCACGCAGTTGATCAGCACGTTGAGGCCCAGTTCTCGGGCGTAGTCCCCGAAGGCCGTGAAGACGGCCAGGCGCAGGAACAGGAAGCCACCGGCTCCAGCCAGCACGCCCGCGATCAAGGTGGGCCGGGCGGCGGCGAGCAGGCCGATCCTTCCGCCAATCCGCGTGAGCAATACCAGCAGCCCCAACAGGGCCAGCAGCGCCAATCCCAGCAGAGCGCCGGCGATCATGGCCGTCGAGAGCGTCAGGATGATGCTGCCGCCGATGCCGTCCATGGGGGCGTGGTGGACGGCCAGGAACAGGGCATTGGCGATCCCGTCTATGCCAAGGATGACGGCTACCATCAGCCCGCTTGTCAGCAGCATCGTCGGCAGGGCGGCCAGGACATGCCGCCAGGAACAAGCTGTCAGACAGGACCGGATGCGGTCCTCGGCCCGGCCGAAAGCTACAGCCGACTCCTGCCGTGCGTGCAGGTCCCATGATGCAATCGCCCAACCCGCGCATGCGCACAGGAGGGCAACCTGGCTGAAGATGGCCCAAGGCTCGTCGGCGGCGGGCATGCCCGTCACGGACCAGTCTCGGACCCATCCGACAAGGAAAAGCCCAATGGCGGCGGTGGCCCCGGCCGCGGTGAGGGCGAAACCGGCGGCCGACAGGAGATGGCGGCGGCGCAACTCGGCGATGCCCAGAGCCAGCCCACTGGCGCACGCCCCCAGGCCGAGGACCACCCCGGCCCGCATCAGCAGGGGGTGAAGGTTGTTGATCACGCTGGCGGCGTTGCTCTCCTGCGGCTCCGCCGCGCCGGTCAGGGCCAACGCGGTGGCGATGAAGCACACCAGGAATGAGCACGCCAAGGCCGCCAAACAAAGGAAATTGGCGCCCCGCAACAGCCGCTGTGAAAGCGGCGACGTGCCCTTCAGACGGTGTTGTCGCGACAATGCCATCTCAAAACCGGTCCCGATACGGGCATCGAGTGTTTGCGGCCTCCACACTGTCGGCCGCGCAGTGGCCCCCTCGATCTTGCCCGACATTTCCCGGATGCCCGCTCGCCGATGACCACCGCCGACGATATCCAAGATATTATCAGGCTTTAGCCGTTCAACAAGCTAATTCCCGGCGCCCCAGGCCCTTGCGGAGCCCTCCGGACAGCCGGCGCCTCTGGGAGTCGTTCAGGATGATCCGCTTGTGGCCGAGCTTCTCCCGCAGAATGCGGTTTTCCGTCCGTAGATACTCAATTGCTTCCTGCTGCTGGCGGTGTGAGTTGTCCTGCCCTACCCTGCGGAGGCCGGTATGCCGCCTTGGGCCACTGGTACAACAGGCCGTTCGAGTCGAAGCGTGCGAGCCGTGAGCGGGTTAGGTATAATGCCCGCCGTCTTTGAGGAGCGAACGCGATGGCGGGCAAGGGCAAGAAGCGAGGCAAGCACGGCGACGATTGGGCAGAGGCCTTTATGACAGGAATACATCGTGATCTATCGTGAGCTTGGAAAAACTGGTTTGAAGGTTTCGCAGTTGGGCTTCGGCGCTATGCGTCTGCCGATGGTTGGCGAGGGCGAGGCCGCTCGCGTTGATCGGGAGTTGGCCATTGCCATGATCCACCGCGCCTTTGCCGGCGGGGTGAACTACATCGACACGGCCGTCGGGTACTGTAACGGCGACAGCCAGCGTGCCGTCGGCGAGGCCCTAAAGGGCTGGCGTGATAAGGTGGTGGTATCGACCAAGAACCCGTATTACGGCGAGGACGAGAAGCAGTGGTGGACGAACCTCGAGCAGAGCCTCGATCGTCTCGGTGTTGAGTGCATCGACATCTACAACCACCACGGCGTCAACGCCAAGGATTACGACGAGGCGGTTCGCCCGCGCGTGGGCAAGTGGATGCTCAAGGCGAGGGACCAGGGGCTTGTAAAGCACGTCTGCTGCTCGTTCCACGACAAGAACGATGTTCTGATGAGGATCATCGACGACGGCTACGCCGAGTCCATCACGCTCCAGTACAACATGTTGGACCGCCAGCTTGCCCGGGGCATCGCTTACGCGCGCGAGTACAACGTGGGCGTAGTGGTGATGGGGCCCGTGGCCGGCGGGCGTCTGGGCGAACGCAGCGAAGTGCTCGCCCGGTTGATCCCCGGCGTCGCACGCGTGCCGGAACTGGCGCTGCGGTTCGTGCTGGCCAACCCGGACGTCACCATGGCGCTTTCGGGCATGAGCACGATGCAGCAGGTGGAAGAGAACCTCGCCATCGCCTCCGACACCGTGAGCCTCTCCGCCGACCACCGCGGCGCCATCGAGCGGCACCTCGAGCGACTCAAGGCCATGGCGGACCTGTACTGCACCGGTTGCGGGTACTGCATGCCCTGCGAGGCCGCCGACGTGAACATCCCAAGCATTTTCGAGAAGTACAACCGCGCCCGGGTGTACGGCCTGTGGGATCAAGCTCGCAAGGCCTACGTGCAGATTGGCAAGGTTGCATGGAGCAAGGGCAAACCTGCCGACGCCTGCGTGCAATGCGGCGCGTGCGAGGAGAAGTGCCCCCAGCACATCGAGATCCGCAAGCAACTCGCCGAGGCCCACGCGGTCCTGAACGACGGGAAGAACTGATCCCTGGGACTGTTCTGTTGGTTGGATGCAAATGAGTAAACGGAAGGCCAAAGAGGCCCTGGCAGGGATGATCGAGACGGCCCTGCGCCCGGGCGATTTCATCTCCTACGGTGATTCATGGGATTTCGTCAGAGACCTGGAGGAGACCAAGCGCCGCCTCGAAGGCCTGCTTGCGGCGGGCGAAACGGATCGGGTGGTTGGTCTCCACGAGGTCTTCCTGGCGGGGTGCTACGAAAAGGCCGAGGAACTCGACGACTCCGGCGGGAATCTGGGCATGTTCTTCCAGGAGCTTTTCTGCTGTTGGATCAAGGCCAGGCAGGGGGCAGGACGCCGAGTTGGCCCAGTTCATCGAACTTTGCGTCGAGACCAAGGAGTTGGACCTGCTCGCCGGACGTGTCGACGCTGCTGCCCCGGCGGAGTTGGAGCACATCAGCCACTATGTCACGGGGAAGGCGGCGAAGTGGGCCAGAGAGACGAAGTGCAGGACGGCTGATTTGACGTTCTTGGCCCATCCGGAAGGCAAAGGGGTGTCTGGCGAAGAGTGGTCTGGCAAGGGTAAGCCTCCTGAGCTTCGTTACTTTCGGTGAGGCCATAACTTGCCGCGTGATTCCGTGCGGTCAAGACCCCCAGGTATGTTCGGGAAGTGTGCGGGCCGAAAATCGGTGGACCACTATACCGAGGCCGAAGAGCACTCCTACGGCCCGGTGGCCGGGATGTGAAGGGATCAATGGTCGGCGGGAACGTGCGAACGCTTTTTTTCTCACCTATCGATTTCCTGCCTTGACGCCTTGGCCCGGCATGGTATCATGCAGCCTGCAATGGCGAGGGCACCGCTCCATGTTCCCGCCTTCGGAGGTCCATACCGCTCAATCGTGTTCATGGTGGATGGGTCCGTAGGCTGGTGCTCGAAAGGGCAGGACAATGAAGGCGAAGGCGATTGTGGCGATGGCGGCGGCCCTTGTCCTGACCGGGTCGATGGTCAGGGAGGGAAGAGGCACGTCTGTTTTTGACCTGCACGGTGAAACTGAGTTGACGGTCAGCACAGCCTCTGAAAGTGGGGCGCGGTATGACAGTGGGTCGCTGGATGACCATAGCAAGGTGTTGGTTGACTCTGGTGGGGTGGTGGTGGGCAGCATCGTCGCCCATAACTCCAGTAAGGTGTCCCTGTTGTCCGACGGGGTGGTGGGCAGCATCGTTGCCTGGGACGACAGTGAGGTGTCCCTGTCCGGCGGGGAGGTGGGCGGCCTCGCAGCCCGCGGCGATAGCATCGTGAACATCTCCGGCGGGGTGGTGAACAACGACCTCGCAGCCTTCGGCGATAGCACCGTGAGCGTCACTGGGGGACAGGTGCTTGGCAAAATCTTCACCCACGACACCTGCACCGTGAACATCTCCGGCGGGTCGGTGTCCTACATTGACAACAGCGTCTCCGTCAAAAGCACCGTGAAAATCTCCGGCGGGCACGTGGGCTTTTACTGGGCTTGGGCCCCCGTGAACATCTCCGGCGGACAGGTGGAAACTCTCGCGGCCGATGGCACCAGCGTCGTGACAATGTCTGGCGGAGAAGTGAACTGGCTGTACGCTACCGGCACCAACACCGTGAATATGTCTGGTGGGCAGGTTGACAACCTCTTCGCCTTCGACACCAGCCCCCTGATCTTCAACGCAGATGTTCTGGACCTTGGCGACGGGCTTTTGCGCTCCGGGAACCAAGTGTGGGGTTCCGGTGTCCTGACAGGGGAGTGGTACGGTGGGCAGACGTTTTCCACAATCATCAACGGCGGTGCCAGCGGCGCCGTCCCCGAGCCCATGACCATGCTGACAGCCTTCCTGGGGATGGGCAGCCTGGGCGGCTACCTCAGGCGGCGAGCCCGGCGGAGAACAGGGTCACCGGGCCTCGACGCCGTGTAGAGATCCTTGTAGCGATGTCGCGGTTGGCCCCGGTTTCTACTACGTGTCCATCCCGAAAATCACATCCGGCAGCGCGAGCGATGGGGTATCAGGGGTCAGGGGTATCAGGGGTCGGGAACCTTTTCTGATCAAAAAGCAGGTCTCACGCGGAGGGCCCGCGTGGGGAACATCTTATAGCGGCCTGATAGATGTGCCTCGTCCCGGCCTAGCATGGCGGGCAACGTGCCTTCCCGGCCCATCGGAGTCGCGGAAGCGGACGGACTTGCGGATTCGCAAAATATTCTTGACTTTTTTCAGCCGAGGTGTGAACATGTACTCTCGATTGGGCCGGTGGCCGTTGAGGAAAGGTTCTTCACGACGCCGGCAGACGCGGTTGGCAGCCGTCGTCGTTTGCAGCTTGCACCCGGGTTTTCCGGCAACGTGAATGTTTTCACTTCACCGTCGCGGAGAAGTTTGCTTGGATGATCATGCTAGCGAATCCCATCTGCTGATTTGGAAAGAGCACAGTTATGGCAACAGGTAAGGTGAAGTGGTTCAACGAGACCAAGGGCTTCGGGTTCATCACGTCCGACGATGGCACTGACGCGTTCGTCCACCACGGCGACATCCAGGGCGAAGGCTTCAAGACCCTCGCCGAGGGCGAGTCCGTGACGTTCGAGATGACCCAGGGCCCCAAGGGTCCCAAGGCCATCAACGTCCAAAAGGCGTAAGACCCGCCGCGAGGCGAATCACGAATGACAAGTAGCAAAAGGCGCCGTCCTCGCGACGGCGCCTTTTTTATGCGCCCGCGCCGGTCGCTCACGCCGGCTCGCGGGAATCCCAATCCTGTTTTCCTTGCGGCGTCGATAGGGTAAAATCAAACCGGCCGGGTTTCTTGTTGCGACGAGCCAAATGCACTTACCTGTGGCGGGGCGATGGGTGGAGCATGACAACATGACGGAAAAGCTGACGTTGAGGAGCGCGTTGATCCCTTGCCTTCTGTTGGTGCTGTCGGGCTGGACTTCGGCCCGCGGAGACGTGGCGGACCTTGCCGGCAACTCCGGCGTCAAGGGCGGGCTGGTCGTCCACCTCGGCTGCGGGGACGGGCGTGATACCGCCAAGCTGCTGCTCGACGACCGCTACCTTGTCCAGGGCCTGGCTGAAACCGAAGCCCAGGCACAGGCCGCTCGGAAGAACGTGCTGGACCTCAAGCTCTACGGCAAGGTCTCCATCGGGCTCTACGACGGCAAGAGCCTTCCGTACACCAACGACCTGGTCAATCTGCTTATTGCCTCGGCCGGCGCCAAGGTGCCCGAGGCCGAGATAATGCGGGTGCTGGTGCCCGGCGGGGTGGCGTTTGTCGCCGGCAGAAAGATCGTCAAGCCATGGCCGGCGGACATCGACGACTGGACGCACTACCTTCACGGGCCGGACAACAACGCCGTCGCCCACGACACTCGCGTGGGCATCCCGCGGTCTATCCAGTGGGTCTCCGAGCCGCGCTGGGGCCGAAGCCACGAGGAACTGGCCAGTATGAGCGCCGCTGTGTGCTCGGCGGGCAGGCTCTTTTACATCGTCGATGAGGCCCCGCTGGTCTCTATCCGCTACCTCGGCGACTGGAAGCTTGTCGCCCGCGACGCCTTCAACGGCACGCTGTTGTGGAAAAAGTCCATCGGTCCCTGGACCGACCACCTGCGCCACTTCCGAAGCGGCCCGGTGGACCTGCCCCGCCGCCTGGTGGCTGTGGGCCAGACGGTCTACGTCACGCTCGGGCTGGGCAAACCCGTGGTCGCGCTGGACGCCGCGAGCGGCAGCGTTATCCGTGAGTACGCCGGCACGCGGGCTGCCGAGGAGATCATCTTCGACGATGGTGTGCTGTACCTGGCAGTCGGCACCAGCGAGATCGACCGCCGCGGCGGCGGACTGTCCGCCCGGGGCGAGCCAGCGCCGACGGGCTTCCGGTTCATCGCAGCCATTGAGGCCGCCACCGGCAGGCAGCTCTGGAAGAAGGACTTCACCAGCGCCGAGTTCCTCCTGCCGCAGACGCTGGCGACAAAGGGCTCGCGGGTGTACTACCAAAGCTCAGCCGGCGTGACCTGCCTCGACGCGCGGTCCGGCAAGCAGTTCTGGCTCGCGCCGCGCCAGACTCCGTCGCTGCGGATGAGCTTCTCGGCCCCCACGCTGGTGGCTACCGACGAAGTCTTACTCTGTGCCGACCGCGATGCCGGCAAGACGGACCCGCCCTCGGCCGGCTCGGTGGCCTGGGGCGTCGACGGGTGGAACGCGAAGGGTTTTCCGCGCAGCGGCAAGTGTACGCTGCGGGCCTACGCGGTCGCCGACGGCAAGGAGCTATGGTCGGCCGACTGCAATGAAGGCTACAACTCGCCGGTGGACCTGTTCGTTGTCGGCGACGTCGTGTGGGTGGGCACGGCCTTCAAGGGCCTGGACCTCGAGACCGGCGCGGTCCGCAAGACCATCAACACCAAAGGTCCGCGGGTTGGCATGCCCCATCACCGTTGCTACCGCGACAAGGCGTCCACGCGGTTCATCTTCAAAGGCGCGTCCGGCGTCGAGGTGCTCGATCTCGACAAGGGCTGGCTAAGCAACAACAGTTGGATCCGCGGCACGTGCCAGTACGGCATCATGCCCGCCAACGGGCTGATCTACGCCCCGCCGGACGCCTGCGCGTGTTTCCTGACGGTCAAGGTGCCCGGCTTCTTCGCGGCCGCGCCGCAACGGGACCCCAGCGGGCACATGCCATTCCCGGCCGAGCCGGTCCTGGTGAAAGGCCCGGCGTACGGCGAGGCCCCAAAGGCCGAGGCACCGAAGGCCGACGACTGGCCCATGTACCGCCGCGACGTGGCCCGCAGCGGCGCCGCCGCCTGCTCGCTTCCGGATGCGCCGGTGTGCAAGTGGTCCGCCAAGGTCGGCGGCAAGCTCACCCAGCCGGTCGTCGCGGGCGGTTTGGCGTTTGTCGCGTCGGTCGATACGCACACTATCCACGCCCTCTCGGCCGACGATGGGCGGGAGGTCTGGCGATACACAGCCGGCGGGCGGATCGACAGCGCGGCGACCGTTTACAAGGGCACAGTCCTCTTCGGCGCCGCCGACGGGTGGATATACTGCCTGGCCGCTGCCGACGGCAGGCTTGTGTGGCGGTTCCAGGCCGCGCCGAAGGACAGGCTGGTCGAGGCGTACGGGCAGATCGAGTCGGCCTGGCCAGTGCATGGGGCCGTGCTCGTGCAGAACGACAACCTTTACGCGGTGGCTGGGCGATGCTCCTTCCTCGACGGCGGGCTGGTGCTATACCGGCTCAACCCAGCCAGCGGGCGGCAACTCTCGCGGACGATTCTCTGCCAGCTCGACCCCGATACGGGCGCACAGCTCGTGCCCGAGGCGGGCTTCGATATGGAGGGCGCCACGTCGGACATCCTCTCCGGCGACGGCAGCAACGTATTCCTGAAGTACTTCACCTTCGACAAATCCGGCGCCCGCACGGACAACCCCAAGGACAGGCTGTTTTCCATAACGAGCTTTCTCGGCGAGGAATG
Source organism: uncultured Planctomycetaceae bacterium (assembly GCA_964605095.1). Classification (GTDB taxonomy): domain Bacteria; phylum Planctomycetota; class Phycisphaerae; order SM23-33; family SM23-33; genus JAUWQU01. The sequence continues at coordinate 3,216 of CAZSBS010000129.1, read as the reverse complement.
GTTCGTCCGTTCGTACTGGATTGTCGGCGAGAAGATCGGTGCCGGATGGGGTGGCTGGGCCAACGCCGCCAACAGATACCCCGCCGGGCGAATCCTGTGCTTCACCGACGAGGCCGTCTACGGCTATGGGCGGACGAAAGTCGCCAACGGCCCCGTCGGGCACAAGCTGGACGAGTACCGGCTGTTCCGCATGAAGCGTTCGGCCCCGACGCCGCCGGCTGGGGCGGACGCGCCCGAAAGCAAGAACATCCGCCGAAGCAAGCAAGCCGCGCCCCTCGGGGGCCCAAGGCCGGCCAAGGCTGCCAATACGCCCAAGGCTAAGGCCAATGGAAAAGCCCCGGCCAAGCCTGTGCCCGACTGGGCCGACACAGGCTCGATCGTCGCCCGCGCGATGGTCCTTGCCGGTGACAAGCTCGCCGTGGCGGGTCCGGCCGACCTCGGCAAAAAAAGCTCCGGGATACTGGCCTTCGAGAACGAGGCCGAGGCCCTGGCCGGCTTCGAGGGCGAAAAAGGCGTGTACCTTCGCTTAGTCGCCGCCGCTGACGGCAGGAAGCTTTCGGAAACCAAGTTGCCCGCGATGCCGGTCTTCGACGGCGCCGCCGTGGCTGGCGGAAAACTCTACATAAGCCTCAAGGATGGCACGGTCGTCTGCTACGGTAAGTAGCGGCTGGCCGGGGCGGCTTTTACATCGGGCGAGCCAGCACCGCCGCCGAGGCCTGAGGCAGACGAGTCCCGTGGCCAGCGGATCACTACTTTGACTCGCGCAGGATCTCGATACCGGGCGGCGCCTGGATAGTGGACTTGACCGTGCCGTCCGGTTGGCGCTCGTGGTGGAGCTTGATGGGCCCCCGCGGAGTGGGATAGGCGCCTTCGACCCACTTGAGGTTGCCCATGTGCGGTGAGACGAGGACGCGTTTGCAGCCCGGCTCGAGCGGCTTGACGCCCAGAACGTGTCCGCTGAGCCACGCGGTCGGTCCGCTTGCCCAGCCGTGACAAAGGCTGTGCCGGAATCCGGTATAGCAATACGCGCCGAAATCTCCGTGAATGTCTTTCTTGCCGGGCGGCACGAGTTCGTCGATTCGGCCGGTGCCTTCGAGCCAATCCAGGTTGAAGTCTTCCCAGAACGTCGTCGCGCCGCGATCGAGCATAGCTCCCCAGTAAGTGCGGACCATGTCCAGCGCGGCCTCGGTCTGACCGGCCTTGCCCAGCGCCTCGAGAACGTAGAACCCATAGAACGTGGACAAACCCTTAGCGCCGCCCACCTCCAGGATCTTGGTCGCGGTCTGCTTGGCGTCCGCCATGCCGGCCAGCACCAGCAGGGCGGCGCCGGACTTTGAACCGTTCGCGTCGGGCACGACCTTGCGAGCACGCGCGGCGGCATCGGCGCAGAGTTTGGCGGTGTCCGGGTCCTCCAGGGTTGTCATCAGCCGGTCGCCGGCATCCAGCGTCATCACCAGCAGGGCCTGGAGCCCGGCGGTGACGCCCTGGCGGTTCGGCGAGCTGGGCCAGTCGAGAAATCGCATTCCATCGATTCTTTCGTGGCCGTCAGGACCCACGAGTCCGGCCAACTTGCCAAGCAGCGCCTGCAAATATGGCTTCTGCCGGGCAAGATACTCGCGATTGCCGTGATGGAGCCACCACTGCTCGTGGATCAGCACCCACCACATAGAGTAGCTGCTGATCCCGTTCATCCACTGAGTGGGCGGCGTTATGTCGCGCGTCAGATCGAGGCTGCGGGGCACGACATCGTTGAACCCGAATACCGCGTCGATCGTGCTGACCTCGGGACCCATGTCGCCGATCCAGACCAGCCGATCGCGCTTGATGCCGTCCCAGAGGTAGTCCTGCATGTTCAGGTGGACGGTGTACGCCCCGACCTTCCAGATGCGGTTGAGCCGCTCGTCGTCGCACGTAAACGCGCCGACATAAGGGATGTCGCGGATGGTCAGCACCGCACGGACCTGCGTGATGGGCACCGTCTCGCCCGCCTCGGCGTCTATCCTCACGAAGCGAAAGCCGCTTTGCCCGATCGTGATCCCGCCGAGCCACGGCAGCGTGACGACCTGGTCGCGGATCGCGTGGTCGTTGCCGGCGTTCTTCTCGCCCAGCGTGGCCATCGCCTCCGACGCCGACTCGCCGAACCGAACGTGGACCCGCCGCATCTTCTTGCCGGAGAACATCGGCGTGAAGATCTCCACCGATCCTTGCAGTTCGGTGCCGAAGTCCAGCAGCACGCCGGCATTGTCGCTCAGCACGCACGGCGGGATCGGCTCGGCAAGAACGGCCTGGCCGGGATGGCGCTTAAGCAGGTTCTCGGCGCCTCTCACGCCCTTCTCGGACATCCAGACCACACGCGTGGGCGCGATGTAGGACTGGCTAAGCGGTGATGGAGTGGCTGTGAACATTGCGGCCCTCATGGCAAAAACAGTTGCTAATAGCATCATGCCCACGATCATCCCAGATCGAGCCGGCCAGTTCAATACCTGTTCCGAAAAGAAGGTTTCAGGTGTACGGGACACGGTCTACCGAACCCTGGCGACCCTGGAGAGCAAAGGCCTAATCCGCAGGACTGGAGCCCTTGGCGGCCCCGCCCGGTACGACGCCAACATGGACCGCCATCACCACTTCGTCTGCAAGGTCTGCGGCATGGTGAAGGACTTCTCCAGCGAGGCCATGGACGAGTTGCCGATCCACAAGTCAGTCAAACAAAGCCTTTGGCACCGTCGAATCCGCACAAGTGCAGGTTCGCGGTATATGCTTATCGTGTGCCGGCAGAAAGGCAAAGGGCCGGCGACGTTCGCCGATATAGATCTTTTTGGCCTTTAACCGTAAGAGTTACGAGATAGTACAAACTAGCAAATTGCAAAGGAGAAAGATCATGGCAAAGAACAAGAAGCTGACAACCGCCTCAGGGATATCGGTCGACGACGATCAGAACACCCTGACCGCCGGGCCGCGCGGCCCGGCCCTGATGCAGGACGTGCATCTGATGGAGAAACTCGCCCACTTCAACCGCGAGCGGATACCCGAGCGGGTCGTGCATGCCAAGGGGGCCGGGGCACACGGCGTGTTCGAGTGCATGGCCGACATGAGCAAGTACACGCGGGCCAGGTTCCTCTCCAAGGCCGGCAAGAAGACCGAGGTATTCGCGAGGTTTTCGACAGTAGGGGGCGAGAAGGGCTCAGCCGACGCCGCGCGCGACCCCCGCGGCTTCGC
>CAZSBS010000128.1:0-13519 GCA_964605095.1 uncultured Planctomycetaceae bacterium | reverse complement strand
ACACCCGACGTGCCGGACGATCAGCGGCGAGCGTGGCGGAAGGAGCGGCGCGAGCTGGTCGGCGCGGCCGCCGGAAGCCCGGTGTTTCTGTCCGTGGCGACCAACTTCCGACTCAAGGGAGTCGCCCAGGCGATCCAGGCGTTCGCGCGGTGGTACCGCTCGCCGGCGGGCTCACAGGGGGCGCGGCTGGTGGCCGTGGGACAGGAGAAGATCGGCAGCTACCGCAGGCTGGTCAGGAAGCTTGGCCTGGTCAAACAGGTCCACTTCGAGCCGCGAGCGGACAACGTCTGGCCGTGGTACGCCGCGGCCGACGTGTGCGTGCTTCTTAGCTGGTACGACCCGTGCAGCCGGGTGGTGCTGGAGGCGGCCCGCTGGGCCGTGCCGTCGATCACGACCGTTTTCAACGGGGCCGCGGAGATTCTCGCCCGCGGCGCGGGGCTGGTCGTCAGCTCGCCGGACGACGTCGACGCCGTCGTCAAGGCCATGACCGAGCTTTCGGACCCGGACCACCTCGCCGCCCGCCGGCAGGCGTGCCGCGACGTTGCCGACGAGTTGAGCATGGACCGCCACGTCGAGCAACTCCTGCAAGCATACAGGGAGGTCACCGGCAAGGAATGATCGATCATCCGCTGATAATGTTTGGCTTGGTGCCGCTGGCGGCGTACGTGATCGGCGCCACGCCGTTCGCGTTCATCATCGCACGCGGCAAGGGGATCGACCTTCGCAAGGTCGGCAGCGGCAACGTGGGCGCCACCAACTGCGGGCGAGCCTGTGGCCGGCCCTGGGGCTACCTTTGTTTCGCGCTGGACGTCGCCAAGGGCCTGGCGCCGGTGTTGATCGTTGGCATGATGCTGAGGCCCGAGGGGTCGGCCGCGGTGGCGACGGTGTTCGGGCCGCCTCAGTTTTCAATCGGCTGGCTGCTGACGGGGTACGATGCGACGGCGGCGAAGTTCGGGCCTCCGCCCTGGGTGCCCAGCCCCGTTGAGCAGGCGGCCTGGCTGCTGACGGGCTGCTGCGCTATCATGGGGCACATCTTCCCGTTCTGGCTGCGGTTTAGAGGCGGCAAGGGCGTGGCTGCCGCGCTTGGGGTTGTGCTGGGGATCTGGCCTTTCTTCACGTCGGCCGGTGTGGTCGCCCTGGGCGTGTGGGTGATCGTTACGCTCATCAGCCGGTACGTTTCACTCGGCAGCATAGTTGCCGCACTTGCTTTCGTGCCGGCGTTTCTGTGGTTTTGGCCAAACAAAGAGCTTTGGCTCATGGCCATATTCGCCGCTGCCATGTGTGCGCTGATCATCTTCCGTCACCGCGCGAACATATCGCGGCTGCTGGCGGGAACGGAAAACAAGATTGGCGGCGGCCCCAAGAGCTCAGCCGGGTGAGAGTGCGCATAAACCATGGGTCTCATGGGTCCTATAGGACCTATATGACTCCCGCACAGGCAGGACGCATGGATGGCTGATTAAGACGCCTCCCTTGACGGGAGGCGTTTAATAGGGGGGCTACTTGGACTCGTCCGATTTCTCGCTCTCAGAATCGGAAGTCTTTTCGTCTTCGGCGCTCTCGCTGGCCGGCTTCTTGCGTTTCTTCTTGGGCCGGGGGCGAGACTCCTGCTCTTCTTCCTCTTTCATCGCCTCGTCGAAGTCTTCCTTGACCCCGCGCATCTCGCGTTTGAACTCGCGCATGCCGCGCCCGATGCCTCGGGCCAGTTCGGGGATCTTCCGACCGCCGAAGAGAATCAGCACGACGATCACGATGATGAGGATCTCTTGCCACCCGACCGCCCAGGCCAGGAAATTGAATCCGGGAAGATTCTGCATAATTTGCGCCAAAGGTGTCAACTCGATAGTACCGAGCATGTTCTGCTCCCGAACGACTCTGGCCTGGCACAAAACGCCCAAGCCTTCGCACCACACACCCGAGGCCGCGACGGCCCTGGCCGCCTCATGCCTCTTGGTCCTGATTCTGCGCCGGCCACAGGATTAGCCTGCGGATATCGCACCGTCCGGGCAACGTTTGATTTCCGGTATGTTGGAGTGTAAGGCTTCGCGGGCGGTCGGGTCAATGAAAATATGAGCCAGCCGGCCCCGGACGGCGTCATTAGCGGCCCAGGCTGATGTTCCCGGACCGGGCGAACGGCATTCGCATAGGGCCGTAGGAAGTCTTGACGACGATCTCGCCGCTCAAGCTGTACCCGCGGTTGCCTGTCAGCATCCCAATCGCGGCCAGGCCGAACTTCCGCGGCGAGAAGGACAGGGGGATTTCCATTGTCCCCTCGCCGCCGTTTGCGCCCAGCGCTACGGGGCGGGCGAGCGACGAGCGGGCGACGTCCATCGATCCAAGCATCAGGCTGTAGGACATCGTCTCCAACTCCAGCGGGAACTGGTTGCGGTTGGTCAGGCGGAGCGTGAAGACGCCGCCTGCGTTGTCGAGCGTCAGCTTGTCCCACTTGACGGACGCCAGTTCGACGCCCGGCGCGGTCGGCACGGGCAGGTTGCCTTCCCTGCTCACCGGCAGACGAAGTTTGCCAAGGATCGGCACCTTTACCGACAGGCCCAGCACAGCCTTATACGGCAGCACCGAGCCGAGCTTGACGTTGGCCAGGGCAGTCAGGAGCTGGGTGTAGGCGATCTTGGCCGGCAGGGAGAGCATCTTCGTGCCGCGCGCGGGCACCTCGCCCTGAAGCGGCGACTCGCCTGTGAAAAACGAGTTGCCCTGGCTGGTCAGTTCGTAGTCCACGTCCGCCAGCGGCAGCGCCGATGCGTTGGGGTTGGTCAGTTCAACGTCGAACACGACGGTTACCGACTGGAGGTTGATGTCCTTGAAACTCACGCCCGCCAACTTCGCCGAGGGCGCCGAGCAGCCTGCCAGTGCCGCAAGCACAAACACGGCAGAAATGCCAAAGCTGACTGTCCGATAGTGGCGTATGGTCATGGCCTGATCTCCTTTGACGAGTTTGATATGCGCGATGCGGCAGCCGTTCGCATCTTCGCATTGTACTGTGCCATGCGCCAGCAAAGCCATGAAACCGCCGCCAGCTTTCATTATTTGCGGCCCGGGGGGCTCTCGCCCGGTTAGTGAATAGGGCGGGTGCGGGTGCATACTTGGCGGCAATTTGGCGACAAAAATCTATTGCCAATCTATGGATACGTCGATTAGTATGGAAAGTGCGATAGGATTTGTCCTGGAAGTTTGACTAACAGGGTAACAGGGCAAACGTGGGGTTTGTCGGACCCGTTTCATGGTCTTCGCGGCGGGAATGAGAGTTCAATGCAGATCACTCAAACGGCTGACTATGCTGTAAGGACGGTGGTGTACTTGGCGCTTCACGGCAAAGGTGGCCCAGTGGCGGCGTCGGTGATAGCCAAAGAGATGATAATCCCGGGTGATTATATCTCCAAAGTGGTGCAGGCGCTGGCGCGGGCGGGGCTGGTGGAGTCGGTTGCCGGCCGAAACGGCGGAGCCCAGTTGGCTCGCGACCCGGCGGAGTTGTCGATGCTGGAGATTGTCGAGGCCGTCGACGGGCCGGTGACGCTGACTCGTTGCGTGACTCGCCCCGGGGCCTGCCCACGCGACACGTACTGCGTGGTTCACGATTTTTGGCAATCGGCCCAGGATGGTCTGGTCGGCGTGCTGTCCGGAACGACGATTGCCGACATATGCCGGCCGAAGGACGGGGAAGGCTCGTTGCGGACGCGGCAGGCAACGCCCGGAGACTGAGTGGATGGAATATCCTATCTTTGACGTGCCGCTCCTGGGCGGGAGCCTGCTGATCGCGGGCGATGCGATATTCCACACCTTCATCGCACACTTCTCCGTCGGTTCGGGCTGATAGGAAATTTGATTTTGTGTTGGCCATCGGGCTGGCAGGGGGCTGTGGCCGGGGGCGGGGGTTTTCCATCGAACGTCCCTTTCCTGCCAAGCTGACGCTTCAACAATATACTGGCCTGCCGGCGATAACCACGACATTCGGGCTGATTTGTGGAGGCAGTTGCCATTGAGGTGGCGCTAAGCTGGGAACGTAGCACCGGTCCTGGCAGCCCCTGCCGGGAATCCGCCACCAAGGGCAAGAAATCTTCGCGAGCGTCGCGCAGAAAAGAGAGCCTGTTTTCGGCGCATAAAAAAGCCCCTGTAAGTGCTTGCCTTACAGGGGCTTTGTATACGCCGTTCTGGACTCGAACCAGAGACCCGCTGATTAAGAGTCAGCTGCTCTACCAACTGAGCTAACGGCGCGTCTTCTCGTTGCTCGGTTCTACGCCTTTGGGCGTATTGCCGTTCAACGGAGTGACAGATTGTAGCGTTCCTCTCGGCCGCGACAAGAGGATTCTTTGCCTAATTCGGCAATTGTCCGCCAATCTTGCCGGTGCCCGGCCCTACGCCCCTTGGCCTCGGTCGGCCCGTGGGGCCTGCCCGGCGTCGATGGAGTCGGCGGGGACGTGTCTTTCGACGAAGGCGACCAGGGCCTTGAAGTTCTGGAGCTTCCAGGAGTCCAGCACGAGCGGCTTGGCTTGGCCGCAGTCCAGCCGGAGTATGCCCTTGCCGGCCAGGTCGGTCGCATCCAGGCGTTTGACGTCCTTCCATGCGATGGCCGGGTTGCCGGGATAGCGGAGGCCCTCGGCGTCGGCGACCAAGATGCGCCGCAGGAACCGGATGCCCATGATCAGCGGGATGAGCCCGCCCAGCGGCAGGATTATGCCGCCGAAGTGGTTGAAGTAATACTTGGCCAGCTTGTTGACGTCGCCGTCCGGGGGGTATTGGTAATGGCCCATGATGTAGTGATCGTAAAAGCACCACAAGCCGAATACCAGGAGCATCCCAGCCATGATGAACAGCCGCACGGCCGGGTCGCGGGCGGGCGGGCATTCGATGCGTTCTTGACGGGGTGTGTCGTTTTTCTCGCTCATTTGGCCAATGGCTCCCGGTAGTTGAAAGGGCGGCGTTTATCCTGTCTCGCCGTGACAAACCAGCATAAACCACCGGACCTTTCTTGCCAAGAGAAAGTTATGGGCAATGATGGCCGACGAGGTTCAAAACCGGGATGCCAAAACAGGAATGCCAAAATCAGGTTGACAGCCCGGCCGGGGGAAACTAGTTTATGTGGCCCGGTTTCGACCGGAAGTGCGGCACGGCGTTGCGGAAACCCGAACTGCCGCTCGCACCGCGAAGTATTGCCAAAGCAAGAAAGGATTCAATTATGGCAGTCAAGGTAGCAATCAACGGTTTCGGTCGGATTGGACGGCTGGTCTTCCGCGTGATGGCGGATCAGCCCGAGAAGTTCGACGTGGTGGCGATCAACGACATGTTCGACGCGGACACGTTGTCCTACGTGCTCAAGTACGACTCGACCCAGGGGCGTTTCCCGGGCAAGGTCGTGGCCAAGCAGGGCGCGATTGTCGTAAACGGCAAGGAAATCCCGATCCTCTGCGAGAAGGAACCGGCCAACCTGCCGTGGGGCAAGATGGGCGTTGACGTTGCGGTAGAGGCCACCGGCAGGTTCACCAGCCGCGCCTCCGAAGGCAAGGGCGGCTACGACAGCCACCTGGCCGCCGGCGCGAGGAAGGTGCTTCTTTCGGCCCCGGCCAAGGACAAGCCGGACGCGACGATCGTCCTGGGCGTCAACGACGAACTGTTGACCCCGGCGGTCAAGTGCGTCTCGAACGCGTCCTGCACGACCAACAGTCTTGCTCCGGCCTGCAAGGTTCTCCACGAGGGCATCGGCATCGTCAAGGGCCTGATGACGACCATTCACGCCTACACCAACGACCAGTGCATTCTGGACGTGCCCTACAAGAACAAGCGCCGCGGCCGGGCCGCCGCCGTCAACATCATCCCCACGACTACCGGCGCCGCCAAGGCCCTTGGTGAGGTCTTCCCGGCCCTGAAGGGCAAGTTGCACGGTTATGCTCTCCGCGTCCCGATTCCCACGGGCTCCATTACGGACCTGACCTTCAACGCCGCTCGCAAGACCAGCGTCGAGGAGATCAACGAGCTTATGCGTGCCGCGGCCGAGGGGCCGATGAAGGGCATCATCGAGTACGTTACTGACCTGATCGTCTCGTCAGACGTCGTTCACAACTCACACAGTTCGCTGTTCGACTCGACCAACACGATCGTGCTTGACGGCGACATGGTCAAGGTAACGATGTGGTACGACAACGAGTGGGGCTATTCCTGCCGCAGCGCCGACCTGGTCCTCAGGATGGCGGCCCTGTAAGCGGAATCCTGACAAGACTTGCAAAGTTACAAGGAGCGGACCCGTCCCACAAAGGCGGGTCCGTTTTTTGCGCTCGCGGAAGGCATAGGACCTACCAGGGGCGTCACTGCGGCTTGGGCTGGGCGGGCGGGCGGGCCGACCAACTCGGTCAGGGCCTTGCGGTAGTCGCCGGCCATGTAGTCCATTACCCATCGCTGTTTTTCCTGGCCGTTGACGAAGAGTATCGCGGTCGGAACCCATGGCAGGTTGTATGTGTCCCGGATCAGCGGCGAATACGGCTGGAAGAACCGGTCAAGCAGCATGAACTTGTAGAAGGTAACTCGCCCGAGGTACTCTTTGGAGACCTTCACGAGTTCCGACTCGCAGACCACGCAGGTCGGGCACTGGTCCTTGGAGAACTCCACGATGACCGGCCGCTTCGATTCAAGGACCAGCTTCTGGAACTCCGCCTCGTTATTGATAAGCGGCAACGTCTCGGTGGCGCATCCGCCGGCGAAGGTTATCAGCACGGCGCCGAACACCATCGCGGCCAGGGCCAACAGGCGCCGGCTGACAGGGGCAATCACGGTCACGTCTGTCTCCATAGTCATCATCTTCCGTTCTCTTTCTCGCTGAGGTCCGTATCGCTGGGGCTGCGGCACGGGGCCGGGCGTCCGTCGCCGGGCCGCAATACTCTACCGGTCAACCGATCCAGCATAACGATTAGGGGCGGCGGGACGATAACATTTTTCACCTGCCGCCTCGGGACCCGTGCTGAGAAAGAGCACTTGCCGCAAAGCCGCGGGACGTTATCCTTGATCGTTGGCGGACGCGCACGGGAGTTCGGGCGTCACCGCCCGCTGAGTTTCCAGAAAGGACCTGCCATGATTCTCTCGGCCGGGCTTACGCCCGCCTGGCAGCAGATACTGACGTTCGATTCGCTGCGTCTGGGCGAGGTCAACCGCACCGGACGGGCGATCTGGTGCGCCTCCGGCAAGGTCTTCAATGCGGGCATCGCGGCCCACCATCTCGGCGGGCCTAGCCTGACGCTGGCACCCGTCGGCGGCCCGGCCGCGGGCGCAATCGAGGCCGAACTGTCGGAACTGGGCGTGCCGCACCACCTCATTCCCACAGGTGCGGCCACGAGGGTCTGCACCACCGTTATCGACGAGTCGACGGGCACGATGACCGAGCTTGTAGAAAACGGGCGGGCCATGTCGGCGGGGGAGTTGGAGGAGTTTCGGCTCGCCTATGCCGATTATGCGTCGAAGGCGGACGTCGTGGTGCTGATCGGCTCGTTGCCGGCGGCGGCGCCAGAAAGCTACTACCGCGAGTTGATGGAGTTGACGCCATGCCCGGCCGTGCTGGACTTCCGTGGCCCAGGGCTCCTTTCCGTGCTGGACCTCCAGCCGCTGCTGGTCAAGCCCAACCGCGAGGAACTCGCCCGCACGGTAGCCGGTCCGGTGGAAACCGACGCGGACCTTCTTCGCGCGATGCGGTTGTTGAACCAGCGCGGCGCTCAGTATGTGCTGGTTACCCAGGGTCCCGGGTCGGTCTGGCTGAGCAGCGCCCGCGAGGCATGGCGGCTGAGCCCGCCGGCGATAGCCGACGTGGTCAACCCTATCGGCTCCGGCGACGCGGTGGCTGCGACCATCGCCTGGGCCAGCCGCGCCGGAAAGCCAATGCCGGAGGCGGCCAGGCTGGCCATCGCGGCCGCCGGTCAGAACTGCCGACAACTGCTGCCATGCCGGCTTAACCCGTCAGCCCTGCCTGCCGAAGCGGCGCGGGTGCAGATCGAGGCGATACGGCTTTAGCCGCAGCCGCAAGGAAAGGTCACTTGCCGGCGGGGGCTTCCTGCGCGGACTTGGCCTTGAGCCATGCCTCGTACTTGCTGCGGATCAGGACGGTCACCACGCCGTAAACCAGGCCCACGGCGCAGGAGACCATCAGGTGGATGCCGGTGGAGATGTGCGTCGCGCCGGCTTCCAGGTTCATGATGCCGAAGTAAACGCCCGCGCCGATGAACCACGCGGGGACGAAGTTGAACATCGGAACCCGCTCGGCGGAGATGACGGCGATGACCACCAGGAACACGGATATGGCCAGGGCCGGAGTGCCGGCGAGTTGGGGGATCCATTGACCGATAAGGCCGATCAGTTCAATGATCGCGGCGCTGGCCAGTGCTCCGCCCAGGTAGCCAAGGAAAACCCTCGCGCCGCCCTTGAGCGTGCAGCCGGCCAGGAAGTACATCGCCCAGGCCTGGAAGGATATCCACGTCCACAGGTGCGGGATCAGCGGATCGGGCTGCAGGTCCAGCATCACCAGCGTTGTGGCCAGGACAGCGATGAAAAGTGGGATCGGGAAGAACTGCTTGAAACTCATGCCTCGCTCCTTGCGATACGGGGGAAATTCTGAACTCTCGATACCGCTGCCCTGCCTGCCAAACGAAAGGCCAAGCACACGTGTCGATGCGTGGTCGCACATTACGCAACCGGGTCCGCCGTGTCAACGGTTCGCACGACTTGCTTTCGATTTGCGTTGGACCGCCCCGGCCGACCTCGTAGGCATTCTGAATGAATCTCACGTGGCGGCCATGGCAAAGAAACAAAACGCCTTATGGCGTCACTAGTGCGCCAGGCAAAGCTTGGGCGAGGAGGTGCCACATGAGTGGCTAAACCTTGCAGCGGAACCCAGTGGGTAGCCAACTTCGCCCGGCAAAGGCGACGACCGGCAAACCTGTTGGCGCCAATGTTGGACCCGATTCTTGCACTGGGGGGCAGCAGGTGTTATCAGATGGGCTTGGCCTTCTGTGCGCCGCTACGGAGACGCGGCGAAAGCGGGCCGGTGCTGCCGATGACGTCGGTGTATACAAGAAGACTGGGCCAGGGCGAGTCGTCCGAAGATTCCGGGCGCGTCGTTTGGCGCCTGCTGCGCCTGAGTTGGCAGTACCGATGGGGGTGTATAAAGGTTCTAACGCTTCAGTTGCTGCTGCTGGCGATGGGCCTGTCTGGCCTTGGGCTGACGGGCCTTGGCATCGACGTCATCCGCCACGCGGCCCAGCCGGCGACGAAGGCTCCAACTTGGCCATTTGGCTTTTCGCCGCCGGCGAGTTGGTCGGCCATGCACGGCTTGATTCTGGTGGCGGCCGGCATCCTGGCCTTCGCGGTTCTCCGCAGCGCGCTGAACGGCTTCTACAGTGTCGCGATGGGCGTGCTGCTCCAGGGCAAGATCGTGGTTGACCTGCGTGCGAAGGTGTACGACAAGCTCCAGCGGCTGAGCTTTCGGTTTTTTGACGACAACGCCACCGGCTCGATCATCAACCGCGTCACGGGCGACGTTCAGGCCGTCCGCATGTTCGTCGACGGGGTCGTCATGGAGGTCATCATCCTGGCTATCAGCCTGGGGATTTACCTGGCTTATATGCTGAGCATCCACGTCTGGCTGACGGTGGCATGCCTGGCAACCACGCCGCTTATCTATCTGGTGGCGCAAATTTACTCGCGTGTGGTCCAGCCGGCGTACGTCCGGGAACGCGAGCTGTTCGACGACCTCGTGCTGGGCCTCAGCGAGAGCGTACAGGGCATGAGCGTCATCAAGGGCTTCGCCCGCGAGGGCCTGGAGATCGAAAAGTTCAAGGAGGCCGGCAGTCGACTGACGGCCCAGAAGAACTGGATATTCTGGCGAGCGACGACCTACCCGCAGTTCATTGGTTTCCTGACGCAGTTCAACCTTGTGGTGCTGATCGCATACGGCGGGTGGCTCGTGATCGAGGGCAGGCTGCCGCTGGGCACGGGCATGGTGGTCTTCGCGGGCCTGCTCCAGCAGTTTTCCGGGCAGGTGACAAACCTTGCCAACGTTGCCAACACCATGCAGCAGAGCCTGACGGCCGCCCGTCGCGTCTTCGAGGTCCTGGACGCCCCCACGGAGATCCGCAGCGCCGCCGATGCAAAGCCCATAGGCAAGGCCCGCGGCTGCGTGGAGTTCGACCACGTGACCTTTGGCTATAACCCCGGCATCGCGGTGCTGGAGGACGTGAGCCTTCGCGTCGAGGCGGGAATGTGCGTGTCGGTCCTGGGCGCCACAGGCAGCGGCAAGAGCACGCTCTTGAGCCTGATCCCACGCTTCTACGACCCGCGTGAGGGGCGTGTGCTTGTCGAGGGCATGGACGTGCGGGACGTAAAGCTGGACGACCTGCGGCGGAATATCGGCATGGTCTTCCAGGAGAGCTTCCTGTTCAGCACGACGGTGGCGCAGAACATCGCCTTCGGCCATCCCGACAGCACGCGTCAACAGGTGGAGAACGCCGCCCGCATCGCCGCGGCGCACGACTTTATCATGGCGCTGCCTGACGGCTATGACACAGTCCTTCGCGAGGCCGGGGCAGACCTTTCCGGCGGGCAGCGTCAGAGGCTCGCCATCGCCAGGGCCGTGCTGCTGGAGCCGGCAATACTCCTTCTGGACGATCCGACGGCGGCGATCGATCCGGAAACGGAAGAGGAGATCATGGGCGCAATGGAAAGCGCCATGGCTGGCCGGACCACGTTCGTCATCGCCCACCGCCTCAGCACGCTCAAACGGGCCGACATCGTGGTGGTGCTGGACCGCGGGCGGCTCGTGCAGGCGGGCACGCACGAGCAACTCATGGCCTGCCAGGGCCCATACCGAATCGCAGCCAGGCTGCAAGTGGCCGACGATGTCAGCCGAAGGCTGCTTCACCAGCGGGCTGCGGGAGGCTCAGGAACCTAGCCCATGGCAGGCGTGAACACCACATCCGGAGACAAGCCCTTGGGCGCGACGGTCCTCTCGGCCAACGTCGAGCGTAGGGAGCAGCGCCACCGCCCGCTGGACGCCAAGCTCATCCGCCGGCTGATGGGCTACACCAAGCCTTACGCGCGGACGCGAAACTGGCTATTGGTCATGGTCATCACCCGGTCGATCCAGCTTCCGCTGCTGGCTTGGGCGATTGGCGCGGCTATTCGAGGGCCCGTCCAGGCCGGCGACATCCACTGGCTGATCTGGTCGGCCGCGGGCTTCGCCGCCCTGGCCCTGGTCACGCAGTTCATCGGGCACTTCCGAAGTCGGCTGGCGCTTCAGCTCGGCGAGTGGATCATTCGCGACCTGCGCGAGGAGCTCTTCTCGCACCTTCAGCGCATGACACTAAGCTTCTACTCCCGCACGAAGGTCGGGCGGATCATCAGCCGGGTTACAAGCGACATCGAGGCCATGCGGGTCGGCGTGCAGGACGTGATGTTCATCAGCCTGGTGCAGCTCGGGCAGATGACCGTCGCGGCCGGCCTGATGCTCTATTACGACTGGATGCTCTTCCTGCTGGTCCTGGCGCTGGCGCCGGTGCTCTGGGCGATCAACCGCAGTTTCCGGCGGAGGCTCGTCAGCGGGCACCGCAAGAACCAGGAAAGCTTCAGCCGGATCACGTCCACGCTGGCCGAGTCCGTCACGGGCATCCGCGTGACCCAGGGCTTCGTGCGCCAGGACGTCAACGCGGGCCTCTTCTACGACTTAGTCGCCGACCACGGGCAGAACAACGTGGAGCTGGCCAGGCTCAGCGGGATTTTCCTGCCGCTTCTGGAGTTCAACAGCCAGTTCTTTATCGCGGCGATGCTGGTGGTCGGCGGCTGGCAGGTGCTTCGCCCGGAGCCGCTGGCCAATGTGGGCGACCTGGTGCAGTTCTTCTTCATGGCCAGCCAGTTCTTCTCACCCATCAGTTCATTGGGCAGGCAATACAACAAAGCCCTGTCCGCCATGGCGGGCGCCGAACGGGTGTTCAAGGTGCTGGACACACCACCGGACTGGCAGGACCAGCCGGACGCCATCGACCTGCCGTCAGTCAAAGGGCGCGTGGAGTTCCGCGACGTTAGCTTCTCCTACGTGCCGGACCGGACCGTTCTGGACCGGGTGAGCTTCACGACCGAGCCGGGACAGATCGTCGCCCTTGTCGGCCACACCGGCAGTGGAAAGAGCACGATCATCAACCTCATCAGCAAGTTCTACCTGCCCAGCCAGGGTCAGGTGCTGCTGGACGGCCTGGACCTTGCCCATGTCTCCAGCGACAGTTTGCACCGGCACATGGGCGTGGTGCTCCAGCAGAACTTCCTGTTTTCGGGCACGGTGATGGAGAACATCCGGCTGGGCAAGCCCGGCGCGACTGACGAGGAGATACGCGACGCCGCCCGCCGGCTGGACTGCCTGGACCTCATCGAGTTGCTGCCCAACGGCTTTGACACCGTTGTCGGCGAGCGCGGAAGCGGCATAAGCCTTGGCCAGCGCCAGCTCACGTGCTTCACCCGAGCCATGCTGGCCAATCCGCGGGTGCTGATCCTGGACGAGGCCACCAGCAGCGTCGACACGATGACCGAGGTCCGCATCCAGGCCGCGATGGGTAAGCTCTTCGAGGGCCGGACCAGTTTCGTCGTCGCCCACCGCCTCTCGACAATCCGCCACGCCGACCTCGTGCTGGTGCTCGACCACGGGCGGATCATCGAACGCGGCACGCACGAACAACTTCTCCGGGCCGGCGGCGCCTACGCGGACCTCTACCGCCAGTTTGTCAGCTCCACCGACACGTGAGCCGCTGCGAAGTGCCGAACTCAGCCGAGCCGCGGGAAGAACCGTTCCAGGTCGTCGGGGACCGCGGCGATGGAGACCATCTTCGCGTGAGCGCCGCGGACGGAGGCGATTGTGTCGATGAGCGCCCGCCAGAAGTCGCCCACGCACACGATGGGCCTGGACGGCATGAACTTCTTGGCCATTGCCTCCCACACCCAGGCCAACTCAAGCAGCGTGCCCGTCCCGCCCGGCAGCACGACAAACCCGGCTGAGGCCACTTCCGCCAGCCGCTGGACACGCTCGGACAGGCTGCTCGTCTGGATCACCTCGCGGATGTGCGCGTTGGGCCCGGACCGCCAGAGCGAGCACGTAATGCCGATGGTGTGCCCGCCGGCCTGGCTTGCCCCGCGCGAGGAGGCCTCCATCGTGCCGCCGTAGCCGCCGTTGGCAACGGCGTAGCCAAGCTCGGCGAGCTTTTGCCCGACGGCCTCGGCCTGGGCCTCGGCTGCGGAGTCGCCCTCGACGGCGTTGGAGCCGAACACGGAAACGACCGGTCTGCTACTGCTGCTGTTATTGTTGCCGTTGCTGACCAATGTTGCTTTCTCCCGCAATCAGGCAAATTGCAGATGGCGGATTGCGGATTTCCTCGGTGGGCGATTCAGCTACAAGCCCGCCATCAAATGAAATAAAACGTCAGGTCTGAATACCTGCTACCGCAGCACCTTCCTTGAAGAATATGGTTCACCACCGCTCCCACGATCCAAA
>CAZSBS010000127.1:0-13648 GCA_964605095.1 uncultured Planctomycetaceae bacterium | reverse complement strand
CCACCACGTCGCCGACGCGGTAATGCCCGCGATTGACCCACGCGTAGACCTTGAACGGCTTGCGGGCCACGAGCACCTGCCCGGTGCCGACAATCGTCCGGCGGGAGGCGTCCGTCACCTCGGCGGTTATCTCGTACTTGTGGTCCGTGTTGCCGTAAAGCACCTTGGCGACGGCGGTGTCTATCTCCACCTTCACCGTGCCGTCGGGACCGACCTCGACCTCGGCCTCGGCAACGATCTCCGGCTGCTGCTGCGGATGCCACTGCCACCACCACCACGGCACGGGCCGGCGGCAGCCCCATTCGCGCCAGCCGGGGTACCAGAGGTAGTCGTACGCGTACCACCAGTAACCGGGCCCGTAGTACCAGTCCCATCGGCAGATCGGGTACCACTGGGCCGAGTGGTCGGACCGCGTGACCTTGTACTTGACCTTGGCGCTGGTGACCGGCGCGCCGAAGTAATACTTGGCGTTGATGGTGGCGGTGATCTTCTCGCCGAGCATTACCGGCTCGGTCGGGGCGTCGATCTTCACCTCGAACTCGGGCTTCTTGTACTCCTCGACGCGGAACGTCCCCCCGCCGCCGGGACCGCCGACCAGATGAACGCTGTAAACCCCGAGCGTCGCCTCATTGGGCAGGTCCCACTCGCCGTCGAACCCGCCGAACTCATCTGCCGTGAACTGCTTCTCGACTACCTTCTCGCCCTTGGGGTTGTTGATCCGCACGTTGAAGGATTGGCCGGCGAACTGGCTCTTGCCTTCCTGGTCGTACTGGGCGTGGTTGACCCAGAACTTGAACTTCACCTTCTGGGCGGGCCGATACACGGGCCTGTCCGTGATGACGTAGGTCTTGGTCTGGTTGTACGCGGCGTCGTAGTAGTTGTTGAACCACACGCCGGTAAAACCCAGGTACGCGAACCGGCCCTTGGGCGTGGTCGCGGTGATGAGCCAGTTCCAGTTGCTCTCGATCTGCCCGGGCTTGAGGATGAGCTGCCCGTCGGCGTCGGTGAACTCCGCGAAGTTTCGCGTCTCGGTCTCGTTGTGACCCTGGCCGCGCTTCGCGTCGTCCTGGACGTACTTCTGCCGATAGCCGAAGAACTCCAGGTTCGCCTTGGCAACGGGGGCGCCGCCGACGGCGTCGGCAACGAAGAACCACGCCTGCTTGTCGAGCTGCTTCTGCACGATGGCGGTGTCAGCCACCCACAGGACAATCCGGCTGATGTTCCCGTCGGCGACCCTGGCGGTGACCAGATACGCACCGGCGGTTTGGAGCGTGGTGGCCACGGTGACCCGGCTGTCGAAGTGGTTAGGCCGGGGCTTGAGGTCCATGCCCCACGCGGCGACCTGCCTGCCGATGTACTTCTGCTGGTTCTGGACCACCAGCCGATAGCCGATGTCGGCAATGTTCACCCGCTGCCAGTCAAGCTGTCTGGGAAGGCTCTTGATGTATTCCTTAACGTCGTATAGCAGCGTGTGTACGTCGATCTCGTGGGCCTCAAAGCTCACCTTCGACGCGTTGCGGAAGCGGAAGTCCACCGTCGCGCCCTTGCCGCCCGGGGCGGTCATTACCGGCTCGAACTGCCCCCACTTGCCGATGATCTGGTCGAGCCTCTTCTGCCGCCAATGGTTGTCGGGGCCGCCATCGCCGTAGTCCTTGATCGCCTGCCGCCATACCTCGGCCGCCTTTGGATACTGACGGCGGTTCTCGAATATCTGAGCCAGCGTCGTCGACGGCTGCTCGCCGTAGCCCTTGGTCCCGACCAGTTCGCGGATGATCTTGACGAAGTTGAACTCGTCCGGCAGCTTGAACCGCTTGATGCCCGTGGCCAGGCGGGCGATCGTCTCATCCTCGCCGAGCGTGTGCAGGGCGTACGGGCCGGACTCATCATTCTCCGTGTCGGAGTCGTCCCCGCCGCGCCCGAAAAGCTGCCCGTACTGCGCCATCGTCTGCACGCCGAACTGATTGTGCAGGAACTGGGCAAATATCCAGCGGACCTCGCCCGCCCGGCCAGCCTGGGCTTCCTGGACCATCAGCAGCGCCCAGCGCCACCGCTCGCCGTCGGTCTTGGCGCCCTCCCAACTTCGCGGGCGCTTGTGGTAGACCGGCGTGCCGTCTTCGTTGACCGGCGCGCCGCGGGTCTGCCCCCGCCCGTAATAGTACCAGTCGCCGCGATAACCATCCTCGTAATCCGGCAGCACGGCAAGGTCGCTGAGATACTGAAGCCGCCAGGCCAGGGCATAGCCACGATTGCCCATAAGCTGATTGGCAAGGTGCAGGTAGAACTGCCCGGCCGCGGGCTTGTCATCCTCGTTGGCGACAAGCGGCAGGGCTTGCTGCATCAACTGAAGCGCCCGGATGCGGTCGCGCTCGTAGGAGTTGACCATCTTGGCCGTGCCGCCGCGATGCGGGCCTCGCTCGAAGTTCCCAGCCACGATCGAGCCGTAATGATCCACGCTCAGGTAGGTCTGGGCGGCCGTCTGAAGAAGCCGCCAATTGCCGCTGTGAGCCGCGATGACCTTCTCGCGGAAGGCGTCGATCTCGCTGACCCGCCCGAGCTGCTGAAGGCACTGGATGGCGTTGTTGAGGTCCTGGCTGACAAGCTTGGCGTCGTCGGCCTTGTCCTCGGCCAGCTTGGCGAAAACGTCGTAGGCTTCCTTCCAGTTGCCCTGGCCCATGAGCTTGGCAGCATTGGGCCGGTCGTCCTGGCTGACCTTGGCGTCCTGGGCGATTACCGGCACGAGGGCCGCACCGAGCAGGATAACTACCGACAGGCTCAACATTACGATGCGTTTCATGGCTGCTCCTTTGGTCTATTGTCGGCCGCGGCCGAACCAGGGTGCAAGCGGCCCTGGCCGGGCGGAGGCCTCGTTGGCAGTATAGACGCGCGAACAATCAATAGGTTCCAAAGAAATTCGCACGAGAACGTCCGCCCCGGCAGGGGTGGAGGCATCTCCTTCGCCCCATCCGGGGCGAGAAGATGGTGGAAACTCCTTTTCCACGGGTTGCGCGAAGCCTGAAGGCTTCGCTTCACCCGTGGCTACATCCCACGGCCCCGTCGGGGCCGTCTCTGCTGATCTCTGCGAGTAAAAGAGGTCGCTACGCGTTGCTGACAGAGAGTTTTGGGAATTGACAAACACCCGACGACCGGGACAATTGTTCAAGGAATAGACCTCTTCCTCTTGGCTAAGGAGACGCAACCCATGAGATACGGCAGAGTCACTTGGCGAGCGGCGGCGCTGGCGATGGCGGCCGGCGTGCTGGCCTCGGCGGCTTCGTGGGCCGCCCAACCGGCCGCGAGCGACAGGACCGGCCCCGGGCAAAAGGCCCGTACCGACTCCCGGCCTGGGGCTGTGACGCTGAATCCCGGCCAGGCGGCGCCTGACGTTGCGCTGTCGCCGCTGACGTTCGCGGCGGACGCCAACGGCCAGCAGGTTGGCACGATCGGCGCCCGGAAGGTCAAGCTTTCCGACTACAAGGGTAAGACGCCGATCGTCATATTCTCATCGAGCTATACGTGACCCCCCTTCCGCCGCCAGGTTCCGGCGGTGGAAGCCTTGTACAAGGCGTACAAGGACAAGGCGCAGTTCTTCCTGGTATATATTCGCGAAGCGCACCCCAGCCCGGAAAAGGGCCGCCCCGACGAGCAGCGGGCGAAGGAGCAGCTTAAAAGGTTGGGCGACAAGGGCATAACCCAGCCCAAGACAATGGAGGAGCGTCTGATCGCGGCTGACAAGTGCATGAAGGACATGAAGCTGACCATCCCGATCCTGCTGGACTCGATCGAGGGCGACTACCTCAAGGCCTACAGCGGCTTCCAGGCCGGCACGGCGGTAATCGACATTGACGGCCACATAGCGTACTGGACGCGAGGCGCACCCAGCGGCTGCAAGCCGAGCGAGGCGGAGGCGGCGCTGAAGAAGCTCCTGTCCGCCGGCGGCGGCGCGATAAAAGAAAAATGGGCCGACGTGAAGATGCCGTCGGAAAAGCCCGCGAAGGACGACAAGAAGCCGGCGGCAAAAGACTGACCGGCGCAGCGCTGTGCCGGCACTGGTATCTAACGAAAGGACTCGCGTTTATGACACTCCGCATATCGTTGCTGGCTCTGACGGTTCTCGCCGTGGCGACCCTGACGTGGGCTGCCGACCCGCCTGCCATCGGGACCGGGTTGGTCACCCTCAAGGCCGTGCCGTTCACCGACGTGCAGATTCGCGATGAGTTCTGGGCGCCCCGCATCGAGACCGACCGTATTCACTCGCTGCCGCACAACTTCAAGTGGTGCCGCCAGACAGGCCGGTTCTCCAACTTCGCCAAGGCCGGCAAGCTCATGGAGGGCAATTTCGAGGGCATTTACTTCAACGACTCGGACGTCTACAAGGTGCTCGAGGGCGCCAGCTATTCGCTCCAGGCGCACCCGGATGCCGACCTCGACAAGCAGACCGACGAGGTGATCGCCTGGATCGCCGCCGCCCAGCAGCCAGACGGCTATCTCAACACGTTCCACACGCTCCAGGAGCCGGGCAAGCGATGGACGGATCTGCCAACGAAGC
The DNA here is from genome assembly GCA_964605095.1 of uncultured Planctomycetaceae bacterium. GTDB lineage: Bacteria > Planctomycetota > Phycisphaerae > SM23-33 > SM23-33 > JAUWQU01. The sequence goes on along the minus strand of CAZSBS010000127.1, from coordinate 9,102 downwards.
ATGAACTCTACTGTGCCGGGCACCTGTTCGAGGCGGCCGTGGCGCACTGGCGAGCCACCGGCAAGCGAACGCTGCTGGACGTTGCCATCCGCTACGCCGACTACATCGCGAGCATCTTCGGCCCGGACAAGCGCCACGGCGTGCCGGGCCACGAGGAGATCGAACTGGCGCTGGTCAAGCTCAGCCAGGCCACCGGCGACCGCAAGTACCTGAACCTGGCGAAGTTCTTCATCGACATCCGCGGGCGGGTGTCCGACAAGCGCCCAAAGATCAACGGCCCTTACTGCCAGGACCACGAGCCGGTGACCGAGCAGTCCGAGCCGACCGGCCACGCCGTGCGGGCAATGTACCTTTATTCCGGCATGGCGGACGTTGCTGCCGCGACTGGCGACGAGGCGTACGTCAAGGCCCTGGACCGGCTTTGGGTCAACACGGTCGAGCGGAAGATGTACATAACCGGCGCGATCGGCTCGACCAGCAGCGGCGAGGCGTTCGGCGCCAACTACCAGCTTCCCAACGCCACCGCATACGGCGAGACGTGCGCCTCGATCGGCATGTGCCTGTGGAACCACCGCATGAACCTGCTTCACGCCGACGCCAAGTACGCTGACACGTTCGAGCGAACGCTCTACAACGGCGTGCTGGCGGGGGTTGACCTCGGCGGGGAAAAGTTCTTCTACGTCAATCCGCTAGCCAGCGACGGCAAGCATCACCGCCAGGCTTTCTTCGGCTGCGCGTGCTGCCCGACCAACGTGGTGCGGTTCATCCCGTCGGTGCCGGGCTACGTCTACGCCGCCGGCGAGCGCGCGGTGTACGTGAACCTCTACGTGGCCGGGCAGGGCAAGGCGACTGTCGGCGCGGGCAAGGTGACGCTGACCCAGCAGACGCGATACCCGTGGGACGGCGACGTGAAGATCACTGTCGCCCCTGCCGGGGTGGAGACGTTCGACATCCTGCTTCGCATCCCGGCCTGGTGTGCGGCCGAGGCGCCAAAGGACGCCCTCTACCAAAGCGAGCCTCTGCCTGCCGAGCAGGTCAAGCCCACGATCAAGGTCAACGGTCAGGCCATCGAGAACCCCGAGATGGTCAAGGGCTACGCCCGCCTGCATCGGGCGTGGAAGGCCGGCGACACCATCGAGCTGAACATGCCCATGCCGATCCGCCGCGTCCGGGCCCACCCGAGTGTGGCCGACGACGCCGGACGCGTCGCGATCCAACGCGGGCCGGTCGTATACTGCTTCGAGGGCGTCGACAACGCCGGCGCAATAGACAACTTCTACCTGCCCGCCGACGCGCCAATGACCTGCGAGTTCCGCAAGGACTTACTCGGCGGGGTAACGGCCATCAAGGCCAAGGCCAAGACCATCCCGGCTGGCGACGCCAAGCCGGCCGACATCGACGTCCTCGCCGTCCCGTACTACGCATGGGACCACCGGCAGGCCGGCCCCATGACTGTCTGGGTGACAGAGGACCCCGCCAAGGCCCAAGCCGCGGCGCCCGCCGCCAAGACCGCGCCGAACGGCGAGTAGCAAAGGCATACCGACCGGTTTGGCAGGCCCGAAGGGCCGGTAGTCTTTAGCCGGGGGCGTAAGCCCCCGGAAACAAGGTGCTTAGACCAAGAGCCCCAAAGGGGCGACAGAGGAAAACACTAGTGGCTAACCAGTATGTTTGTTCTGTCGCCCCTTCGGGGCTTTCTAAATTGGCAGTTTGAGCCATCAACAAGCAATATATAAGGAGAACTGCTCATGTATCGAACGCATCGGATGACGATTGTCGTGTTGGCGGCGTTTGTGACGGTCCTGGCGGCCTCGGCGGTTGCAAGGGCCGAGTGGAAGTGCGTCGAGAGCCACATCGTCACCCGCTGGGCGAAGGATGTCTCGCCCCGGAACGCCCATCCCGAGTATCCCCGCCCGCAGATGGTCCGCAAGGACTGGATGAACCTCAACGGCCTGTGGCAGTACGCCGAGGCCAAGGCCAATGAGCCGGCCCCCGTCGGCAAGGCGCTCGACGGCGAGATCCTCGTGCCGTTCCCGGTCGAGTCGGCCCTGAGCGGCGTGGGCAAGCACTTCGAGCGGCTGTGGTATCGTCGCACGTTCAAGGTGCCCGCCGAATGGAAGGGCCGGCGCGTGCGGCTGAACTTCGGCGCGGTGGACTGGGAGGCGGCCGTGCAGGTCAACGGCAAGGCCCTCGGCACGCACCGCGGCGGCTACGACGCCTTCAGCTACGACGTCACCGACGCGCTGAAAGACGGCGATAACGAACTGGTCGTCGGCGTCTTCGACCCCACCGACAAAGGCCCCCAGCCGCACGGCAAGCAGGTGCTGAACCCCGGCGGAATCATGTACACCCCCACCACCGGCATATGGCAGACGGTCTGGCTGGAGCCGGTGGCTGAGCAAAGCATCGAGTCGCTCTCGCTCGTGCCGGACATCGACGCCGGATGCCTGTACGTCACCGTGGACGCCCGCGGCAAAGGCGGCCCGGCCGACGTTACGCTCAAGGCCCTCGACGCCGGCAAGCAAGTCGTCTCCGCCAGCGGCAAGGCCGGCAAGACAATCAAGCTGGCGATCCCAAGGGTCAAGCTATGGTCGCCGGACTCGCCGCACCTCTACGACCTCCAGGTAACGCTGGCCGCCAAAGGCAAGCAGACCGACGCCGTCACGAGCTACTTCGGCATGCGGAAGACCTCGCTGGGCAAGGATGAAAAAGGCATCACCCGCCTGATGCTCAACAATAAGTTCATCTTCCAGATCGGCCCGCTTGACCAGGGATTCTGGCCGGATGGGATATACACTGCCCCCACCGACGAGGCCCTTCGATACGACATCGAGGCCACGAGGAAGCTCGGCTTCAACATGGCTCGCAAGCACGTGAAGGTTGAGTGCGACCGGTGGTACTACTGGGCCGACAAGCTGGGGCTGCTGGTCTGGCAGGACATGCCCGCCGGCGACACCACAAAGGACCGCCCGCAGTTCCGGCAGGAGCTGACGCGGCTTGTCCAGGGCATGGGCAACCACCCGTCGATCATCATGTGGGTGGTCATAAACGAGGGCTGGGGCCAGGGCGATGCCGCCGACACGAAGGCCCTTGTGGACCTCGTCCGCAAGCTCGACCCGTCGCGGCTGGTCAACAACGCCAGCGGCTGGTCGGACCACAAGTGCGGCGACGTGATCGACATGCACAGCTATCCCGGCCCGGCCAGCCCCAAGCCCGAAGAAGACCGCGCCGCCGTGCTCGGCGAGTTCGGGGGCCTCGGCCTGCCTCTGCCGGGCCATCTCTGGCAGGGCAAGAACTGGGGCTATGCCAACATGGCCGACCGCGACCAGCTCACGGTCAAGTACGTCAATCTGCTGCGGGGCGTCTACAAGCTCAAGGATAACCCGGGCCTCTCGGCCGCCGTTTACACGCAGACCACCGACTGCGAGGGCGAGGTCAATGGCATAATGACGTACGACCGCGAGGTCATCAAGGCCAACCCGGAGCAGATGGCGGCCGCAAACCGCGGCGACTTCCCCCCGCTGCCGCAAATAAAGCCCGTCGTGGCCACCAGCGAGCGGACGCCGGTCGAGTGGAAGTACACCACCGAAAAGCCCGCCGACGACTGGTCCAAGCCTGACTTCGACGACTCGGCATGGAAGGCCAGCAAGGGCGGGTTCGGCACCGACGGCACGCCCGGCGCCGCTGTCGGAACCAAGTGGGACACACCGGCCATCTGGCTGCGCCGCACATTCGTTATGCCGGCCAAGTTGCCCGCCGACCTCCAGCTTCGCATGCACCACGACGAGGATGCCGAGGTCTACATCAACGGAATTCGCGCCGCCAGGGAGGCCGGCTTCGTCAGCGAATACTACGAGGTCGCCATCAGCCCCAAGGCCCTGGCCTCGCTGAAGGCGGGCAAGAACACCCTGGCCGTCCACTGCAAGCAGACCAACGGCGGGCAGTTCATCGACGTCGGCCTGGTCGAGGTGGTGCCGACGAAACAGCCCGCGCCAAGACCTTTGCGATGAAATCTTCGCTTGGAACTCCATCAGCGCGTAGTATCCCCCCGCGTTCAATAGTCCTTGTCTCGGCCCGGATAGAGTAATGCCTCGGTTACGGGGGGGAGAGAGAACCGTAAATATCGAGCATGCCCGTTTGTAGTGACCCCATGAGGGGTTTCCCCAAAGGGGTCCGTTGGACTTGAAGAATCCCGGCGCGCCGGGACACTACGACCCCCCCGTAACTGAGGCATTACCGGATAGATGAAAATGGGCTACCCGTCCGGGGGACCCAGCGGGTAAGCTGGATGGTGTCATTGCACGTGACGTATGTGTTACAAACCAAAAGCCTTCACCGGACGCCTTGCAAAGGAGAAGTAATATGATGTTCACGCGACGGAGGTTCCTTGCCGCCACCGCGGCCGGGTTGGCCGGGTCGGTGCTGATGCGCGATCTGCTGGCGGGCGAGGGCGGCGGGCTGAACTACCGCATCGGCAGCCGGACCGATTGCTACGGCAACAAGCTCGACAGCGCCAAGAAGGCCGGCCTCGATGGCGTGGAACTCGGCGCGGGAAAACCGGCGGACAAGCTGGAGATCACCAGCCCCGAGAGGATCAAGAAATATCAGGACGATGTCAAGGCCGCGGGGCTTGTGGTCAGCAGCCTGTCGATGGACCTGCTGAACGGCAACCCGCTGGCGACGGACCCCAAGGCCCCCCAGTGGCTGGAGCAGACCATCGACGCTGCCGGCCAGCTCGGGGCCGCGGGCATCCTCGTGCCGTTCTTCTGGCGGGGCGACCTGCTGAAAGACAAGGAACTCAAGAAGGCCGACGTCGACAACGTCGTGTCCCGAATGAAGGAAGCGGCGCCCAGGGCCAAGGCTGCCGGCGTCGTGCTCGGGCTGGAGAACACGTGCTCGGCCAGGCAGAACCTGGAGATCCTCGACCGCATCGGCTCCGACGCGGTGGGCTGCTACTACGACATCGGCAACTCGAACGACAACGGCTACGATGTCCCAGCCGAGATCCGCCAACTCAAGGGCCGGATCTCCATGTTCCACTTCAAGGATGGCGCGACCTACATTGGCGAGGGCAAGATCAAGCTGCCCGCCGTCGCCGAGGCCATCAAGGCCATCGAGTACAAGGGCTGGATCGTGCTGGAGACCGACTGCCCGACCAAGAACCCCGAAGCTGACGCCACCAAAAACGTCCAGATAATCCGCAAGGCGCTAGGGTAGAGACATGCAGCGACGCTTGCCCGCGGAATGGGAAGAGCAGGATGCGATTCTGCTGGCCTGGCCGGATGAGGAAACGGACTGGGCGCCGATCCTCGACGAGGTCCAGGGAACCTACACCCAAATCGTCCGCGCCATCACGCGGTTCGAGAACGTTATTGTGGCCGCACGCAGCCCACGAGCGGTGGCGGACCGCCTGGCCGCGGCGGGCGTCCCGGACGAGCGCGTACACATCTGGCAGGTGGACCTCAACGACACGTGGACTCGCGACTTCGGACCCATTACCGTGCTGGACGCGGGCAAGCCGCTTCTGATGGACTTCACCTTCAACGGCTGGGGCATGAAGTTCGCCGCCTTCGACGACAACCTCGTCACGCGCCGGCTTCACGCGGCCGGGGCACTGGGCAAGACTCCCCTCCGGACGGTCGGGCTCGTGCTCGAGGGCGGCGGGATCGACAGCGACGGCCGGGGCACGCTGCTGACGACCTCGCACTGCCTGCTCCAGGCCAACCGCAGCCCGCACCTGACACGCGGGGACATCGAGCATATTCTTGCGTCCGAGCTTGGCGTGCGGCGCGTGCTGTGGCTGGATCACGGCTACCTCGCCGGCGACGACACCGACTCGCACGTGGACACCCTGGCCAGAATCTGCCCCGATGACACGATAGTCTACGTCCGCTGCGACGATCCCGCCGACGAGCACTACGAGGACCTGTCCGCCATGGAGGCCGAGCTAAAGGCGCTGCGAACCGCCGACGGCAAGCGATTCCGCCTGCTGCCGCTGCCCTGGCCCAAGGCGCACTATGACGAAAAGGGGCGGCGCCTCCCAGCCACATATGCCAACTTCCTCATCGTCAACGGCGCGGTGCTGGTTCCCACGTACGGCGATGAGCCGGGCGACCGCGCCGCCATGGAAACGATAGCCCAGGCCCTGCCCGGACGCGAGGTGCTGGGCGTGGACTGCACCCCGCTGATCTGGCAGCACGGATCGCTGCACTGCGTGACAATGCAGTTGCCGCGCGGCGTGCTGGGAGCGTGCTGAAGCACGCTTAATGTTCAATGCTCGAATGCCCAATGTTCAATGAGGTGTGTAAACGGTTCTTCCTGCGGCTGGCGCCCGAGCCGGACAGACGCAAGACAGGCACTTTGGCGCATCGAACATCGAGCATTGAACATTGGACATTGAGCATTGAACATTAGTCATTACCCACGGGCACAGCAATGAAAACACTCCGAGCGGGTCTCTGCCAGCAATCATGCACTGCCGACCGCGAGGCCAACATTGCCCGGTCGATGGAGCTTATCCGCCGCGCCGCCGGCGGTGGTGCGGAACTGGTCGTGCTCCAGGAGCTGCATGCCGGGCTGTACTTCTGCCAGACCGAGAATGCCGCCTGCTTCGACCAGGCCGAGCCGATACCGGGGCCGTCCACCGAGCAGTTCGGCGCCGTCGCCCGCGAACTGGGCGTCGTGCTGGTGGTCTGCCTCTTCGAGCGCCGCGCGCCGGGCCTGTGCCACAACACCGCCGTCGTGCTGGAACGTGACGGCACAATCGCCGGGCGATACCGAAAGATGCACATACCAGACGACCCCGGCTACTACGAGAAGCACTACTTCACCCCGGGCGACCTGGGCTTCCGGCCCATCGCAACGTCCGTCGGCAAACTCGGCGTGCTGGTCTGCTGGGACCAGTGGTATCCCGAGGCCGCCCGCCTGATGGCCCTGGCCGGGGCGGAGGTGCTTGTTTACCCCACCGCCATCGGATGGGACATGCGCGACACGCCGCAAGAGCGGCAGCGGCAGCTCGACGCCTGGCTGACGATCCAGCGTTCGCACGCCGTCGCCAACGGCCTGCCGGTACTGAGCGTCAACCGCGCAGGCGACGAGCCGGACCCGTCCAGCGCAACGCCGGGCACGCGGTTCTGGGGCAACAGTTTCGCCGCCGGCTGCCAGGGCGAAATCCTCGCCCAAGCCTCGGCCGAGGGCGACGATGCCCTCGTCGTGGAACTCGACGGCTCGCGAAGCGACTCCGTGCGGCGCATCTGGCCATTCCTCCGCGACCGCCGCGTCGACGCCTACGAGGGCCTGCTCAAGCGATACCGCGATGAGCCTGAGGATGGTAGCCAGTAGCCGGGAGCCGGGAAAGAAGAAACACCGGAACGGGGAACCCGTAAAGAGCGAAAAGCGGAACCTGGAACCAGGAACCGTTTTATAGCAGTTGAGGCATGCTCGCTTCAGCGGGCACGGCAACTACGGGCGATTGTTTACTTTCGCCAAACCACGGGCGTTTGCCGGTCACGGCATTGCCAGGAGAATGCGAACATGGCACGTCTGAATCGTCGCGATTTTCTGAAGGGTTCACTGGCTGTCGCGGGCGCCGCGGTAATGATTGGCGGCACGAAGGCGTCGGGAAAGATCATCGGGGCCAACGAGCGGTTCCGGATCGCCGTGGCCGGCGTGCATGGCCGGGGCGGCTCGCACATCGCGGAATACGTCCGCCAGCCGAACGTGGAGATCGCCTACCTCGCCGACCCCGACAGCAAGGTGCTCAAGGGGGCGATGTCCGGCCTGGCCAAGAAGGTCGCCGGCAAGTACGAGACAAAGGGCATCGCCGACATACGCAAAGCCCTTGAGGACAAGACGCTGGACGCCGTAAGCATCGCCACGCCCAACCACTGGCACTCGCTTATGACAATATGGGGCTGCCAGGCCGGCAAACACGTTTATGTCGAGAAGCCCTTGAGCCACGACAACTTCGTGGGCCGGCGGGTCGTGGACGCCTGGAAAAAGTACGGCGTGGTCGTCCAGCACGGCACGCAGCAGCGAAGCGATGCCGGCGTGGCGGGGCTCACCGCGGCCATCCGTGCCGGTAAGTGGGGCAAGCTCGTCGTCAGCCACGGCTACTGCTGCAAACCCCGTAGCGGGATCGGCATAAAGCCCATCGAGCCCGCCCCGCCCGAGCTTGACTGGAACATCTGGCGCGGCCCGGCCAACATCGCCGACGACGGTTTCCACAAGAACTTCGTCCACTACAACTGGCACTGGTTCTGGAGCACCGGCAACGGCGACCTGAACAACCAGGGCACACACCAACTCGACGTGGCAATCTGGGCCCTTGGCGACAATCGCCAGCCCAAGGCCGCCATGGCGCTCGGCGGGAGGTTCGCCTGGGACGACCAGGGCGAGACGCCCAACTCGATGCTCAACATCATCGACTACGGCGACGGGCAGTACATGTTCTTCACCGTCCGCAACATCAACTACAAGGGCTACAAGAACCAGGTCGAGAACGAGTTCTACTTCGAGGACGGCGGGAAGATCATCAAAGGCATGTACTACCCCAAGGGCAGCGACAAGGGCGAGAAGGTCAACGTCCCCAAGGGCAAAGTCACGCCGGGCGGCCCGTTCGGCAGCTTCGTCGCCGCTTGCAGGGCCGGCAAACAGGAGATGTCCAACGCCGACGCCGAAGTCGCCCACCACTCCTGCCTGCCCGGGCACCTGGGCAACATCTCGTACCGGTTGGGCAAGAAGGTCGCGTTCACGGACAAGGCGGTCGACTTCGGCGACAACAAGCTCGGCCAGGCCGCGTTCGAAAACCTCCACGAGATTCTAAAGGACGGTGTGAAACTGCCCGCCGACAAGACCGAATACACCATCGGACCGCTACTCCAGTGGGACGGCGCGAAGGAGTGCTTCATCGGCGAGCAGGCAGAAGAGGCCAACAAAATCAACCGCAACGTCTACCGCAAGGGCTTCGAGGTGCCGGAAACGATCTAAGGAAGAAGGGACTCACGCGGAGGTCGCAGAGAAACGCAGAGGTAGAAGAAGAAAAGAAGAAGAACGCCTTACGGACGCCTCCCTCAGAACTCGATGGGAGATTATCTGAGTCATAAG
>CAZSBS010000126.1:0-13757 GCA_964605095.1 uncultured Planctomycetaceae bacterium | reverse complement strand
GAAGAAGAAGCATCTGATGGGGATTACATGGATTAAAGGATTACACGGATAGAAACATATAATCCTTTAATCCATGTAATCCCCCTCTAAAGCCGTTTCTTCTGCTTCTTCTACCCTCTGTGCCTCTGCGTCTCTGCGGCAAATTCTTCTTCTACTCGGCGTGGTGGTCGAACTCATCGCCTCTGAAAGTGTGTCCCAGGTATGTCCTGCGTACGAGGTCGTCGTTGATGAGCGTCTTGGGCGTCCCTTCGCGGAGGACCTTTCCGCTGTCGATGATGTAGGAGCGGTCGGTGACGGTGAGGGTTTCGCGGACGTTGTGGTCGGTCAGGAGGATGCTTATCCCGCGGTCCTTCAGGCCGCGGATCTCTCGTTGGAGGTCCTCGACGGCGATGGGGTCGACGCCGGAGAACGGCTCATCCAGCAGCATCATCGTGGGGTTGGTCACCAGTGCGCGCGCGATCTCCAGCTTTCGGCGTTCGCCGCCGGAGAGGGTCCGCGCCATTTGCGTCTGCACGCGATCCAGGCCGAACTGTTCGAGCAGGTGGTCGCACTTCTCCCGGCGGGTCCTGCGGGGCAGGTTCATGGTTTCCATGATGGCCATGATGTTCTGCCTGACCGTGAGCCTTTGGAAGATGCTGGGCTCCTGCGAGAGGTAGCCCATTCCCCTGCGCGCCCGCTTGTACATTGGCATTCGAGTGACAAGGACGCCATCGAAGATCACCTGCCCGTTATCGGGGGTGACCATACCGATGATCATTCGGAAGGTGGTGGTTTTGCCGGCGCCGTTTCGCCCGAGCAGGCCGACGATCTCGCCCTGAGCAACCGTGAACGACACGTGGTCGACCACCGCCCGCCCGTCGTAATACTTGACGAGGTCCTTGGCTTCGAGAAGGATCATACCGATTGTTCCGTTTCTGGCAGCCGCCTGATTGTGGATAAGCGGTGCATAAGCTCTATCTGCCTTGCCGGCCAGGGTCGCCGCCGCCGGGCACATCCGTGCGGCAAGCTGCCGCAATAACAGCGTTTCGCACAAATCCCCACATCCTAATATACGCTCCTGTATACATTAGAGCCGCAGGGATTCCACCATCCGCCGCGCCTGGCGCCAACAGGCAAATACGCCTGTGGCTCCCGTGTCCACCGACGCCCTTGCCGCCGGCCGGTGCCTAAATTGTGGATAACTTGGCCAACATGTCGGCCTCAGCGCCGCCGCAAGCACGCCGCCACACTACCGTATCAGTCGCATCCTACCGACATTGGGGATCACAGGCAAGCGCGACAGGCCCGGCACCAGGAAACCGGAAGGCCAGTACACGAATATCGCCTTGCCGATCAGGCTGTAGCCCGGCACGGTCCCAAGCTGGTATATCCGCCACTGCCGGCTGACAGCACGCGGCATCGCGGCCTGGATCGCAAGGCGGTTGAGCCGCCGCAACTCCGTTGGAGGCAGCTTCTGCCCCGCAGCCTGCATGTCCGCCATAGGCCAGGCCGGCTTGGGCAGCGTTACGCCCCAGCCCAGCCAGAGCTTCGAATCGAACAGGCCCTGGGAATCGATCATGCCGTTCATCTCGGCCACGATCTGCTGCTTCAGCGAGTCCTCCGCCGAATCGTACTGCACTTCGCTGCGGGTCAGACGCCTTACCTGTTCCCGCACGCCCGAAGACAGCCGCGAGCGGATATACGCCGCCGCCGAGGACCTGTCACTGGCGGTCGGATACTGAAGGCCCTGGAGGAAGCTCGGCCAGTCAATGTCGCCGATGGCCAGGTTCGGGTCGCCTTGCAGGCCGGTTTCGTCGTAGAGCCTCAGCGTCGGGGCAGCCTTGATCCACAGCCTGCCGTCGAGGCTCGACGGGCTGTTGTCGCCCATCACGAAGTACTGGTCGAGGTCCGGATTGTCGAAGGTCTCAAGGGTAATGGGGTTGCCTTCGGTTCCCCAGCCCGGCCGGTTGCGCTGAAAGCCCAGCCGCCGGGCGAAGTCATACTCCGGGCCGCGCCCAGGGCTATCTACAATTGTCGGCGAGGTGTAGTACACATCCCGCATCAGCTTTACGTGCTGGAGGTCGGCCGGGGGCCCGCTGGCGGCTATCCGGACCACGGGGTTGGGGATCGGCTTGGCATCCTTTGTCTGCCGCGCCAGGGCCAGCCGGTTCTTGAGCCACTTGTAGTCCATCGGGTATGCCATTGCGCCGTCGGTTATCGCGGCCCTCGTGTCCACCGACGCCGCCACCTGCCTGCCGTCGATCCAGACCGACGCGCTGAGGTCGACGTTCCTGATCGACACGATGTGCCCCCGACCATCGGCCAGGGACGCAACCCTGGCCGGCGGGGCCAGCGTGCGCCACTTGTCCGAGCCGGGTCCTTCCGTCGGGCGGCACAGAAGCCGGACCTCGCCGTCGCCTGTTATCTCGCCTCTGAAAACATACTCGAAGCTGCTGAGCGAAAGGACGAGCCTGCTGCCGAGTCCGGATGGATACCATACGCCCTCGAGCTTCAGGTCACTGACGATGTCCGTCATCCAGTTCGATTGGATTTCGCTGTCGTAGCCATAGCGAGGCAGAAACATCCGGTCATTGTCATGAAAACTCAGCGCAAGCGCGCCTTGCCCGGCGCCATCGGCGCCGGCGAACCGCAGCACGCGCCCGTACTGGCTGTTGGCGTCATGGGCGATATTCCATCTGGCGTCGTCGGGGTTGTTCGGGTCGGCAGGCTGCCACTCGGGCGGATATATTCTGCCGGACGCCGGCCGGCGGCTGTTGAGATCTTCAAACAGGCCCGGCTTGGAACGGAAGTCGTTGTCGAAGACCACCTGCCACATCGCGTCCTGGACCTTGGGATCCTGCTTGCGGCGGATGCGGAACTCCGACTGGCCTTTCGGACGGTAGAAAATGTCGCCGTGGACAATCTCGATGGTCTCGCCAGGCAACCCGATCAGTCGCTTGATGTAGTTCTCCGAGTTGTCCTGCGAATTCTTGAAGACGACGACATCCCACGGCTTGGGCGGCTGGAAGCGGTAAAGATACTTCATGACCAGCACGCGGTCGCCGCCGGAAACGACCTGCTCGGGCATCATGTCGTATCCGCAGGTCGGACAAGCCGCCCCCGCGGGCCTCCGCTGCCCTGACGCCAGGATGCGCCCATCGCCCGAGGCCATGTCCCGGGCGTGCTGCTCCTGACCGGCGGACCAGCCGTAAGCGAACTCGTATCCGCAGGCGGGGCACGTGAGGTCGATGTGCTCGCCGTATAGCCTCGGGGCCATCGAGCCGGTGGGAATCACGAACGCCTCGAGCACGAACGCCCGGAGCACGAAGGCCAGCACGATGGCCACCCAGATGCTCTCGACGGTATCGCGGACCGACACAAGCTCATGCTGCATTTTGGTGCTGTACTGCGACATAGAACGTAACAAGATAGCCGCATTGTCCCCCGCCGCCAAGAGGCAACCGCAAAAAGAAGGCCTTCATCGCAGAGGACGCAAAGAGCGCAGAGGGAAGAAAAAACAAAAGCGGGATGGGGATTAAATGGATAGAAGCATATATAAGCTTCTCAATCCGTGTAATCCTCGTCCGGCTCCTTCTTTTTCACTTCGCCCTTTCTCTGCGACCTCTGCGATTAGAATCTTTTTTGCCTCCCGGCATTGACCGCCGGTCCGGGGGATGATACCAAGAGGCCCAGACCCAACAGGAGAATGCCGCATGGAAACCGCCGAGCTTGCCCGACGTATAAAAGACGCCGCATACCTCGAAGGAGACTTTGTCCTGCGCAGCGGCCTGAGGAGCAAGTACTACCTCGACAAGTACCTCTTCGAGGCCCAGCCGGAAATCCTGGCGGAGCTTGGCAAGCGCCTGGCTGAGTGGGCCGGCGACGCCGACCTGATCGCCGGACCCGAGCTCGGCGCGGTGAGCCTGGCCGCCGCTACGGCCATGGCGTGCGCCAAGCCGTTCGTCATCGTCCGAAAGGGCGCAAAGGACTACGCAACCGGCAAGCTCATCGAGGGTCCATGCGTTTCGGGCAAGCGGGTGCTGCTGGTTGAGGACATCGGCACCACGGCCGGGGCAGCCCTCGAGGCCGCCAAGGTGCTCGTCGAGGCCGGGGCGACCATAACCCGGATTGTCTTCGCCGTCGACCGCCTCCAAGGCGCCCGCGAAAACGTGACCAAGGCCGGCTTCGAGTTCGACGCGCTGCTGACAAAACAGGACATGGGAATCTAGCCGTTGGAAAGGGTTTGGCAATGACGGATTCAGCAAAGAATCGCCAGTCCCCCCAGGCCGGAAAGTCCGACCGTTGGGTCAAGATCGGCTTTATCATCGTGGCTGTGGGCATCGCGGCGGCGATCTGGTTGTACTTGCAGACCGAGACCTTCATGAAAGGCTGGCCGGAGGATCTGAACGCGGCCCTGGCCGATGCCAATCAGACAGATCGCAGGGTGCTGGTGGTCTTCATCAGCAATCCGCCCAACACCGACGCCATCCGCAATGCCGATATCGCACTTGGCAAGCCCAAGAACCGCCAGGCCATCCAGGATGGCAAGTTCGCCCGTGTCAAGGTCGTCGTCAACAGCCTCGACAGCGACCTTGCCCGCCGCTACAAGCTCACCCGCCTGCCGACCATGATGATCCTGGCCCCCAAAGGCAATGAACTCAACCGCCGCGAGGGCGTGGTCGGCGAAGTGCCCTTCCTGCACGGGTTCCTCGACCTCACGGAAATCGAGTTGCCGAAGAAGCCCTGACCCACCCGCACGGCCGGCGCACAGATAACGGCCGGGCGCGCGAGAACTAATACGCAACCCGATTGAATCTCGTGCGGCCTCGGCGACCTCTGCGATGAATTCTTCTTTTCAGAGCAGTTTTTCCAGCCGATCTATCCCTTTGTCGATCTCTTGCATGCTGGTGGCGAAGCTCAGGCGGACGCAGCGGTCCTCGCCGAATGCGTCGCCCGGCACCAGCGCCACACGGGCAGCTTCCAGGCAGGCCTTGGTGAAGCTCATTGAGCTGTCGACTTTCACGCCCGCGATGGTCCGGCCGAAGTGCCGGCTGACATCCGGGAAGCAGTAGAACGCGCCGGTCGGCTCGACGCAGCTTACGCCGGGCAGCGTGCTGAGGCGTTGGTGGAGATGCCTTCCGCGGGCCTCGAACGCCGCCCGCATTATCTCGATGGTTGCGGGGGCCTGGGGGTTGGTGTATGCCTCGTACGCCCCAGCCACCGCGAAGCTCACCGGGTTGGTCGTCTCATGGCTCATCAGGCGGTTGATCGCGCCAATGACGTCTTTTGGCCCGACGGCCCAGCCCAGTCGCCAGCCCGTCATCGAGAACGTCTTGGCCAGGCCGTTGAAGATCACCAGGCGGTCGGCAAGGCGCGGCTCGACGGCTGCCATCGAGCAGAACTTCGTGTCGCCGTAGACGAGGTTCTCGTAGATCTCGTCCGAGAAGACGGCCAGGCCGGTCTTGAGGATCGCCTCGCCCAGCGCGGCCAGCTCGTCGCGCGTGTAGGTCACGCCGGTGGGGTTGCTGGGCGAGTTAAGCACGATGATTTTCGCGTCGTCGGCCATGTCCAGCACCTGGCGCGGGGTGATCTTGAACCCGCTTTCGGCCCCGGTGGGCATGGCTATTGGGACGCCGCCTGCTAGCTTGACCTGCTCGGGATAGCTCACCCAGTACGGCACGGGGATCAGGACCTTGTCGCCGGGGTTCAGCAGCACCTGGAAGGCGTCGTATAGCGCGTGCTTTCCGCCGAACGTCACAGCCACCTGGTCGGGCGAGGCCAACACGTCGTTGTCACGAGCGAGCTTGTCGCAGATGGCCTGCTTGAGGGCCTTGAACTTGCGGGGGTTGTACTTGGTGTCCCCGGCGTCGAGCGCCGCCTTGGCGGCGTCCTTGATGAACTGCGGCGTGTCGAAGTCCGGCTCGCCGGCTCCGAAGTTGACCACGTCGATTCCCTCGGCCTTCATCTGCTGGGCGCGGGTGGTTATGGCCACCGTCGCGCTGGCGGGTATGGAGCTTATGCGGTCGGAAAGTCTCATTCGTTGTTCCTCGTTCCCAATAGGAGCGGGCGCCCGGTGCCCGTCGGCGCCAGCCGCCCGCTGTAATCTGATGAAGTCAGCCGCCGGATCAGTCGGCCTTGGCCTTGGTCGGGACGTAACCGATGAGATCCAGGAACCGCCTGCTGCTGACTACCGGAATCTTCATGCCGGCCGCGGCGTCCTTGATCTGCTGGTAGCGATTGAAGTCTTTCAGCCGCTCCTGGTAGAGGTCCCAGGATTCCTGTGGGTCGGTATCCGCAGGCTTTTTCGGCCGGACCGGCGGGTCACCGAGAATGACGAAGTCGGTTTCGATGGTCAGGTCCTTGACGATGTGTCCGCCGTAACGGCGGATGAGCTCTTTGATCGCCTTGTTCCCGACCGGGGTCGCCTCGCCGGTGCCGTTGAGGTCGAAGTTGCCCTCGACGAGCATGTTGTAGCTTCTCAGCGAATCGAAGACGAGGTTCGCCACCACGTCGCCGGCTATGATCGGGCTGTCCTTGCTCTGCTGGAGGATCCGCGCCTCGCAGACGTCCGGCCTGACGTTGACGACTTCCAGCACGCCCTTGCCCTTGCCGCTCTGGGGGATGCCCGTGTACGGGTAGACGGAGAACTGCAAGCCTTCGGTCACGCGGTCCTTGGTGCCGATGTTCAGGTATACCATCCCCTCGGCGGGCACCACGGAGACGATCTTGCCGTCAGGCCGGTAGACGACCTTGTCGGGTTCCAGCGGGGGGCGGGCTATCGAGGCCAGCAAGTCTTCATACTTCTTTTTCCACAAATCCCTCTCGCGCGTGCGGGCCTCCAGATCCTTGGCCACCGCCGCTATCTGCTTGCGGAGATCCTCGACGGACTCGTCGAATTTCTTCTTGTCCTCTTCGCGCTTGGCGTCGCTCTGCTGGGAGAAGGCCGTGTACTTCGCCTCACTCGCGGCGAACTGGCTGTCCTTCTGCTCAAGCGCCTTCTGGTGGGCCTCACCGGCGGCGGCCAGTTTTGCCTCGGCATCGGTCGCCTTCGCCCTGAACTCGTCGGCGGCGGTCTTCAACTTGCCGATCTCGGTTTCCTTGACGCCAAGCTGGGAATTGAAGTCCGTCATGTGCGCCAGCAGCCCGTGCCGAGTTGGCGGGTTGATGGCCTGGAAGGTCTGCTCGGTTCGCTGCCTTGCCTCTTCGAACGTGCTGTTCGGCGAGCCGGTGATGTCGCCGGCCAGCAACGAAATCTCCGTCCTCAACTGGCCAACCACCGTCTGGGCAGCCCCGCTCTGCCTGGACTTTTCGTACTCGCGGACCTTGGCCGCAATATCCGGATTGCGAGACTCGGTGGTGGAGATTAGCTGGCGCTCGGTTTGCCGGAGCTTCACCAGTTGCTCCTCGGCCGTGTTGAACTTGTTGAGGAACAACACCGCCATCACCGTCGCGAAAATGAAGAGGATGACGAAGACTATCAGAAGATACGGGGGCGTGCGCCGTTGCACTACGCGTGCCATGCGTCTACTCCTATCCTAGAGGGCATTCACCACTCGTCGACGAAACCAGACTCATCGGGCTCGGCCGCGGAACTCCGGCGCGCCACCCAAAACGCAACCTTAATGGCCCCGCCGCCTGCAACCACGACCCGGCGGCTGCCACAGAGCACAAGTATGCACAAGTTGCCCGGCGTTCTCAAACACTTTTTCCCACGAAAGCGCCACAATAGCGCCGGACAGATCACTTGCCAAGCTTCTGGCGGAGCAGGCGCTGGACCTCCGCAGGCGGGGCCGCGGAGCCTGATCGCCGCATAACCTGGCCCATGAGGAAGCCGAAAGCCCGCTTTTCCTTCTTGCCGCCTTCCATAACGTCTTTAACCGCCTGTGGGTTAGAAGCCACGGCCTCGTCCACCCATGCCTCGATCGCGCCCAAGTCCGTCATCGCGAGCAGGCCCTCGGCCTGGGCTATCTGGGCCGGAGAGCCGCCGGCCTCGATGAGGCGATCAAATATCTTCGCCGCCGACGTGGCATTGACCATGCCATCGGAAAGCATTATCGCCAGCTCCGCCAGTTGAGCGGACGTGGCGCCGATTTCCGCTATCGTGCAGTCTCGCTCGTTGGCGATCGCCGCGCCCCGGCCCAGAAGAAGGTTCGTACATCGCTTGGCGTCCGCCCCGGCCCCGACGGCCTCGTCGAGCAGCGCGCCCGTCGCGGCGTCCTGCGTCAGGGCGTCGGCCTCCTTGAACGTCAGGCCGTAATCCCTGATGTACCGCTCGCGCCGCGCCAGCGGCAACTCGCCGATCTGAGCCGTCACCTTCTTCCGCCACGCGTCGTCGACAGCCACCGGCACGAGGTCCGGGTCCGGGAAATAGCGGTAGTCGTGGCTCTCCTCCTTCTCGCGCTGGAAGACCGTAATCCCGCGAGCATCGTCGAAGCCGCGATTCTGCTTGTCCTTCTTGCCCAGGGCATAACCTTCCGGATCCACCTGCCACTGCTCGTACTGGCGGGTGATTTCGTACTCGACCGTCCGCTCCAGGGACCGGAAGCTGTTGAGGTTCTTGACCTCCGTGATGGGCGTCTTGTACAGCCGCCCGCCGCGCTCGATGTGAAGGTTGATGTTGGGCTCGAACCGCATGTGGCCCATCTGCATGTTTGCCTGGCTGACCCCCAGCCAGCGGACCAGCCGGTGCATGCCACGGCAGTAGGCCATCACCTCCTCGACGGTGTTCATGTCCGGCTCGGAGACGATCTCCAGCAGCGGCACGCCGGCGCGGTTGAGGTCCACGCAGGTATGCGTCGGGTTGTCGTGGACGTTCTTGCCGGCGTCCTCCTCCAGGTGAGCCCGCAGGACGCGGATCACGCGGGTCGTGCCGTCGGACAGGGCGATCTCCAGCGAGCCGTTGCGGCTCAGCGGCATGTCGTACTGGCTGATCTGGTAGTTCTTCGGCAGGTCCGGGTAGTAGTAGCTCTTGCGGTCCCACTTGGTAAGCGGCGCAACCTCGCAGCCCAGCGCCAGGCCCACCTTCATCGACAGCTCGACCGCGCGGGCGTTCATCACCGGCAGCGACCCGGGCATGCCCAGACAGACCGGGCAGACGCTGGTGTTGGGCTTGTCGCCGAAGTGGTTGCGGCAGCGGCAGAACATCTTCGTCGCCGTCGCAAGCTCGACGTGAATTTCCAGCCCGATTACCGCCTTTACCTTGTCCGCGGTGTCGATCATTTGTGGACCTCAGCGCCTCTAGCGTCAATGCTCAGTGCTGAATGCCGAATGTTCAATGCCCAAACGTTCACTGCTCAATGCAAAAAAACTCAATACATGCCGACGTCCAGCAGCACCATCAATGCCATCGCCAATATACACTCGATAACGAAGCTGCTAAAGCACGCGATGGCTGTTTTCATCACGCCGGCGAACTCATCCCGACGATGCCCGTCAAGCCGCGTTGCCGCCAGCACGGCCGCCTCAATGGCCAAAAACGCCAGCAGTGCCGCCAGCGACGGGCCCGGCACAAGATAGCCTCTGGAATATGCGATGCCCGGCGTAAAAAGCGTCGGGCGAATAAACGCCGAAGCCAGCACCGCGTTGTAGCCCAGCCAGAGCAATACCACTGCCAGCCGGCGCGCCCACCAGATGACCAATATGTTCAACAGGCTGCCGATCAGTAAGACAGTCACGCCGCTCTCGCTTTCCCTTTGGCAACACTCGCTGTCGCCCCTTCGGGGCTCTTTTTTCTTCGTGCTCTTGTTCCGGGGGCTTTACACCCCGTACGTGTTCATCGCCCTCATTCTCAGCCCCGTTCGCGGGGCTGAAGGCCAGTTGCTAAACACGTACCGGTCGTCAACCCCCGAAAGGCGCTCCGTGAAGAACAGAGCCCAAACGGGGCGACAGCGATTATTCAGTTCACACTTTTCTTCGCCATAGGCGGTACGAGTCGGGCCACGCCCGAGGCTTTTTCGTACATCCGCCCGACGGCAAGGAGTGTCGGTTCGCGAAAGACCGGGCCTATCAACTGCATGCCGATTGGCAGGCCGGCCCCCGGGGCCCCTGACGGGGTGGCGCTGAGTGCCGCGGGGATCGACAGGCCCGGCAGGCCGGAGAGGTTTACGCTTACTGTGTAGATGTCAGCCAGGTACATCGTCAGCGGGTCGTCGGTCTTCTCGCCCAGTTTGAACGCCGTGGTAGGCGCGGTCGGGCAAAGCAGCACGTCACAGAACTCGAACGCCGCGTCGAAATCGTTCTTGATCAGCCGACGAACCTTCAGGGCCTTGTTGTAGTACGCGTCGTAATACCCGGCCGAGAGTGTGTACGTGCCGAGCATGATGCGTCGTTTTACTTCCTCGCCGAATCCCTCGGCCCGGCTGCGGGAATAGAGCTCGATGATGTCCCGGCAATCCGTGGCCGTGCGATGCCCGTAATGAACGCCGTCGTAGCGGGCGAGGTTGCTCGATGCCTCGGCCATGGCGACGATGTAGTAGCACGAGGCGGCGTAGCTGGAGAGCTTGCCGGCCGCGTCCCTGTCGATTCGGCTGTGAGGCAGGGATACCTCGACGATCCGCGCCCCGGCGGCCTTGAAGAGCTCGGCGGCGGCGTGGATGGCGTGATTGATCTCGGGGTCCAGAGCGTCGGAGTAGAACTCTTTGGGCAGTCCGATGCGGAGGTTGCCCGGCGGGGTATCGAGCCCAGCCAGCATGTCCGGCACGTCGCGCGGCACGCTGGTGGAATCTCGCCCGTCGCGGCCCGAGATGACGCCGGTAAGCAGGGCCGCGTCGGCGACGTCGCGGGCGAGCGGGCCGATCTGGTCGAGGCTCGACCCGTACGCGACCAGCCCGTACCGACTGACGCGCCCGTAGGTGGGCTTGAGCCCCACCACGCCGCAAAACGCCGCCGGCTGACGGATCGAGCCGCCAGTGTCGCTGCCGAGTGCGCCGGCGCACATCCGGGCCGCGACTGCCGCCGCCGAGCCGCCGGACGACCCGCCCGGCACGCGATCTGTGTCCCACGGGTTTCGCGTGGGCCCAAAACCGCTGTTCTCCGTGGACGAGCCCATGGCGAACTCGTCGAGGTTGGTCTTGCCGAGTATCACCGCGCCGGCGGCCTCGAGCTTGTCGACGGCCGTCGCCTGGTACGGCGCGCGGAAGTCGGCAAGGATCTTCGACGAGCAGGTCGTCCGCCCGTGCAGCGTACACATGTTGTCCTTGACGGCCAGTGGCACGCCGCCGAGCGGGCCGATGTCATGCCCGCCCGCGCGGCGGGCGTCGATGGCACGGGCCTGCTCAAGGGCCCGGTCCGCCCAGACCTCGTTGTAGGCACGCAAGGCCGGCTCGCGGGCGGCAATGGCGTCGAGGTAGGCCCGCGCGGCCTGCTCGGCCGAGATGTTGCCGGAAGCGATCTCGTCGCGAAGTTCGATGGCGGTCAGTTCGGTAAGGTTGACGGCGCCGGTCACTGGCTGTCTCCGATGACTTTGGGGACCATGAAAAAATCGCCGTCGCGCTTGGGCGCATTGGCCAGGGCAACCTCGGTGGTCAGGCTTTCGCCCGGCGAGTCTTCGGCAAGGACGTTGCGGAGTTCGACGGCGTGCGGCATCGGCTCGACGCCCTCGGTGTCCAACTCGGTGAGCTTGTCGAAGTATTCGAGGATCGACGCAAGCTGCCGCCCGAAGGTGGCCACCTGATCGTCGCCAAGCTCGATGCGGCTTAGCTTGCCGATGTGCCTTACAAGCGCCTCGTCGATGGTCTGGCTCATGTCGGTGCTCTCCTTTGGCGCCATGATTGGTTATTGTCATGGCCCTGTCAACGAACTTGGCGGCGGTTTGTGCGCCGGTTTGTATTTTGGTATTTTACCGTGGCCCGGCCAATTGACCTCGCCGGACCGTCATGCTATATTACCGGCCGCGGTTCTTGTCGTTCTTACTGTTTTGCTTTTTGATTCTTTGATTCTTTGTCTAAAAGACTCTGCACGCGAAGGAACTTTATGCCCAAGGGCGACGTCATCGAGGTGGAGGCAACCGTAAAGGTTGCACTTCCCAACGCTATGTTCCGGCTGGAAATCGAAGTCGGCGGCAACAAGCACGAGATCATCGGTCACATTTCCGGCAAGATGCGCCGCCATTATATCCGCATCACGCCCGGCGACCGCGTCCTGGTCCAGTTGAGCCCATACGACCTGACCAAGGGCCGGATCGTCTTCCGCCAGCGTTAAACAGCTAAAAAGCCCCGCCGCCGTCGGCGCCGCCCACGCCATCCGCCAACTCATTCTCGAAGGACTGGAGCCGAACAGGAAAGGGAGGTAGAAGCCCGTAATCCCGTAAGCCGAGAAAAGCGAACGGCGGAATCGGGAACACGGAACCCGGAACTTGAGGGGGAAAAGAAAACGGCGGAACGGGGAGCCGGCGATTGAAGGGGAACTTGTAACTCGGAACCGGTTCCGTTTTTTCTTTTCCGGGTTCCCGGTTCCTATTACCTGGTTCCGCCGTTTGCTCTTTTCCCGGCCAGCGACTACCATTCGGGGCATGAAACCAGTCCAAGCCAAAGTAACCCTCGTGCAGCACACCGCCGACCCCGAGGAACTCATCGCCGCCGCAGCCAGGCTTTGCTACGCCGAACAGACCGACGCGATCCTCCAGCAGGACCCCGACGGGGCGGGCAAGTTCGTGGCCATGCTCAAGAAGCTCGGGCACCTCAGCCCGATCGAGCATGCGAGCTTCACGTTCCTGGTCGAAGGCGTCAGCCGGGCTATGACGCACCAACTCGTCCGCCACCGCCTGGCCAGCTATTCCCAGCGAAGCCAGCGATACGTCCGGCACGCCCAGTTCGACTACATCGTGCCGCCCCGGCTGGCGGGCAAGACGGTCCAGGTCGCCGGCCAGGCCGTCGACGCGGTGGAGTACTTCCGCCAGACGATGGAATTGATCGCCGATCGCTACCAAAAGCTGAGCGACGCCCTCGGCAGCCCGGGCGAGTCCGGCAACGAGGATGCCCGCTACGTGCTGCCCAACGCCTGCGAGACGAAGATATTCATCACCATGAACGCCCGCGAGTTGCTGCACTTCTTCGAGGAGCGGCTGTGCCTTCGCGCCCAATGGGAGATTCGCGGCGTGGCTGAGCAGATGCTCGCCCAGGCCCAGAAGGTGGCCCCGAGCATCTTCGCCGGCGCCGGGCCAAAGTGCATCCGTGCCGGCCGATGCCCCGAAGGCAAGATGACCTGCGGCCAGTACGCCGAAGTAAAGCTCCGCTACACCGGGCAGTAGGGCGGCACGTGGGCGGAAGAGAAGAAAAAGAAGACAAAGAAGAAAAAGAAGAAGATCTCACGCGGAGGGCGCAGAGAACGCAGAGAAGAACAAGGGAATAGTCACTGAAAGGGCGGACTGATGAAGACGGGGTATGCGATTATCGTGGCGGGGTTCTTTGTGGGCGCGGCAATCATGTTCGCCGGCGCTGGTATAACCCAAGCAATCAACAGTAATTATGGGGGCGATGGTTTCGGCGGAGGATTGGTTTTCTCCATCGCCGGAGTACTTGGGCTCATATTGCATCTCACTGCCTTGAAGGCCAAGAAGAACCAGCAGCAGAGTCCGCTGGTGGGCAAGCCCTGACTTTCGATTGTTGTCCGGCCGGTGGCATGTTCTTGGCGGGCTGGCTGTGTGGTGTCATGCTTCCGCGTGCTGCTTGCGGAAGCATGCTCTGTCGCGGGCTTTCACGTGTCGCCCCGCCGAGCGGTGGGGCGGCTGGGCCGGTGGGCCTTCAACTGGCCTTCCGGCGGAGGCGAATGATGCCGGTTGC
>CAZSBS010000125.1:8692-13963 GCA_964605095.1 uncultured Planctomycetaceae bacterium | reverse complement strand
CAAGCCAGTTTTGCGGTGGCCGCCGGCCATTTCAGTGCGGGTGGCGTTGCGGTGATGGTGGTGATTTTCTTGAAATTCACGAGAGCGGGCCCTGGCTTGGTCTCGATTGCGTTAATGGTATTCTTGATGGCAGCCTTGATTTGCTGGTTTTCCGGCGCCCATGATTGCATCGTGTGGAGCGCGGGAAGCGCGTCCCTGGCCGACCCGCGGTACGATCTGGACAAGACCTCTAATGCCTCACCAGATATGTTCCCCAGGCCTCCATACAACAGGTATTTGTCCGCTATCCTGACCGCCAGGGGAATGCCTTCCGCGACATTGTACTTTGCGAGCGTCTTGATCGCGTAAATCGGGAAATCCTGCCCGAACATCCTGTCTGCCGGTGGCGGCTCCTTCGCGGCTTCGACGATGTTCGGCGCCAGTGTCTGGACGTGCGTCCAGGTCAAATTGTTGAGCATGAAACGAGAAAGGTTCCCCCGCCCATAACCGTCTGGCTGGGCCATGCCGACCTTAACCGCCTCATAGAACAGGTTCGTGGGCGCGGCGATGGTGTCGCTGGGACGCTGGGAAAACAGGAGAGCGGACAGACTCTGATTGGCCATCCGCAAGGGATCAGTCCAATCAATCGAATATTGGTCCAGGGAGCCGTTGGCTATGAACGCCTTCATAATGTCCGTCAGGTAAGAGGCCGTGGTCGCCGCCGAGTCGAAGCCCTGCAAGGCTACTCCCGCTTTCCAGCGCACCCCCATGTCCGGGTCGCGCAGCCGGGCGACCAGCGCAGGGATCGCGGTGGGGTTCTTGATTGTTCCCAGGGCTTGGCACGATGCCTCGCGCACGCGCGGATTGGCGTGGGTAGTCCCCGCGATCAGTTTGGGGACCAGGTTGGCGCTGTCGGGCTTCGCGGCCAGTGTCTGCGCCACAGACCAGCGCACGAAGGGATCGTATGCGCCGAAGTAGCCCAGCAGTTGGTTGGTGGTGTACCCGTTCACGGTAGTCTCCAAATGCCCCGCCCAGATCGCATTCGATACCGCCGCGGCGCTCAACTCATTCGCCGGATTCGGATCCCTGCCCGTGAGATAGATCCGCCGGTCCGGCACGGAAAACAACAGGACATAGAGCGCTGTCGCATCCAGTTCATACTGGTATCCCAGATTGGGGTCCCAGTAGTCGCCATTCTTCACCCCATCAAACCCCTGGTCGTACGCGTCAGACACGAACGAGCTGTCGCAGCGGCGCGCCAGGTCAACATACCAGCGCATTTGCTCAAAACGCGAGGCCAGGGCCTTGGTGCCGCCGAGATTCGCCGCGATCCAACCCCAGATGTAGTTGGCGTCACCGCCGCAATGCCAACACTCCATGCCGTTGTACTCCGCCATATTCATCCGGGTGAAATATTCCGTCTGCGTGGGCTTGTTTCCTTGCAGCCCGAAGAACATCGCCGCCATCGCGTGCCTGCCGCCGCTGGCGCGGTAAGATTGCAGCTCCGGCGCGTGTTCGCCGTAGGGAAGTCCGCCCTTGTCCACATAGTAGCTTTCGTTCTTGCCAAGGCGGTCTATGGCGGGATCGAGTTCCGGGTGAACAATGCCGCACTTCTTCGCCAGGACGAGTGAGACGCCGGCGGGGATCGAACACGCGTGCATCGGGCCGTAGCCCCAGGCCGAGCCGTGGGTGCCGTCGTGCCGGTTCTCGGTAAAATAATGACCCATCATGCCGTACATGTCCTGCGCTTCCGCGAGCGAACGGCTCAACTCCCGTATCCCGTCCTTCACACGGGTGTCGCCGGTACGCAGGAAATATTCTGTAAGAAATATGTTGTTGTACGCCCAGCTCCAGGAGCTATAGGAGACCCGTGGCTGCAGCGAGCCGGTTGCGGGGCATATGGAGTGGGCATAGGTCTTTAGCTCGTCATTGGTAATGCCGGCGGCCAGCTTGGCCAGGCCCAGCACCGGGTTCGCTATGCCGGATGATTTGAACGGCTTGTTGGAGATGACAGTGACGGCATCGGCCAGGATGCGCGCCGACTTGGGGCAGTTGTAGGGTGCCGTGGCGCTATAGGCCAGGTTCGTCAGTTTCAACCGAAGCGTGTACGTCTTATTGGTGCCGACGCCGTCCCGGTTGATGAGGAGTTTCAGTACGCCATTGGCAGCCTCGGCATCGCCGATCGCCAAGCCCAGGCTCTTGCGGGCATCCTTGGTGAAGAGGGACACCGCGCCGCCGCCCGCCTTCACGCCCAGAATCACGTCGTTGGGCAAAATGCCTGCCGCAGCGGCCGGCGTGTCTTTGCCCACGGACGTGACCAGAATCTGCCATGGTTTGTCGGCGGTACTCGTGTCGCTATTATACGTCGACCATTGGGTCCAGATCCACCCGCGCATGCCCGTGGGGCCAAGATTGTAGGTGAACTTACGGTCAACCGCATTGCGGTTGGTGCCGACGGTGAGATCGGGAGCGGACTTTGCCTTTTCCGCCCCGAAAACCGCGCCGGACGTGGCGAGGATGGCTAAGACTGCGAGTGATACGAGTGTGTTTTTCATGTCAGTGCCTATTCCTTTCATTTTTTAGTTTCGTTCATTTGGTGTGTTAGATGATTCGGTGGGGATTCTTGTCCTGTTCAATTCGGACGAGTTCCGGGGTGTCCGTCGAGGCTTTAATCGCAGCGATCGTTTCGCGGACGCACTTGGCCTTCATGGCCATCAGAGCCGGAGGAAAGTCTTTTTCCTCCTTTTCGAAGAAGTGCGCGATCTTGGTCAGTTCCGGAATGGTCGCCTTGGCGTGAGTGCCGTAGTTGAGGAGGATCTTCATGATTTCCGGCGTCCGCCCCTCGCTCCACCATTGATTCTGATCGCGGGTGTATTTCACGCAGGCGCTGATGCCTTCCTCGACGTGGTGTTTGGCCAGGATGCGGAGACCCTCCAGGCGGATCCCGTCGGCAAACATTTCGCCACTCGGCGCCGGTTCGATAACTGCCTGGAGGATGGCGGGAAGCAGCGGCTTGATTTGCTCATAGCTCAACTGCGGATAGATGCCGCTGATAAAGCCGCGGGCGTAACCGTCCTGGTTTTGCAGTCCGGCGACCACGGCTTTGCGGAGCAAGTCCTGGTCCACGCCGGCGAGTGACTGTTTCAGCATCTTTCTAAAGACAGAGACGCATAGATAGCGTTGCTCCATGCCGCGCGGATCTTCGGCAGTGGGTTTCTGAGCGATTCGTTCCAGCAGGATCGGCACCGTGGACATGGCGGGGGCACCAATGTCCGCCAAGGTCTCGGCGGCTTTGACGCGCAGCCAGAGGTCGCTGTGAGAGAGAAGTTTTGTCAATTCCGGCACGGCGGGGGCAGCGGCAGCTCCGAACTGAGCGAGCGCATCGCAGGCGCCGTAGCGGGTTTCCAGGCGCGGGGCGGAAAGCATCTTCACGAGGGCGGCGACCGGTTGCTCGCCTTTGCGGCGACCCAGCGCCGTGGCGGCGCGATCGCGCACAATCGGCGACCAACTGCCGAGACGTTCCAGCAGTTGATCCACGCTGAGTTTGTCGTAGGCGCTGTAGAAATCCCTTCTGCTCCAGCCGCGGCCATCGAGAATCAGAGCCGTGGCGGCGGCGGCATCAAGCTGCGGCGCGAGTTTCGGTTGTTTGCCGGTGAGCAGGATTTTCTTGAGTGGCATGGCGTAGGCCAACAGATAGCCGCCGGTGCTGTCCCAGCCCGCGAAGCTGTCCTCCTCCCACTCCGGCGGGCCTTGATGGAGAAAAACTCCGTCCGCACCGCGTGCAAGGTCGAAATACCACGTTCCAAACTCGCTCATCCACGCCCCCGTCGCCTGGGGGCCTGACAGGGCAACTCCGGGCATGGCCCAGAGCACATTGAAATAATTGCCACAGTGCCCGTAATCGCGCTCCGGTCCGTGGGCGGCCACGCTCATGCGGGAGAAAAACTCCGCGCCTTTCGCCTCGCCGAGCAGGTTGAACAGGACCGCAGCCATCCCGCACTTGCCATTGTCCTCGTGATTTTGAATCCATGCGCCGTGATCGCCATAGGGGATGGCGCCTTTGCCGATGTAAAAACGCAGCAGCTTGGCACTGCGTTCGATCGCCAGATCCAAGGCCGGGGCTTTCACGCCCGCCATGCGCGCCATCGCCAACGAAATGGTCAGCGGCACACCGACGGCGTTCATCATCCCGTAGCCGTAAAGTCGTCCGTCGGGCCGAGCGAACCTGTGGCCCCACGAGCCGACCGCGCTTTGACCACGGGCGGCTTCGAGCGCGAGCCGCGTTAAGCCCGGCATGACCGAATCATCGCCCGTTGCGATCGTGTATTCGGACAGGAACATCATGATGTAGCCATAAGTCCATGTGCCCATATCTGCGCTGGGTAAGTTCGCGAACCACTCGGCTTCCTTCTTGATCAGCGGGAGGTAGGCGGGATCGCCGCTGGCTAACAATGCGAGGGCGTTAAGCGATCGGGGGATGGGGTGAAGATGCCATGGCTGGTTGACATACGAGGGATCCGCCATCCGCTTGGCGAGATCCTTGCACCCTTGTTCGAGAATGCGTTTGGACTTCGGGCAATTGTAGGGCGCCGTGGCACTGTAAGTTCCGAGCACCGGAAGCTTCACCACGACTTCCGCCGCGCTGCCCGCGCGCCACCGGGTCAGGCTGAGCTTGCCTTGGCCCGCTTCCGATTCGGCAAGGGTCAGGGCCTTGCCCATTTTGGTGCGCGGGTCATAGGAAAACCGCTTGCCGCCGACGCCGAGAATCACGTCGCCGACCGCGAGAACGCCGTCAGCGGGAGAACCCTTCTCCACCTTGGTGATCGCGATCTGGCGGGCGTCGGAGGTGTCCATCTTGTCACAATAAATCCAACTGCGCAGGCCCGTGGCACCGAGGTTCCAGTCGTGCTTCGCGTCTTCAGGGATCTTGTCGCCTTGGGTGAAGTCCGGGTTGGGCATCGTCTTTGCCGCACCGAAAACCGGGCCGGACGTGGAGAGAATGATCAGAGCTGCGAGAGAAACGAGTATCTTTTTCATGAATTTCCTTTCTGCGTTGTTTGAACCGGGATTTCCTGGATAGCTTCTCGCCGCCGACCGTCGTCGGCCTCACTGGCGATTCTATCACCGATCCTGGGATCGACAAGCATTCGTCTTTCCGCCTGAGTGGGTAGTGTAAGCAGACGCCTCGATCCCGCAGCACGGTTGCAGCACGAGCGTCGGTTTGCAGCGCCATTGCAGCGCGTCGCGGCATTGGTTGGCACCAGTTGGCAACGGTTGGCAATGGTTTTGGCG
>CAZSBS010000125.1:0-8592 GCA_964605095.1 uncultured Planctomycetaceae bacterium | reverse complement strand
CGCAGGCGGTTACCTACGGCCCTTCGTCAAAGCGGGCGATCGGGCTCGAACCGACGACATTCACGTTGGCAACGTGACGATCGACCGCGTTTAACCAACGCTCAAATAGAGGCTTGCGGCGTTAGGGTAACCCGAATACAGCACGGTTGCAGCGCAGAAACGCTCAAGAGCGTAACTACCTGCAAGCGGTTGCTTTCCGGGCAGCTTCTCGCGATGCACTGCCTGATTTGACGATCCTGTGGGCGGGATCATCCTGCCGTTCACCCGGGGACCGGACGGCGTGCGCAACGTGGCATAGGAACAAGGCGAGCGTCCATAAGCCTATCGCCTGTGGACTCAAGCGCCCTCCGTTGCTTCACGGCCACACCCAGTTGAAAACGATCAAGCTCAGCCTCAGACCTTGCCAGCATTAATTGCCAAGGCTCGTCCAAAACGTGCTGTTCGTCTCAACCAAAGAGGCAGATGGGGTTTTTCGGGGGGACAACGTCAACACGGTGGACTTAATCAACCGAGGCGACCTGCTGCTGGCCTGCCTGCACGCCGAAAGCCTGTACGTCCTGTTTGTTGGCGGGGGCCGGGCATGGCAAGGCCGGCCAAGGCGATGTAGACTGCAACGGCAGGCCTGCCTTTATGCCCGCAGGGCAGGCTGGAATCAAGGACGGTCAACCATGGACGAGCTATCGCCAGACACCCGCCGAAACGCGGCTCTTTGCATCGCGGCCGCGATGTTCTTGGCCGCCTTGGCAGCGGCGGCACACGGAGCGGGTGACGGGGCCGGCGGCGCCGCTTCCGCCCAGGCCATCGCCTCCGCCCCAGCCCGAAAGGCCGGGCTGGTTACGACCGATCCCGGCGAGGTCGGCCGGGCGCTGCGGCTGTGGTACGGTCAGGGCACCGCGGCCGGCAATGTGGGCGACTACTACGACAACCGCGACCGCGGCCATTCAATGCTCCATATGAGCAAGTTCCCCCAGCTCGAACTGATCGATTACTCCGAGCAGGCCAAGGCCCGGCGGCTGGACTGGGGCCTACAGTACCGCATGATGTTCAAACGCGTGACGCTGGGCAACAGCTCGACCGCCTCCTCGCCGACCGCTTCCGGCAGCAATCCCAGGTACGCAATGAACCTTGGCCCATTGCCCGGCCTGATGTACCAGCAGTACGTCAATTCCCATCTCTACATCTACCCCGAGCACCGCGATTACGACCCTGGCCACAACGGGCGAGGCGGGTACGGCGACCTGTTTCCCGCGAATTTCCCGTACCTCATCATTTCGCAGGGCTCAAGCGGCTCCGACCGGCAATTCCTGGAGGCGGTCGCCTTCACTCTGGCGGCCTTTCGCCCTGAAACCAAGCGGCGCCTAGCCGATGCTGGCCTGCTGATGCCGGCGGTCCAGATGATCTTCCGGTCATGCAACCGCGGCGTCGCCAGACCGGGCGAGTACCTGACCGGTCGGGCGCACCCGACGGTGTTCGATGGCCGTGATGTCGACCCTTGTGCAATGGTCCGCATGGCCCACGCGATGGACCCCAATGAGATCCCGCCGATGGTGCAACTGAAGGTGGTTGAGGACATCGAGGGCCGCGAGGGGCAGGACTGGTTCGACCCCGGCCTCGGCGAGAGGCTCTTCGACACGCCGTGCGCCATTGCCCGAATCGGGCGATCTGTGCAGAAGGTCCGGCGGATGGTAATCTCGGCCGAGGGCAGCTACGACGTCAACAAGCGCCCGATGAGCTACCACTGGGTGGTGCTGCGGGGCGATCCCAACTCAGTCCAGATCAAGCCGCTCAATGAGAACCACTCGCTGGTGGAGCTTCGCATCGCCTTCACCAGGAGCAGGCCGATCTGGCCGGGGGCGGACATCGAGTCGCCTCGCGTCGATGTCGGGGCGTTCGTCAATAACGGCAAGTACTTCTCGGCCCCCGGATTTGTCACGATGTACTTCCTGCCCAACGAGGCCAGGACGTACGACCAGGCCGGGCGCATCGTCGAGGTGGACTACAACTTCGGGGACTCGACGATCGGCTTTGTATCCGGCCAGCCGCGTGACGGTTCGTATGATGTCGCCGATTGGAAGCCGCTGATGGACGCCCTT
This sequence comes from uncultured Planctomycetaceae bacterium, assembly GCA_964605095.1. Classification (GTDB taxonomy): domain Bacteria; phylum Planctomycetota; class Phycisphaerae; order SM23-33; family SM23-33; genus JAUWQU01. Next base: position 6,499 of record CAZSBS010000125.1, on the reverse strand, counting down.
TCCCCCGGCCGGGACGATCTGCCGGCCAGGCTGCTCAAGAAGCACCTGACGAAGAACCAACTCGCCGAGCTTGCCGTGGCGGCCCGCGAGTTCGACGGCGCCCTGGCCGCCGAGGCCGAGCCAAAAAAGGCCCGCGACCAGGCGATTGGCGCCCGCGATACCGCCCGCATCGCCGCGGACCAAGCCGCCAAGGCCCTCGGCGAGGTCCGGAAGACCGGCGACAGCGAGAAGACCGCCGCGGCCGAGAAGATCCTCCTGGCCCGCCAGGCCGAGCAGAAGCGCGCCAACGATGCGGCCATCGATGCCGACCGGGGCTACCGCGCCGCCATGGCCCCCGGCTTGACGATCCTGACCAAGCCCCGGCCCAGACTCGGCGCCACGCGAAAGCCCGCTTACCGCCACGTACCCGTTGCCGACCGCGCGCTAACCAGGACCGCCAGGGACTGCATCGAGGAAGCACTGAACGCTGTCAAGGACGCCCCGAATCTCTACGTGGAAAACGCCGCCAGGATAGCCGGGATGCTCAAGTCCATCCCCGCCGCGGATGCCAAAGCCATCACCGACGCCCGTGAACGATTGGTCCGCGGCAACATCCTGGCCGGCGACGACTCCGCGGGTTGGCGCCTCACGCCGCTGCTGGACGGCAACACTCCGCCCTCGGATCGCCTGAGCAACGCCCAGCGAAACCGCCTGGAATGGTTCAACATCGAACTGATGAACCGCCTCCTATACCCCGGCACCCTCCGCCTGGCCTTCACCCGCAACCACGTCCCCAACAAGCTGACTTCGCCGGTCAAGGTCTGGCGCGACGTGTACCATTACGACAACACCGGCTACCTGACCGGCTGGACCCGATACGACGCCGACAAGATCACCAACTTCACCCCCGATGGCAAAGTCCTCCCGTCATTGTCATTGTCTGCCCATCATGCTGGACCCTCTGACGGCCCTTACCCCCGGCCAGCCGGCCGCGAGAACGTCGGCGCCAGTGTGTTCGATCTTCTCGATCTGGCCCGCCCAGCCGCCATCCGCCCGGCGAGCAACCGCGGTCACGCGTGTCCTCGACCACTTATCACACAGTACGGTATTCACCCTACTCGACATATTATTCCAAATGTGGTATTACAGCCCTCTTGCGGAAATGTCGAGATGATGGTATACTGCCCATTGCAATTGGGATGTCGATTGGTGTTTTGCTGAATGGAGACCGTTACGCTTGCTCGTGCCCTGTGTTGATGCTGGTATCCCGTGGATCGGGTGTATCAGTTGAAAAAGTTGATCCCAAGTGGTCCTTCGAGCTTGGCTGCCTGAGGGTAGGTGGCGGGCTCGCCAGTTGGAGAGTCTCGTGAACCTTGGCAATATGGGCTTGTCGTCTAAACTGGGGCTTCTTTCACTGGCCATCCTCCTGCTGGGCGCTGTCGGCTGCGGCACGGAGAAGCTTGTCACGCAGGACCTGGAGAAATTTCAGAAAGCCGGCCCAGTGAGGTTCGAAGTCGACGTTGCCGCTTTGGTCCAGGCCAAGACTCCTACCGGCCCATACCGGGTCGTCCTTGGCGATCTGCTCTCTATTCGCCTGCCTGTTCTGGATCCCCTTTCCAGCAGTCTTGCCGAAGGCTCCAGCGGAGTCTTGCTGCGCCGCATTGGCGACGATGGGAATATCTGGCTGCCTCTGCGCGATAAGACGCCAGTCAGCGGCAAAACCCTCTGCGAGATCGAGGACCAGATCACCAAGATTTACTATCCCGGCATGCTGAACAACTCACCGGGTGTAGTGGTGCAGGTGGCGGAGTATGCGACCCGCTACGTGGACCTGATTGGCGGGGTGGCCATCCCCGGGCGATATCAGCTTCGAAGCGACGAGATGTCCTTGGTTGCGGCCCTGATGAAGGCCGGCAACGTCACGCCCCAGGGCGCAGGGGTGATCCGCATCGGCCGGCCAGGCGAGAAGGAGTACAAGGAGGTCATGCTTCCGCTCAAGGGCGCTACCCAGCCGTTTGCCGACGTGCCGCTCTCCGGCGGGGAGACCATCGAGGTCGCCGCGTTGCACGGACAATTGTTCACTGTGTTAGGCCTTATCAAGATGCCCGGCACCTTCAACCTGCCTGTCGGCACCACAATTAACCTGATCCAGGCCCTTGGGCTTGCCGGCGGAGTCGACCCGATCAGCGACCCGAGGCACGTAGTAATCTACCGCCAGGACGACAAGGACAACCTTGTCTCGGCGCGGTTTGCGCTTAACGGCAATAAGTCATGGGTGTGGCAGAACTCCCTGTTTGACGACAGCAGCCTGGGCGAGGGGGCCTTCGTGCGGATCAAGGCCGGCGACGTTATCGTTCTGGAGAACACGCTCAGGACGCGTACGCGAACGTTCCTGGCCCAGACGATTTCCCTCCAGGCAGGCGCCAACGCGACGGCTAACACGCAGGCGACATACTACAAGGATTACAACACCTCCGGAGGAACGCGTAGCCGCCAGTAGGCGGCTGTGGAGAGGGAGCGGCGACATGGCAGGCGAAATAGACTTTCCAAGGCGAAGCGAGATCCAGGCACATGAGGGCGGTTTGGTGCCTCATGCCAATAGCATGCCTGCGCCAGTGATGGTCCATACGCCCGGAGGCGGGCTGGTCCACATCCTTTGGCGTCGCCGGCTGATCGTTCTGATCTGCCTGCTTCTGAGCGTTGCCGGCGCGTTTGCATACCTCAAGGCCGGCGAGTCTAGAAACCTCCCGTGGGATTTGGGCAGGCTGGCCTACATCAGCAGTTCACGGATTTACGTCCAGCGGAGCGGCCCCAGGATCATGTCCTCCGAAGAGGGCGGCGACCGAACCTCGGCCAACTACCTCAACACCGAGTGCCAGGTCATGCGGTCCGGCCCCATCCTGGGCGCTGCCATGGACGCCCCCGGCATAAAGAACCTGCGGACCTTCGCCGGCGCCGAGAGCCCGATATCCCTGCTGGCCAAGGGCCTCAGCATCGCCCCGGGCAAGAGCGACGACCTGATCACAGTCTCCTTCGAGTCCTACTACCCCGAGGACACTGCCGCGGTCACCAACGCGGTTGTGGATGCCTACGTCGCGAACCAGTCAACGCGCAAGCGGAATACCGCTGCCGAGATTCTGGCGATCCTCCAGAAGGAAAAGGTCAAGCGTGACGGCGAGATAGAGGAATCACTGAAGGCACTGCTGGAGTTCAAGCGGCAGCATGCTGAGTTGGGCTTCCAAGGCGAGAAGGGCAACACCATTGTCCAGAAGCTCGACCGGCTCAGCTCGGCCCTGACCGAGGCGGAGCTTCAGTTGATCGATGCCAATGCGGACTATCAGAGCATCATGTCCATGAAGGACGACCCGGCTAAGATCCGGCAGTTCTTCGAAGTTAAGAGAGCCATGGGCGGGGTTTTCGTCTCCACGCAGGATGAGGCATCGCGGCTGCAGGCTGAGCTTACCGCGCTGCGGCTGCAGCATGAGACCCTTAAGCGACAGTACCCCACAACTCCAGCCAACCCCACAACTCATCCAGCCGTCCAGTTCAGCGAAGCTCGAATCGCCGATGTCACCAATAAGATACGGGAGCACGAGAAAGCCCTGGCCGACGCCCAGCTTGCGGTCACCCAGCAACGGTACAAGGCCACCCTGGAAAAGTACACCCGGACCAAGGCCGCCTATGACGAGCAACTCAAGGCAGCCACTGGCCTCAACAGCGTCATGGCCGAATACGCGCGTCTGGAGAACGCATGGCAGAAGGCGAGCAAGCTTGCCGAGGTCGTTGACCAAAGGATACGGGAACTCAACGTGACCGAGGACGTGGGCGCGTTGAACATCAGTGTGCTCGAGCGGGCGGTCCGGCCGAACTCCCCGTACAAGCCCGAACCACTTCGCGTCGTCGCCATCGCGGTGGCCATGGGGGTTCTGGTGGGCGTGGGGCTGGCTTTGCTCCGCAACAGCGGGGACAAACGCCTTGTCTCGGCCGAAGAGGTCTCTTCCAGGCTGGGCGTGCCGGTGCTGGGCGTCCTGCCGCGGGTAAAGGCCGTAAAGCCCGGGCAAGAGCTGGGGCGCACGGTGCTGGACTCTCCCTCGACGCCAATCGCCGAGGCCTATCGCGCGATCCGGACGACCCTGCGTTTCGGGTCGCAGGCATCGGGTGCCCGGAGGATCCTGATAACAAGCCCTATGTCCGGGGAAGGCAAGAGCACTCTGGTCAGCAACCTGGCAATCCTGATGGCCCAGGCCGGGCAAAGGGTCCTGGTGGTCGATGCCGACCTTCGCTGGCCGCGCCAGCACGAGATATTCCAGGTCTCCAATGACCTGGGCTTGGCTGGCGTGCTCTTGGGCTTGGGCGACCTTGGCCAGGCGATATGCCGCTCCGCCAACGGCGGCCCGGACGTTCTGCCGGCTGGACACTTGGATGGCAATCCATCGGAAATCCTCAACACGCTGACCTTCCTGAAGCTGATGAGTGGGCTTGGGGACTCCTACGACACCGTTTTGGTGGATTCCCCGCCGGTGATGCTGGCGACCGACTCACTGGTCCTTGCCGCGGTGTGCGACGGGACCATTCTGGTGCTTCGCTCCGGCCGGTCCAACCGCGACATGGCGCACCATTCGATCGAAGGCTTGCTGGGCGTTGGAGCCAGGGTGCTGGGCGCGGTCGTAAACGGCCTGCGCAAGCCCAAGAAACACCAAACGTACTACTCGGGGTACTACTATCCGGCCCGGGACGGCGCCAGCAAGAGCGACATAGCGGTCTCAGCGCCGTCTGACGGCGCGGTTCCGCAATAGCAGCAGAATAGTAGCCCAGTCGTAGATTTCACCCCGGCAATGGAGGCTGGGAGGTTTGGAACGGAGGCCTTATGCGATTCTCAACTCGTCGGGTGCACCGACAGGGACAGAGTGCGCGCCGAGTACGTCACGCGAATGCTAAAAATCAGTGACAACCCGCCTATGATCCCCCCGGGGATTCAGAGTGTAGCCGAGATGGAAGGGCCCTGGTGGGTCGCCCACACCAAGGCACGGTTCGAGAAGGCCTTTGCCTGGGATCTGCTGAACCGGGGGATCGACTACTTCCTGCCGCTGAGGGAGAAGGTGGCGATCTCGGGCGGCAAGAAACGCCGGGTGCAGATGCCCCTGTTTACGTCGTACGTGTTCTTCTCCGGGACACCCGAGCAGCGCTACATCGCCATGACTACCGGGCGGCTCTGCCAGACCATCGAGGTGAAGGACCGGGACCGTTTCCTGTCACAGATCTCCGCGGTCCAAAAGGCGCTGGCCGGCAAGTTGCCCATGGACCCTTACCCCTTCGCCGCCGTGGGGCGCCGCTGCCGCGTGACGGCCGGACCGCTGGAGGGCATGGAAGGGGTAGTCATCCAGCGAAACAAGCTGGCCCGGCTTGTGCTGGAGATCAGCATACTGGGCCAGGGCGCCTCCGTCGAGGTCGACGCCGACCTGCTGGAGGCCTTGGACTGACGCCATGATTGCCGGATACCAGACATACTGGATTGTCTTCCTGGGCGCCATGCTTGTGGCGATCCTGGCCACAGCGCTGGTTACCAAGATTGCTCTGGCTATGCGGATCCTGGATCAGCCCGGCGAGCGGAAGGTCCACGCAGCCGCCGTCCCTCGCGTCGGCGGGGCGGCCATCGTGTTTTCATCCTTCCTGATGGTCCTGCCGATCCTGGGCCTGGACAACGCCGTCGGTGCGGCGGCCCGGGAGTGCCAGACTCAGCTCATCATGATCCTTGCCGGCGGGCTGTTCATGTTCGCCGTGGGCATTGTGGACGACATCCGAGGCCTGCGTGCCCGCACCAAGTTCATCGCGCAGCTCCTGGCCGCCGCGGCCGTCTGTGCCGCGGGGGTCCGCATCGACTCCTTTGCCCTGGGCGGCGTGCACCTCCTTCAGCTTGGCTGGGTGTCCTGGCCTCTAACCATGCTGTGGATCGTCGGCATCACCAACGCCATGAACCTCATCGACGGACTGGACGGTCTGGCGGCCGGCATATCCACGGTGACCTGCGGGGTGATCGCGGCCTTCGCCTTATACACCGGCCAGCCGGTCATGGCGATCCTGATGCTGGGGATATTGGGCAGCCTGCTGGGCTTCCTGTTCCTGAACTTCAACCCCGCTCGCATCTTCATGGGCGACTGCGGCAGCCTGTTCCTGGGCTTCGTCCTGGCCTCGGCCAGCGTGCAGTGCGCCCAGAAAGCCGCGACCTTGGTCGGCCTGGCCGTGCCATTCCTGGCCATGGGCGTCCCCATCTTCGACACGCTCTTCAGCATGCTGCGGCGGGGCCTGGAGCGGCGGGGGCTCTTCTCTCCGGACCGCGGGCATATCCACCACCGCCTGCTGGACGGAGGCCTTCGCCAGCACCAGGTTGCGATACTGGTCTACTTTGTGACCCTTATCTCGGCCGGCCTGGGCCTGTTCATGATCTTCGTCCGCGGCGAGGTGGCCTTCGCCATCTTCGTCCTGGTTGTGACGCTCCTGGTCCTGGTCTTCCGGGCGGCCG
>CAZSBS010000124.1:0-14165 GCA_964605095.1 uncultured Planctomycetaceae bacterium | reverse complement strand
TTCGGAATGGATAACCGCTGAAAGCATCTAAGTGGGAAGCCAACCTCAAGATTAGGATTCCACTCCCCTTGTGGGAGAGAGCCCCCATGTAGACTACATGGTTGATAGGCCGGAGGTGTAAGGGCAGAAATGTCTTAAGCTGACCGGTACTAACGGGCGATTGCTTGGCCGCATCCGTCGTCTGCCTTCGCGGACGGCCGGATGTGCCGCTTGATGCACTCAGGCAAAAGTGAACCTGCTTGAATCCAAAGATTCACTGATACATGGATTCAACTCAATCTTCCCTTTTCATCACACTGTCCGCCCGGACCCAACCGCCCGGGCGGGCTGTGGCGGTGTATTTACGCTACGGGCCACACCTGTTCCCATCCCGAACACAGAAGTTAAGCCGTAGCGGCCGATGGTACTGCTTACGCGGGAGAGTAGGTGAACGCCGCCTTATACGAGAGGCCTCCGGGACATCCGTTCCGGAGGCCTTTCTCATGCGCCGCGCCGGCGGCGGGGGCCTGCTCGCTTCAGCGAGCAGGAAAGGCGGAACCGGGATCACGGCACCCATTGCGCGGAACTGTCGGACAGCCCTGACTACCGGCTATTGGCACCGCGGCCCTTGCGGGCCTTGCCGGCCTTTTTTGTCCTGGTGGTTTTCTGCTCGGCGAGGATCTGGAAGCGGTTGGCGATGGCCAGGGCGGGGTCCAGCGGCACGTCCATCCTCTTAAGGCCCTTGGTAATCGCGATGGCCGGGGTGGCCCGGAGCTTTCTGCCCTTGAACTGCGGCAGCCATTTCGCCTCGGCGGCCAGCATTTCGGCCGTCATCTCGCGGACCTCCTTCAGCGTGCAGCACGCGCTCGTCAGCGGGTCCATCGCGCAGGCCTGCATCACCATCTCCGGGTCGCCGGTCAGCGCCGCCTCGGCCGCAAGGGTCTGGACAGTGACGTTGGACTGGTTCAGGGCCGCACACTGTACGGGCAGCGAGCCGACGGTTACCGGGTGCAGCCCGCGGCGGTCAACGAACACGGGCACCTCCACGCAGCAGCCGTCGGGCAGGTTGGTGATGTAGCCGTCGTTTCGGACGTTGCCGTTGAGCTTGAAGATGCGGTCTGACTCCATGGCCTCGAGGATGTACGAGCAGTACTCGACGGACCGCTTCTCGATGTGCGTGGACTCCAGGTCAAGGTAGTCGATTCCCTTGTACTTGGCTTCGAGCAGTCTGGCGTAGTTGTAGTAGGCCCCGGACTCGCCGCCGAAGGCCGGCTCGTCGCAGTATGCCTCAAGCGCCCGTTTGGAGCCGCGGAACCACGGGATGTACTCCGACAGGTGCCCGGTGCTCTCGGTCATGAAATACCCGAAGTGCCGCATGACCTCGCAGCGGACCTTCTCGTTGGCGTAGTACTGGGGTTTCTCGATGTTGCGGCGGAGGATCGGCATCAGGTCGCGCCCGGTCTGCTTGTCCCGCAGCGACAGGAACCACGCCATGTGGTTTATGCCCGCGCAGAGGTGGTCGATGCGGTCCTTGGGCGTATTGGTATACCGGCCGAGGAGGTCCAGCGTTGTCTGGACGCCGTGGCACAGGCCGATAAACGGCAGTTCGGTCGTCCAGCCCAGCGCCATGCACACGGGCGCCATGGGGTTGGCGTAGTTAATGAGCGTGGCGTTGGGGCAGAGTTCCTCCATGTCCGAGGCAATGTCCACCACCACGGGAATGGTCCGCAGGGCGCGGAAGATTCCGCCGGGCGCGAGCGTGTCGCCGATGCACTGGTCCACGCCGTAGCTCAGCGGGATCTTGTAGTCGAAGCCGAACGCGTCAAGCCCGCCGATCTGGATAGTCACGATGACGTAGTCTGCTCCCGCGAGCGCCTTGCGGCGGTCGATCGTGGACCACACTGTCGCCTGCTTGCCGTTCTCGGCGATGACGCGTTTCAGGAACGACTCCATCTGCCGCAGTTTTGGCATTGTGCGGCTCATCAGCCGGATCTCGCTGCCTGCCAGGGCTTCCGTCGCCAGTATGTCCATCGCCAGGGTCTTGGCGAAAACCAGGCTTCCCGCTCCGATAATGGCTATCTTGGGCATTTTGGTTCTCCTCGTGCCGGCCTGTCCGATATGAAAACAGGCTCATAGGTCTCAGGTCTATTGCCTTCTCGTCTGGGCGCATTATCCTGGTCCGAACCCTAAAATGCGCGAACAATTTCAAGCCCGCGGACGTCTTAAAACATGAAGGAACGCCGCGGGGCCACGGGAAGGCTTGCGGCAAGCGGTTCGGCTGACGGCTCTTAAGGGTAAGGCGTGCGGCGGGTTAGCCGACTTTCTGCAAGTTCCTTCATGCCCGCATTTGGGAGTTGCTGATTGCGAGCATATAATAGTTGTTCGTCTGCTGCACCCCAGGCGATGCGGGTTTCCCTCCACCCGCATCAGGGATGTGGCGAAAACGGGCGATGCCAAGGTCTCCCTCCGCCTTGGTGTCGCCTCTTATTATCTCCGGTTCTCTTTTGTTATAATGGCCCATCATGATCGAGTTCAAATGCCAGGTCTGCGGAAAGTTCCTTAAGATGCCGCAGTCGTTCGCCGGGCGGATGATTGACTGCCCCACTTGCCGCAAGCCTACTCGCGTGCCCGGCACGCCGGGGGCCGAGACTTCGCCCGTCGCCCCAAAGCCCATCGGGCCGGACCGCAAGCTCTGCGTCGATTGCGGCAAGGGTTTCCCCGCCGGGGAAATGCTCACCCACAACGGCCAGGCCGTCTGCACCGACTGCTACCACCTGCGAAAACGCCTCGAACTGAAGCCAAGACCCCGCCGCAGGGCCACCCGCAAACGCATAGCCGTCATCATCGCGGTGGTAATCGCCGCCGCCCTGATCGGCCTGGCCATCGTGTACTGGGCATTTTGACTCGCCTTTGCTATGGTTTTTCGCCCGGCTTCTCTGTTTCCTGCCAGCCCCCGCCGAGGGCCTTGTAGAGGGCGATCAGGTCGGTTGACATGGCCCGCTCGCTGTCGGCCAGGGCGTCCTCGGTGGAGTACAGGGACCTCTGGGCGTTAAGCACGTTGAGGAACTCAGTTTCCCCCTGACTGTAGAGTTTTGTCGACACCTCGACCGCCTTGCGGTTGGCGGCCACGCCATCGACCAGCGCCTTGCGGTGCTCCTGCTCCTTGGCTGAGGCGATCAGGGCGTTCTCCACCTCCTGCATGGCCGTCAGGACGGTCTTGCGGTACGACAGGATGGTCTGGTCAGTCAGGGCCTTCTGGATGTCGATTGTGGCAAGGTTTCGCCCGGTGTTGAACAGGGACCAACTGATGCCTGGCCCGAACGACCAGAAGCGGCTCAGGGGGTTGAACCAGTTTCGCAGGTCGCTTGCCTGGAATCCCAGCGAGCCGGAGATGGTCACGTGCGGGTAGAGGTCGGCGACGGCAACTCCTATGCGAGCGGTGGCGGCGTGTATGTCGGCCTCGACCCGGCGGATGTCGGGCCGGCGTCGGAGCAGGTCGCTGGGCACGCCGAGAGGCACGGTCAGCTTCGCGGCGGGGATCGGGCCGGCCGGCGAGAGCTGCTCGGCAAGCGCGCCCGGCTCGCGGTCCAGGAGCACGCCGAGGTTGTAGATCGTCTGCCACGCAGACATCTCCAGCAGGGGAATAGCGGCGGCGGTGCTGGCGACCTGGGCGTCGGCGTTGGCGACGTCCAGGCTGCTGACGAATCCGCCGGCCAGCCGCTTGCGGGTGATCTCGGCGCTGTGCTGCTGGGCCTGGAGGTTGCTACGGGCGATGACCAGCCGCTGCTGATAGGCTCGCAGGGCCACGTAGTTGCTCGCCACCTCGGCCGAGAGTGTCACAAGCACGTCGTGCCGGTCTTCGACGGCAGAGCGGAGGTCCGCCTCGGCCGCCTCGACGTTGCGGCGCAGCCCGCCGAAGATGTCCACCTCCCAGCCGGCGTCGAAACCGGCCTGGTACTGGTCGGTAATCGGCATCCTGCCGTTCTGGGCGCGTGTGTAGCTGCTCGATCCGTTGAGCGTGGGCCCGACGCCGGATATGGCGACCCCGCGGGCCGCACGGGCCTGGCGAATCCGGGCCTCGGCCAGGCGGATGTCCAGGTTCGACTCGACGGCTCTGGTTACCAGGCTTGTCAGCGTCGCATCGCCAAAGGCGGTCCACCACTGGGCGAGGTCTTTCTCAGCCAACGCCGGCTGGGTGGTCGGCTGGCTGGCCTGCCCCGATGGGGTCGCGGCCGACGGGGCAGGCCCGGTCCACCCGGCGGGCACCTGCGCGCCGGGCTTTACGAAGTCCGGCCCGACCATGCACCCGGTTGGCAGCGCCGCGGAAACGAAGAGGGCAAGCAACATCGTCAGTGATCGTGGTATAGGTGTCATTGTCCGTCCTCTAGTGAATGCCCAATGTTCAATGCCCGATGTTCGGTTGCTCTCTTGCGGTCCTCAAGAGATGTCAAGAACATCTCGGGGCGAGAAGAGCCATGCTCGCCGAAGCGAGCAAGCCTCATGCTTCACGTCCAGCCTTTGGCATTCATGGCATTTATCATTCATCATTCTGCGTTTGGGTTCGGCATTTGGCATTGAACATTCAGCATTTGAACATTGAGCATTGTGATTGCGGGCGGAAGCCCGCGATCACTCGTACCTCAGCGCCTCGATCGGGTCGAGTCTGGAGGCTTTCCATGCGGGGTAGAAGCCGAACATGATTCCCACCGCGGCCGAGACGATGACTGCCGCGGTCATGGCGGTGGGGGACGTCTCCACGGGCCAGTGCTTCAGTCGCCAGACCAGGTACGAGACGACCTGCCCAAGGAGTATTCCAATCGCCCCGCCGACCAGGCACAGCACGACGGCCTCGACGAGGAATTGCCTGAGTATGTCCCGCGACCGTGCCCCGACGGACATTCGCAGGCCGATTTCCCGCGTCCGCTCGGTGACCGAGACGAGCATGATGTTCATGATTCCGACCCCGCCGACGACCAGCGAGATCATCGCCACGGCCAGCAGCAGATTGGTCATGGTGTTGGTGTTTTCGCTGAACGCCGTGGCCATTTCCGTCATGTCGTGGATGTTGAAGTCGTCCGGATCGCCCTGGCGGAGGTGGTGGCGGTCGCGGAGCACGGCCGTCATCTCCTTGATGGCGGCGGAGATCTCCGTGGCGCTCCGTGCGGACGCCTGAATCTGGTCGATGTTGGCGAAGCGGACGGGCATGGGGTTATTGGCCTGCTGCACGGCCGACTGCGCGGGATACATGCACGTGGCGTCGCTGGGATAGACGTTGCTAAGCGTGTTGACCGAGCTGCTCGATGAGCTGCCGGAGGCGCTCTGGTTGGTCGACTGGAGGGTCGAGCCGCTGACGCGGTACTTGATGGTCGTCCACGGGGCCAGCACGATGTCGTCCTGGTCCATGCCCATCATGTTTGAGCCCTTGGGACCCAGCACGCCGACGACGCGCATCGACACGTTCTTGACGCGGATCTCCTTGCCGATGGGCGAGAGGCCGTCGAAAAGCTCGCGGACGATAGTCTGGCCCAGCACGCAGACCTGGCTGCCGGTCTGCACGTCGCGGTCGGTGAAGCACTCGCCCTCGCTGATCGTCCAGTCGCGGATGCCCAGGTACGACGGCGTGGTGCCGTACATGGACGAAGGCACCCAGTTGCGGCTGCCGTAGACGATCTGCGTGCGGGTGCGCACCGTCGGGGCCACCAGGAACACGGCGGGGCACTGCTTGCCGACGGCGGCGCAGTCGTCCGGCGTCAGGGTGGTCATGCTTCCGCCGCCGAAGCTGATGCCGCCGCTTGCGGCCGTGCCGGGCATGACCATCAGCACGTTGGCGCCCATGCTGGCGAACGATTTTGCCATGGCGGTGGAGGCGCCCTCGCCGATCTCCATCATCGCGATGACCGACCCGACGCCGATGACGATGCCAAGGGTCGTCAGCATCGCCCGCAGGGGGTTTCGCAACAGGGCCTTGAGTGCGGTGCGGACGGTTCGATATCCCTTCATTTGTCGTCTCCCGCGGGCAATGTCGGCGTCACGGTGGCCGCGGCGCCGGCGGCCCGGGCGGCGGCGTCCGACTGGCCGACCGTCCCGCCGAACGAGCCGTCGACGATCAGCCCGTCGTGGATGTGGATCGTCCGCCCGGCCCAACTGGCCACGTTGGCGTCGTGGGTGACCAGGATGATCGTGATCCCGTCGCGCTGGTTGAGCTCCTGGAACATGGCCAGCACCTCCTGGCTGGTGTGCGAGTCGAGGTTGCCCGTCGGCTCGTCGGCGAACAGCAGCGGGGGGTTGTTGACAAGGGCCCGCGCTATGGCCACCCGCTGCTGCTGCCCGCCGGAAAGCTGCGACGGCTCGTGGTCCATGCGGTCAGCCAGGCCCATGCGCCCCAGGACCTCCTCGGCCCGCCGCCGCATCTGGCGCTCGGACAAGTGCGCGGCCGTGTATGTCAGCGGCATGGACACGTTCTCGATCGCGCTTGTCCGAGGCAGGAGGTTGAAGTTCTGAAAGACGAAACCGAGTTTCTTGTTGCGAAGCATAGCTCGCTGGTCGCCGGAGAGTTGCGAGACCTCCTGGCCGTCCAGCCAATACTCGCCCGAGGATGGGTGGTCCAGGCAGCCCAGCAGGTTCATCAGCGTGCTCTTGCCGGAGCCCGACACGCCCATCAGCGCCACCAACTCGCCACGGGCGATCGTCATCGAGACGCCTTTGAGCACCGGCACCGCGATGTCGCCTATGTGATAGGTCTTGTGAATGCTGCTAAGCTCTATGAATTCCATGGCCGAGGTTCCTCGCGGGCCTTGTTACATCGGCGGCGGGCCGCTCTTGCTGGCGCCGTTGGCGCCGGACTTGCTTCCGCTGGCGCCGGATTTGCTGCCGCTGCTGCCGGATCGGCCCGGTCGGCGCGGGGCGAACGGGTTTACGCCGGAGGCCGCCGACCCGGACTGGGCCGTCGCGCCCGTGACGACCTCCATGCGTTCACTGAGCCCTTCACCCGAGACTTCCGTCTCCGCACCGTTGGTCAGGCCGGTGCGGACCTCGATTGGTTTGACGAACTTGCCGCTGACGACCCACAGAACGCCGCGCCGGCCCTTGCCCGCGGTTCCGGCCGGGCTGGAAGCGGCCTGGCTGGAGGCCGCCGGTGCGCTCGTTGCCGCCTGCCCGCGCGAAGTTGTGCCGCCGCCGGCCTCGCCTCGCCCGGCTCGCCGGGCCAAGAGGGCCTCGTAGGCGGCCCGGGACTCCGGCGCCACCTGCTCGACCGACGTCGGCGCCCACTGAAGAGCCTGGCTTGGCGCCTGGAACACGTCGTCGCGGCGGTCCAGCTCGAACTTGACGTTGGCGGTCAGGTACGGCATGAGCCGGCCGTCGGAGTTGTCAGTCTGCACCACCACCGTATAGGTCACCACGTTCTGCGTCATGGAGGCGTCGAGGCGGATCTTCCCGACCTGGCCTCGGAAAGTGGCGTCGGGCATGGCGTCCACGGTGAACGACACGGGCTGGCCCGGGTGGAGCTTGGCGATATCCGCCTCGTTTACCGGCACCCACACCTGCATCCGCCGCAGGTCCTTTGCGATCAGGAACAGGCTGGGGGCGTTGAGGCTGGCCACGACGGTCTGACCCATGTTCACTCGCCGGGCTATGATCTGGCCATCGACCGGCGAGGCGATGGTGCAGTAGCCCAGGTTCCTTCGGGCCGTGTCGACGGCGGTCTCGGCCAGGGCGACGCCGGCCTGGGCCTGGGCGATCGTCGCCTCGCCGACTGCCACGTTTGCCTTGGCCACCTCGTAGCCCGACTCGTAGGCGTCGTAGCTGGATTTGGCCAGGGCGTCCGACGGCCCGAGCTTCCGGGCACGCTGCCAGTCTCGGTCGGCCTGGACCAGCTTGGCCTTGAACTGGCCAAGGTCCGCCTTGGCGTGCTGCAAGGTGGCCTTGGCCGAGAGGACCTGGGCGTCGGCCTGGGCGGCGGAGATCTTCCAAAGCGAATCGTCGATCCTGGCCAGGATCATCCCGGCCTTGACGGGCGAGTTGTAGTCCACCTGGTTGCCGTTGGCGTCCTTGCCGAACTCCAATATCTCCCCCGCCACCCGCGCGCCGACATCGATTACCTCCTCCGGCTCGACGGTGCCCGTTGCGCCTATGGACACCAGCAGGTCGCCTCGCGTGACCGGCTCGGTGCGGAAGGTCGTGTCATGGTTGTTGCCGGAGCCGAAGTAGTAGTAGTAACCGCAGCCGGCGCCGCCGAGCAGCCCCAGCACTATGACTATGACCAGTATTGTCTTAATCCGTCGTTTCATGTTTCGCCTATGAATTGCTGAATGTGGCTGGCGCCGCCCGGTCTACAGCCTGGCCGGGCCGGCTGGCTTCCAACTGCCGGCGTATGTCCCGTATGCCCGCCAGGGCGAAGGAGGTGAAATGATCGACCATCTTCTCCAGGTCCTCCATTGTCGGCTGGGCAAACGCCTCTTGCGGCTCGGCTTTTGCCGCCGGCGGAGGCATGTGCCGTCTACGGACAAGATGGAGGCACGGGGCGACGACGGACAGTTCGCACCAGTGGATCACCCGCTCGTCGGCCCGGTCGCCCAGCAACTGGCCGAGTATTTCCCGCAATGCCTGGCGCAGCGGCCCGAGGCTGTCATGGACGACCTCGGCCAGAAGCCCCGTCGGGTTGGTCATCTCGTGGTTCACGATGCGAAACTCGCGTCCGTCGCCGGCCAGCGCTCTTTGGAGCAGTCCGCGGATTCGCCCGCGAAGCCTGAGTTCCGCCGTGGCGTCCGCCGGCACGGCCCCGTCCGGCGGGCAGGCCTTGAGCATGCTGAAATGGGCGTGCCGCCAAGCCTCGCGATAGAGCTTCTTCTTGCTCCCGAAATAATAGTTCACCGCCGCGATGTTCGCCCCGGCCTGGCGGCAAATATCCGCCACCGTCGTGCCGCGAAAGCCCCTGGCCGCGAAGATGGTGCTCGCGGCCTCGAGTACGCGCGTCTGTGTGTTGGCTGGGTCGTCTTTCATGGCGGATATCACGATCTCATTCCGTCAAATGGACGCTTCAAATGGTTATTTTATTCCACCCCGGAACAGAAAAGGGAGAAGAAAAGGGGAATAATCGGTGTCCGGCCAGCAATGTTGACTTTGGCGACAGCCCCGTAGGCCATAGCTGCTGAAGTCAACGGAGCCCAATGGGACGCCGCTTGCCGGCGAAGGCCGCAGATACGCAAAAAGCAGCCCCCAGATGGGGGCTGTAGGTGATAACGATTGTCGGTTCAGGATGTTACGTTCTTACAGGCTTGACATGATCCTTTCGGCCGCGGCATTGTTGCCGGCTTCTCTGAGCAGATCAGCAAGGCGGGTGCCGAGCTTGTAGTTCGAGGTTTCCCGGCGGATTTCAACGGCGCAGTCTTCCTTAGCGGTTTTGGCGAAGAGGGCTTGGTACATCCGCATGGCCTCGGCCTTTCTCTGGTCGGCCATCAGCAGTTCCTCGGCCTTGGCGGCTGCGGGAAGGACGATGTCCGGCACGATGACGCATTCCACGGCTGCGGTCTGGTATATCCTGATGGCCTGTTTGGCGTCGCCTTTCTCGCGGGCCTCGTCGCCGAGCGTCAGGAGGATCTTGCCCTTGAGGTCGGGCCGCCGGCCATAGACGGCCAGGCTCTTCTTGTACGCCATCTCGCGCTTGGCGGGTTCCTCGAGCGTTGGCACGAGTTCGAGGATCATCTGGCAGCTCTGCTCGGGGTAGGCCACGGCGGTCTTGCCGATCAGCACATTGAAGAAGCTGTCAAGCTTTGCCACGGAGAGGCGTTTTTCCTTGCGGAGGCTCACGATCGTCTGCCAGGCCGGGCCATAGGCGATGTTTCGCTGGATGGCCAGGTCCAGCAGGCCCTCGATTATCTTCGAGTCGATCTTGCTCTTGGGCTTCACCCAGTCCAGCATTGTCTTGGGCGCGGTAGTGTCCTTGGCCTGGTCCTGGCGGGCCTGGTAGTCGCCCGCAAGTGCCTTGAGCGGTTCCACGTCGCCTTCCTTGTCGCCTTCGCGGCAGGCTTCGGCGGCTACCTTGGCCAGGGCCGTGGCGGACTCGGCCTGCTCGCGGCGCTTCAGCGGAAGCAGGGCGGCGGCGCCGACGAGGGTCAACTCGCTGTCGAGAATCTGCTCGCCGGTGGCCGGGTTGAAGACGTTGCCCGTGAAGTAGAGCTGGCTCTGATACCGTCCGGCCCCGCCGGCCCAGGAGGCGGATGTCCCGGCCGGGTTCAACTGGAAGTACGTGAACCAGGCATGTCCGATTCCGGATTCGCCCTTGCCGTACACGATGGTGGCCGGCACGCCCAGGGCCTTGGCGACCTCCGAGGCATAGTACGCCTGCTCGATGCACACCCCGCCGACCTTGAAGAGGTTCGGCAGGGTGAACTCCAGCGCGTCGATCTTCTTGGGCACCTTCTTCATGAAGTAGTCGGTGTCGTACTTGACGTCGAAGTATGCCGGCCCCAGGTCGCCCGTGCGGAAGTACTTCCCGGCCGCCCAGTCGCGTTCAGCGATGTTGATCCGGGTGTCGGCCAGGTAGCGGGACAGCTCGAAGGGCATCTTCTTGAGGTCGTAGCGGAACTGCCGCTTGGGGTTGCTGTAGTAGTTGAAGCTTTCGACCATGTGGGCCGGCTTTGGCTGCTTCCTGTTGTAGCGGAGGCTCTTGGCCGTGGCGAACGCGACGGCGAGGTTGGGGTATGCCAGGACCTTTTCCGGCTCGGCGGCCTGGAGTTCCGCGAACTGGTTGAGGGCCTTTTCCGGTGAGTCGACGTCCGCCAGCGAGCGGAACAGCAGCCGGCGCACTTCGGCGTGGTCCAGAAGCCACTCGGCGAGCTTGGGATTCGAGGCCTTGGATTTGCCCTCGAGCCCGGCCATATACGTGCAGGCGCGCATGGCGTGGACAAGCTCGTTGCCGGTGTCGAAGGCGTCCATCCGTCCCGTCGCCAGCCAGGCCAAGGCGATGTCCTGGAGACGTTTTGACAGGGCCTTGCGCTTCTCGGGGCCGGTATTGAGACGCAGTTCATCGCAGATTGCCTGGGCCAGCCACTGCTCTTCCTTGGGCCCGGCGAACCTGACAACGCTGTCGCCTCCGGACCCCGCCGCCGGCGCGGCGATTGCCGCCCCGCCCGCCGCGAAGACCCAGAGAATCGCCCCTGTCGCCAGCAACTTGCCAATAAGCCCGCGCGGTGCCAACATCCCACGCTCCCTTCATTTAAGCGATGGAGCCCCGATAGCGGCAGACAACCCCTGTCCCATCCGGGCGCTGAGTTCGACACCCATATCTATTACACGTTTGACGGCCGCAAAGCCAGTTTATTGCGGAGGTTTAACGGAAAAAAAACACCTCTCGGCCCCGGCGGCAGCTCCCGGCCAGACTCTGCGTCTTGCTCAAGCGGGGGCCTCGGCGGGCCGAAGAGTATTCCAAGGACTTGCCCGCTCTCCGCCATCGCTTTTGAGCGGAGCAATCCATGAGGCGCACTCGGAGATCGAACTCGAAAAGGAAGGACCGAACATGTTAGGCAACGAACAAGCCGTATCGAAGCTTTTCCATAACTGCATGTTATCCTACAAGTTCGGTCTGCGGCCGTTCAGACGATGCGTCGACTGCGAACTCAAGAGCGCCCGTCAGTGCCCGCCGATCCGGGCAAGCATACTGCTGGTGCTGGCCGTGGCGATCGAGGGCGGGGCGGCATGGTATTTCGGCGGGGCGGTTCTCAATACGGTCTTCATCATGACCGGCTTGGTCGCCGTCATCATGCTGTCGCTGATCAACTCCCACACCGACGAGCGGGCCCGAAGCCGCCGGCGGCTCATGCAACTTCACAAGGAACAGGCCGAGCAGCACGAGTTCCTCAGGAAGCTCTCGCCGCTTGACACTCTCGAAGAGTGCCTGACGTACATCGTCGACAGCACCATCGAGCGCCTGCGGTGCGGGCGCGTCTCGGTGATGCTTTGCGACGAGGCTGGCCAGTACCTCTACATCGCCTCCTCGCGCGGCGTGCCGCAGGACGTCGTCGACTCGACGCGAATACCTGTCGGCGAGCGAATCGCCGGGCGCGTCTTCCAGGCCGACACGCCTATCCACATTCGCGGCCCGCAGAAGTCCGACGAGGCCCTGCCCATCGCCTCCGATGCGATCATGTCCGCGCCGCTCCTGCTGTCGAACATGACCTGGGGGAAATTGCGGCTCGGCGTGATCAGCGTCACCGAACCCAAGGGCCGGGACGACTTCACCATTGAGGACGAGTTCATCTTCGGCAACATCTGCGAGGCGTCCGCGGTGGCCATACACAACCACCAGGCCGTCGCGAGGGTCAAGCGGTCCAACGTGGAGTTCCTCGAGACGCTCGTCAACGCCATCGAGGCCCGTGACGCCTACACGCGGGGCCATAGCGACAGGGTGGCCCGCTACGCCGTGGCCATAGGCGAGAATCTTACACTGTCGGTCGAGAGCCTCTCCCAGTTGAGCATGGCCGGGAAGCTTCACGACATCGGCAAGATAGGCATGGCCGACGAGATCCTCTACAAGCGGACCGCGCCTAGCGAGGACGAGTGGGACCGCATCCGCCAGCACCCGGACATCGCCGCGGAGATGCTGGCCGGGGCCTCCCTGGTCAGCGGGGCGATGGATGCCATCCGCTGCCATCACGAGCGCCTCGATGGCTCGGGTTATCCCCACGGGCTTGCCGACGGCAAGATTCCGCTGCTGGCCAGGGTTGTCTGCGTGGCCGACGCGTTTGACGCCATGACTACCCGCCGGCCTTACTGCGAGCCGATGAGCATTCGTGACGCCATGGGCGAACTGCTGAAGGGCGCCGGACGGCAGTTCGACCTGGCGTGCGTCGAGGCCATGGCTGAGGCCATCGGGTCCGGTAAACTCGCCGACGTCCTGCCCGCCGTGGAGCTCGCCCACGCCGATGAGCCCGCGCCGGCTGCGACACTGTAGCCGGAACGGGGGAACCCGGAACTTAGAATTACTGTCGGGGGAACCTGAAGCCTGAAGCCCCGGCCTGTTCGCTTCGGCGAGCAGGTCCCCGCTTCAGCGAGGTAGGTCCCCGGTCCCTGTTGCCAATACCGACAATCCCATCGCGGGCAGCCGCGACACCCGCCCCGTCCGCACAGGTTCAAGGTCTATTGTCAGTCGTCTATCATTCGTGTTTGTGCCCTGGACCTCCAACAAGGAAATATCTCGTGAACGCAAACAAGCTGATGATTCTGGCCGCTGCCGTCGCCCTCGCCGCCGTTGCGGCAGTTACTACAAGCCTGCGGGCCGCCGATAAGCCCGCCGCCCCGGCCGCAAAGGTGCCGATCCTGACGATAGGCCGGGCCATGCTCCTGGCTGACTACGGCGGGGGCAAGGTCTGCCGGATCGACAAGGCCGGCAAGGTCACGTGGGAGATGCCCGCACCCGGCACCCAGGACATCTGGATGCTGCCCGACGGCAATGTCCTGTACACCTACAACAAGGGCGTGCGGATAGCTACACCCGACAAGAAGGTCGTCTGGGAGTACAAGACCGACAAGGCCAACGAGATCCACGCCTGCCAGCCGCTGAAGGACGGCAAGGTCATGATCGCCGAGTCGGGGCCGATGAGGATCGTCGAGGTCGACCGCGACCTCAAGATCGTCAAAGAGGTCAAGCTGACAACCACGTGCAAAAACACCCACGGCCAGATGCGCAACGCCCGCAAGTTGGATACCGGCAACTACCTCGTCGGGCAGGTGAGCGAGGGCATACTCCGCGAGTACGACCCGACGGGCAAGATCGTCCGCGACATCCCTCAGAATAACGCCTTCGGCGGCCTGAGGCTGCCCAACGGCAACACGATCGTGGCATGCGGCGACGCGCACCTTATCACCGAGGTGGACCCCCAGGGCAAGGTAGTCTGGCAGATCACCGAGAACGAGCTGCCGGGCAACCCGCTGCGGTTCATCGGCGGCCTGCGCCTGGCGCCCAACGGCAACCTGATTGTCGCCAACTGGGGCGGTCATGGCCACATCGGCCAGCAGCCGCAGGTCTTCGAGGTCTCGCGCGATGCCCAGAAGAAGGTCGTCGGCGTAATCCACGACGACGTTCACTTCAAGACCATAAGCGGCATATTCGTCCTGGACGAGCAGGGCAAGTAGGCGGTAGCCGGTAGGGCGTGTTGCCCAATTGTTAATTTAGACAGTTTTCCATTTGG
>CAZSBS010000123.1:10410-14194 GCA_964605095.1 uncultured Planctomycetaceae bacterium | reverse complement strand
ATGATGCCGGTTGCGATTGCGGCGCCGAGCAGGCCGGCGATGAGGCCGAAGAATGCGTAGATGATCACCGACGCGGCGGGGTCGGGGATTACGCTCCACAGCAGGTGCGTCTTGAGCAGGGGGACCATCAGGCGTTTAACGGCGCAGAGCATCGCCCCGCCCGCCCCGGCCGCGCCTAGCAGGGGGATGATCAGCCAGACGGACAGGCGGCGTCTTTCAGCCAGGCCGGCCGCGGCGTCCAGCACGCTGCCGGCAAGGATGATCAGCGGCACGTAGGCGGGCCCGCCGGCGATGTTGGCGCCGCATCCCAGGCATGCGATTGCCGTCGCTCCTGCCCCGGCGGTGGCGCCTATGGGGTGGCGAAGCAGCAGGCGGGCGATGATCAGCGGCGGCATCCAGAACAGGACCTTGTGGCCTGGCAACCCAAGACCAAGGTGCAGGCTGTCCATGAAGGCCGTCATCAGCCCGGCCAGCAGGCCGACGGCCACGCAGCCCAGCAGTGCCGGCGCTCCAGCCGCCGCGGCAAGGCTACTCGAGCGGGCGGCTACGCTTTCGGTCGACGGGTATCCACGCATTGTGTTCCTCGCTCCATAACACCGGCAGCACGGCCCGGCCTGCAAGCATTCTTGGCCGGACCCAGCCGAGCGTCGCGTAGGCGTCGTTGGCCGAGGCGGACCTCGGGCCTTCGTGGGCCAGGTCGATTCCAAGCTTCATCAGTTCCCCGGCCGAGACGCGATCAGGCAACTGCCGCAGGCCGGGCATGTCTATTACCCTACCGTCTTGCCCGCCCGCCCGCAAGCCGACAGCCGACAACGCGCCGATCACGCCAAGCCCCGTGCCACCCAGCGGGCGAAGCGCCACACCCAGTCGCCCGGCGATCTCCAGCGCCTCAGCCATCTCCAGCACCTCCCGCGTCGCCCGCAGGCCGAAATCCTGGATATCGTCGGAAACCTCGGCTTGCCGGCAGATGCACACGCCGGGGTCGGACCCCTCGGCCGAGCGCGAGGCCACGAAGTCGAACGCGAAATCCGCCGCCTCCGGGCCGGGCCCCTCGACTGCCACGCAGGCGGAACTGTTGTGCGACGTATACGGAATCCGGCTGTCGACGAGAAGCTGGTGGCGCGTGATGCTCACGGCCTTCATGCCGCGCTGGAGGCACTCAGCCATCAGAATCCGGGCCATGTGCCCGGTGCCGGGGCTGACGTCGTTGTCCGTGTCGTCTATGCCGATCAGGATCGTTTCCATTATATTTTCGCCGCCAAACACCGCACTATCTGAACTCATCTCGCGGGCTGGCGCTGACCATCTTAACCCGCCCGCCGAGCAGAAGGAAGTTCAGCCCCTTCTGCCCGAACGGATGCGGCAACTCGCCGGAAACCCACCGGTCGCTCATCACCCACGGATCGGTTTGCCATTCGGAGGCGCCCATAACGCCGATGTTGGTAATGAGCCGCGGCCATTTGGCGTTTGTCGATCCCGCGCGCCACAGGAACTGCGACGCCTCGTAGTTCGTCGTGGCCTTGCGGCAGCAGTAGTAATAGTACGAGATATTCCCGGCCTCGACGTTCTGGCGGGAGTAGCGAAGGTCGCTTCTCATCTCGGCCGGGCAGTAGAGGGCCTCGGCGGTCACGTACGAGCCGAGCATCTCGGCAAGCAGTTCCGGGTGCGGGTTGGCCAGGTGCTCGCTTACCGGCAGGGAGTCGTGCATCTGCATGTATGATTGGACTCCCACGCCGACGCAGCGGAGGTTCGACTGGCAATTGACAAGCAGCGTCCGCGCGTGCGCGGAGCCGTAATACGGCACGATCATTGCCAGCAGAATGGCGATGATGGCCACTACGATGATCGTCTCAGCCAGCGTGAAACCTTCATCGACATGTCGCCTGGGCCGGCCTGGCATTGTGAGTGTCCTTGGCGTCAGCGCCGCCTTCGCCTGTGCAGCGCGGCGAACCCGCAGGCCAGCAGGGCCAGCGAGGCCGGCTCGGGCAGGACCTCGAACGTCGAGACCGCGCTGCCATTCTCGGGCAGCCCGCGGTTGGTGTGGTGGATTGGCTCGCCGTCCGGCATTGCGTATACGCTGAACACGGCCTTGGCGGGTAGGTTGTCGAACGAGTAGTTCAGGGTGTAGTTCGAGCCCTCGGCCAGTGTGATTTCTGGAAACGCCAGCACTGTCACCATTCCACTTTGGAAATCATAGGCGATCTGCTCGCCCTCCGGGTCGGTCGCGTCCGGGTAATATCCGCTGGGCCTGCCCGCGGCGTAGGCCGTGCCGTCGTAGTAGACGAAGTACGTCGCCGGATCGCACGTGTAGCCGTTCAGCGTCAGGCCGAAGTCCCCCGGCAGGGAAGTCGCCTTGATGGCGATCAGCACCAGCACCGTGGTGAACGCCTTCTTGCCCGTGGCAAGCACGTCAACGCTGCCCGTCTGATAGGTTGATTGGTGATGCGCGTCGGTCTTGTCGGCGAACATCAGCGCGGTCATGCCGCTCGCCTTGCCCCCACTGACGGTGTTGAAACTCACCGGGTACGATGTGTCGGGGCGGTTGGCTGCGTACATGTCGATCGTCTTGAGGCTGATCCAGTTAGCTCCGCCGTTGGCATCAAGCTCTTTCCAGGGTTTGGTGAAGTCCGCCAGCGCGGGGCACGCCGCCGCGGCCGGCACCAGACCAAGGACCAGTGCGATAACGATTCGATTTCCACTCACTTGTCGCTCATTTTCAACAGTCATCTCTTGTGATTCCACGTCTCTTGTCGCCGCCTTCGCAGTATTGCCGCGCCCCCGAGAACCAGCAGCATCGCGGTTGCCGGCTCGGGCGTGATACTGGCGCTGCCGACGCCGAAACCGCCGGCCAGTATCCGCAAATCGTCCAGGGCCACGTCGCCGTCGTTGTCGAAGTCGCCCTTGGGGACGCCTGCCGCGGTTCCGTCGCCGAAGTGCCTCTTGACGATGACGTAATCGGCCGCGTCCACCACCCCGTCGCCGTTGGCGTCGCCAGGCAAGGCCGCGGTCTCGAACGTCGAGACGATGCTGCCGAGGGGGGCGCTTATGTCATCCAGCCCGCGGTTGGTGTGGTATATCACCTCATAGCCCGTGTCGCCCGCTGGAAATCCGTAGACGCTGAACACGGTCCGGCCGGGCAGGTTCTCGAAGGCGTAGTCCAACGTGTAGTTGGTGCCCTTCTTGAGCGTCACATCGGTAAAGGCCAGTACGGTGACCATTCCCTTGGCGAAGTCGTAGGCGATCGGCTCGGATTCCGGATTGGTCGCGCCCGGGTAATACCCGGTGGGCCTGCCCGAGTCGTATGCGGTTCCGTCGTAGTAGACGAAGTCCTCCCGCGGCACGCACTCGTAGCCGTTCATGGTCAGGCCGAAATTGGCGGGCAGGGAAGTCGCGTCGATGGCGACGAGGATGATCACGGCGTCGAATTCCACGCCGCCGGTCGCGAGCACGTCCACGCTGCCGGTCGTCGCCGTTGTAGCGTGGTGGCCCTCTTGCTCGTTTACGAATTTCAGAGAGTTCATCCCGCGCGAGCCGCCGTCAGTAGTCCTGGCCGGGCCGAAACTCACCGGGAAGGATTCGGATGTGTTGGCCGCGTAGATGTTCACCGAATTCGGGACGATCCAGTTTGCATCGGGGTTCGCGACAAGGTCGTCCCATGGACTGGTCAAAGCCGCCCGCGCGGAACCCGCCGCCACCGCCAGCACGGCAGCCAGACCGAGCGTCGCCCTGAACCCAATCCGCATCACTTGTCCTCTCTTAAAGGTCCTCGCCTGAGGGTTCTCGC
>CAZSBS010000123.1:0-10310 GCA_964605095.1 uncultured Planctomycetaceae bacterium | reverse complement strand
CTCGCCTGAGGGTTCTCGCGGGCATGCACCTGGCTTGAACCTCGAGCACCGTGTACTGCGCCCGCGAGCAAATAACAAGTCCCGCGAGCAAGCACCATTGCGTTATGCACGGCCCAACATAACGCATCTGGGCCGGATGGTCAAGGGATATTGGCTGTTTACCGCACAATTTGCCGGTTCTCGCCGGGGCGGCGAACCGTTGCACTTCAGATGTGAATTCGCGTATCCAGATATGCCGAAGAATCTACTCTCACCTACATCAATCACCCATTGACTCCCAACTCACCGGGCAGTGCAATGTGAGTGCCGAACAGGATTGATGGTGTCCCCAGATATGTAGGTCACCCTGGAAATCCGGGCTGAAGCGTAGCCATGTGCCCGGATGAGAAGTGAGGTAGAATAGTGAAATGGAGACTCGAATGAGAAAATGCGTTCTGGTACTCGCCGCCCTGTTGATGTGCGCCCCCGCTCAGCATGCGTCGGCCCAGTCCACTGTCCGTGACATATTCCCGGACACGTGGGTTGCCAGCGACGCGCTCGGCCGAACCATGCCGGACTACGAGGCGGTCGGCCCGGTGAAGAAGGACCAGCGCCGCGTTGTGGGTATCTTCTACATTGCGTGGCACCGCGACGCGGCGCACGCCGGGAAGAGCCCCTACTCCGCGAACGTGTCGAAGATCCTCGCCGTCGACCCTAAGGCCCGTCTCGATGCCGGACATCCGCTCTGGAGTGCAGGTTCTTACCACTGGGGCGAGCCGGAGATGGGCTACTTCCTGAGCAAGGACGAGTGGGTCATCCGCAGGGACATGTCCATGCTGGCCGACGCGGGCGTGGACGTGCTGGTTATGGACGTGACCAACGCCGTTCGGTATTGGGACGAGTGGAACGTCATCTTCTCCGTGATGCAGAAGATGAAGGCCGAAGGCAACAAGGTGCCGCAGTTCTGCTTCTGGTCCTTCAACGGACCGGTTATCAGGGTGGTGCAGGAACTGTACGAGAAGATCTACAAGGCCGAGAAGTACAAGGATCTCTGGTACTACTGGGACGGCAAGCCTCTGCTCCTTTACAACGGCACACCGAAAATCGACGCCAACGGAGGCGGTGTTCAGAATCCCAATCCGAACTACGAGGCGTCCGCCAAGACCGATCCGAACCACCCTCACTACGGAGACCCCGACTACTGCGAGCCGACATACAAGGACTACACCAAGGAGGTGAAGGGCTACTTCACACTCCGCACGATGTGGTGGGGTTACCATGAATGGGGCGGCAAGCGGTTCGTCGGCACCGAGGACAACTGGAGTTTCGGCTACGACCTGAGCAATGAGCAGGTGAAGAAGATGAACCCAATGGACCTGGTCTCGACGCATCAGGGCAAGCGCGAGGAAGCCGCTGTCACGCCGGCCCAGCACCCGTCGAGTCTGGTCGGCAAGTCGTGGACGCGAGAGAAGGGCGAACCGGATTTGAACGACCAGGATCTGCCAGTGCCCACGTACGTGCCGTGGCTCGGCAAGACCGTCGAGCGCCCCGAGGGCTACGGCATATATTTCCAGCAGAGGTGGGATGAGGCGATCGCGGCCAATCCACAGTTCCTCTACATCAACGACTGGAACGAGTGGACCGCCGGAAAGCACCATCCCGCGGCCGGCGCCAAGTTCAACTTCATGCGGCGCCAGAGCGACTATTACTTCGTCGACCAGTACAACCCGGAGTTCAACCGGTGCGTCCAGCCCATGAAGGGCGGCTATACGGACAACTACTACATGCAAATGGCCCAGAATATCCGGCGCTACAAGGGCGTTCGTCCGATACCGCGGAACCGCGGCCTGCACCCGGTGAAGATAGACGGCCGGTTTGAGGACTGGGCCGACATCCAAGTCGAACACCGCGACACGGTCGGCGACACCGCCCATCGCGACTACAAGGGATACGGCGGACTCCGGTACAAGAACACCTCGGGGCGCAACGACATCGTCACCGCCAAGGTCGCCGTGAGCCCAGATGCGGTAAGCTTCTATGTGGAAACCGCAGCACCGCTGACGCCCCACACCGGCAGCAATTGGATGCTCCTCCTGATCGACGCTGACAAGGATCCGAAGACTGGCTGGTGCGGCTACGACTACCTGATCAACAAGGGCGTCACCGACGAAAAGAGCACGACGCTCATGCGATGGACGCCGGCAGGAGCATGGGTTAACGTGGCGAAGCTGTCGTATGCCTATTTGGGCAAGGCACTCGAAGTATCGGTGCCACGGAAGTTGTTGGGCATCGAGGCAGACGCCTTCACGTTCGACTTCAAGTGGGCCGACAACCCGCAGGATCTGAAGGACTCGATCTCCCTATGCACCGATGGCGATACGGCACCAAACAGGCGGTTCAACTATCGCTGTGTGTGGAGACGCTAAGGCGCAACCAGCAGGGGTTTCATGATTCGGCTGTGGTGGTCCAGGAAGTTTGGGAAGATAGGGACGCTAAGAGCGCCGGGATAAACCGGCATGGAGTAGAGAATGAAAGAGTCTTACGTGGAAGGCAGTAGCGCGCCGCCACGGCCCCGAGTCATGGCGGCGTGGCCGCGAGGGCACGACGCAAGCGTTGACAGGGGAACACGCAGGCCAACCATTGAGTCCTGCCGGCAGGCAGGCTCATGGCCAAGATGGCCATGCTACGAAGTTGCGCTGTCGCACCAGTTTCCCGCCTGATCACTGGCCGGCGTTCTGGGATTCCTGCATGGCGATCTCGGTCCAGCGGAAAAGGCGGGTAAGGTCGTTCTGGACGGTCATCATTTCCTTGAGCATTATCTCTATGCTGCACCTGGCCGCGGTCGCGTCGGCAAACCCCCGGCGGATATCCGCACGGATAGCCGTCGCGTCGAAGCCGGCGGACACCATCGCGGGGTTTGGCCGCCATGAGACGATGTAGTCGCCGCCTATCTTCTCGCAGCCGCGGGCTACGTCCGCTCGCGGACCCATCAGGATGCGGCGGAGGTTGGGGATCTTGCGGAGCATGTCGATCTTGTTGTCCAGGGTCTCGCAGCAGCCGTAGTTGACCAGCCCGAAGCGGGCCATGATCGGCATTTGATATTGCAGGAGGAACTCCTCGTGCTGGGCGGGGCTGACGCCCTCGAACTCCTGGGCATGCGTGAAGAACCACAGGTCCTTCAGCGACGCCCCGTGCGAGTTGGGCTTCGGCTCGGGCAGTCCGTCCGTGTCGGGCGGCATGCCGTAATTGCAGTTCTCCACAGTGGACCAGTCCCCGGCCGACTCGCCCTGGTCGAGGTTTGCCAGCACCGCGTCGCGCGTAAAGGCCATGAGTCGATGGACGAGTTGGGGATTCTCGTAGAGCATGTACATGAGTTCTTCCAGGCCCAGCAGGGTGCCGGGGGTTTCCGAGAGGTCCGTGCCGCCCCAGATCGGGTATATGGTGCTCTTGTTGACGTGGACCGGCATGATGTCGCCAATCAGGTCGCGCACGGCGCGGATGTCCGGCGTGTCGTCGTCCAGGCATTCGTGCGGCGTGGCTCTCAGGCGGTCGAGGTCCGCCATTTCGCGGATGACGGGATAGTTCCGCCAGCCTCGGCTGGACTCGTCGTAGACGCGGTTCTTCTCGTAGCCCCATATTCCGGCCAGGGGCTGGCGCATCTTCGCCCGCATCGTATACCACGGGTAGTACACGGTGTCGTCGGGGATCGTGGCGCCCCAGAGGCGCAGTTGCAGCCAGTTCTCCAGGCCTTTGAACGGCTGGTCTTCGGCGAGCGGCGGCGGAAGCTGGGCCACGATCTCCCCGCCCATGTGGCAGGCCCAATACCACGAGCAGATTACGGGCGGGCGGGTCTTCCGCAGGCTGTTGTGGTCCCGCCACAGCCGGCGGGCGGCGAGGTTGCGGTCCGATTGGCAGATCTCCACGTGCTGCCTCGCCATCTCGCGGATTCGCTGTCTGGCCTGTTCTGTAAGCATTCTCTCTCCGTCTTTGCCGGGTCCGCACGTGAGGCCGCATTATACGGTTTTTTTTGCGGCGCGTCGGGCCATCAACAATTGTTTGTTTTTTTGCCGGGCGGCGGTTGCGCCGGGTGTGTTACACGTGGTGCGGGCGCGTGCAGTCCCGCGAACCTGGCCGCCTCGAAGGCGGCGGGGTCTTTTGGCAGTGGGCAGTTGGCAGCAAGTTTAAGGAGATCGAGAATGTCCGATCGAGCAAGACGCATGGGTCGCAGGCGGTTCTTCAGGACCGCGGCGGCGGCGGCAGGGGCCGTCATAGCCGCGCCGACGATAGTTTCCGCGGCCGCCCTGGGCAAGGACGGCGCCGTGGCCGCAAGCGACCGAATAACCCTTGGGGCAATCGGCATAGGCAATCGCGGCTCGTACGATCTCGGCTGCATACTCTGGGAGCCGGACGTCCAGGTCGTCGCCGTGGCGGACGTTCGCGGCGTAAACCGCACCCGCGCCAAGGGAATGGTCGACGGCAAGTACGGCAACAAGGATTGCAAGCCATACATAGACTTCCGCGAGTTGCTGGCACGCGGCGACATCGACGCGGTGCTCATCGCCACAGGTCCGAACTGGCACGCGACGGCCTCGATAACGGCCGCCAGGGCCGGCAAGGACGTCTACTGCGAGAAGCCATGCACGAAGAACATCGTCCAGAGCCTCGAGCTGGCGGCGGCGTTCCGCAGGACGGGGCGGATCTTCCAGGGCGGCATGCAGAGGCGGAACCTGCCGAACTTCATGTTCTGCGTCAAGCTCGCCCAAGAAGGCAAGCTCGGCAAGCTCCGGGCGGTGCATGCCCATCCCGGCGGGATGGGAACTCACATGAGCGGGTGGCAGCCGGCCCAGCCCGAACCGCCGCGTGATGAGGTGGATTGGGACATGTACCTAGGCCCGGCCGCGTGGAGGCCTTTCAACAAGCAGATGCTCAACGGCTTCGATTTCGAGAAGGGTGGCGGGATGGTCGGTGGCGGCGTGCTTGAGTGGGGTTCGCACTGCGTTGACCTCTGCCAGTGGGCCAACAGCGCCGACAACACGGACCCGGTGGAGTACTTCCCGGCGGAGAATGGCCGGACCCACGCGTTGTACGCCAACGGCGTGAAGCTGGTCATGCGCGGCGACGGCTGGCTGGGCGGGATGGGCTCGTGCCCTGTGCGGTTCGAGGGCGACACCGGCTGGGTTGAGACGGGCGACGATGCTGAGATCGTCGCCAGTTCGCCGGAGTTGCTTGTCGGCAAGGGCGCCGCGATCCGCGGCTACCCAGCCAACAATCACCTTCGCGACTTCTTCAATTGCGTCAAGACCCGCGGTGAGCCGCTGGCTAACGCCGAAGTCGCCTGCCACTCGCACATTGCCTGCCATGCGACGAACATCGCGCTGTTCCTCAATCGTAAGCTGGCGTACGACCCGGTGAAGAACGTCTTCATCGGCGACGGCGCCGAGCAGGCAAACCGCCTGCGGAGCGAGGCCCTGCGCGACCCGTGGCATTTCTAGGAAAATGCGGACATAAAGGCCGGCTCTGCCGGCAGGAGAACAACGATGCGCAAGATTTGGTATGCGGCAACTTGTGCCGCGGTCATAGCTGGTTTGGCGTTTACGACCGCGGGTCCAAGAGTTCTTGCGGCTGACGCCGCGGCGGATAAGGAAGCCGGGCTGATCCAGATTATTCAGTCTAACGTCCCGCCGCAGGACAAGGCCATCCCCTGCAAGGAACTGGCGATTTACGGCACCGCCAAGGCGGTCCCGGCGTTGGCGGCGCTGCTGGTGGACCCGAACCTCTCGTCCTGGGCGCGGATCGCGCTGGAGGCCATACCTGACCGGGCCGCCGACGAGGCCCTTCGCCAGGCGGTCGGCAAACTCAAGGGCAGGCTGCTTATCGGCGTGGTCAACTCGCTGGGCGTGCGGGCATACGCAAAGGCGACCGCCGACCTGGCGGGCCTGCTGAAGAACGCCGATGAGGAAGTCGCCTCGGCGGCCGCGGCGGCGCTGGGGCGTATCGGCACCGCACAGGCGGCAAAGGCGATCGAGCCGTGCCTGGCCGGCGGGCCTGTCAGCGTTCGCTCGGCCGCGGCTGAGGGCTGCGTCATGTGCGCCGAAAAACTCCTGGCTGCCGGCCAGGCCAGCGAGGCCATCCGGCTTTACGAAGCCGTCCGCAAAGCCGACGTGCCCGCTCAGCGGATTCTGGAGGCCACCCGCGGGGTGATCCTCGCCCGCAAGGACGCCGGCGCGCCAATGCTGGCGGAGTTGCTGCGGTCCAAAGACCGCGCCATGTTCGCACTGGGCCTGCGCGTGGCCCACGAGCTTCCCGGCCAGGCCGCAACCGACGTGATAAGCGCCGAGCTTGCATCCGCCACGGCGGACCGCCAGGGCGCGATCCTGCTGGCCCTTGCATCCCGGCCGAACCTGAAGGCCACCCCGGCCGTGCTCGAGGCCGCAAAGTCCGGCAAGGGGCGGGTGCGCGTTGTGGCGCTGGGAATCCTCCAGAAGATGGGCGACGTCTCGTGCGTGCCGGTGCTGTTGGACGCCGCCGTCGATGACGATGCGGAGGTCTCGAAGGCTGCCAGGCTCACACTGGCCCGCCTTCCCGGCAAGGCCGTCAGCGCGGACATCGTCGCCCGCCTGGAGAAGGCCGACGGCAAGGTCCTGCTGGTGCTTGTGGACCTGGCCGCCCAGCGGCAACTGCCCGAGGCCCTGCCGACAATGGTGCGTCTGGCCGGTGGAACGGATGCGGCCGCGCGGGCGGCGGCACTTGGCGCCATCGCCGCCATGGGCACCGACAAGCAGATTCCCGACATGCTCAAGTTCGTCCAGAAGGCCCAGAGCCCGGACGAGCGAGCCGGGGCCGAGAAGGCCCTTACAGCCCTGGCCGGCAGGGCAGGCGCAGCTTGCGCCAGCCAGCTCAAGCCCCTGATGCAGAGCCAGGCCGGCGAGTTGAGATTGGTTGGCCTGCACGCCATGATCGCGGCCGGCGGGCCGGTCGCCCTTGCAGCCGTCAAGGCCGCCATCGACGACAAGGACGAGGCCGTCCAGGACGAGGCTGTCCGCACGCTTTCGACCTGGCCGAACAAGTGGCCACAGGATGAAGCCGCGGCCGACATGCTGCTGGCGCTGGCCAAGTCCGCCAAGAAGGTGCCTCACCAGGTGCTGGCGATGCGAGGCTACCTGCAATACCTCCAGTCGTCCAAGAAGCTCTCCGACGCCCAGCGGCTTGCCAAGGCCTCCGAGGCCCTGAAACTGGCGGCCAGGCCGGAGGAAAAGCGGCTGGTGATCGCGGTCCTCTCGGGCGTCATCAGCAACGGATCTGTCGAGATGCTCACGAAGCTGGCCTCGGAGCCCGACACCGCGCAGGAAGCCTGCCTGGCCATAGTGAACCTCGCCGGCGGGCGGGATGCCAAGAAGCTCGACAAGGCCGTCCTTAAGAAGGCTCTGGAGACCGCCATAGAAAAGACCAAGAGCGACGGCGTGAAGAAGAAAGCCCGTGCCGCGCTGAAGGCACTGTAGCTTGGGCCGTTGCGGGCAAGCCGGGCAGTGAACGAAGAAGATCTCTCGCAGAGGTCGCAGAGGACAAGAGAGCAAGAGAAGAAAAAAGCCATCTGAGGCTTCTTCTCTTGCTCTTTGTTTTCTTCACTGCACTCTCTGCGATTAACTCTTCGCTTCGCCCGCTACGCCTTGCGGCTTGGCCGCGGCGGCATTGATCTCGTTGACGATCGCCTCCAGGACGGTGTCGGCGAGTTCCGTGGGAACCTGGCATGTGCCGACCCGCCTGTGCCCGCCGCCGCCGTACTTGAGCATCAGCGAGCCGACGTCCACGCTGGAGGTCCTGTTGATGATGCTGTGCCCGCAGGTGATGACGACGTTTTTCTGGTGCAGCCCCCACATCACCTGGACAGATATGTTCTGTTCGGGGAAAAGGCTGTACGGCACGAACCGGTTGCCCGTGTATATCTCCTGCTGATTCCGCAGTTCGATCACGATCGCCTCGCCGCGCACGGCCGCGCAGGAGCAGATCATCTCGCGGAACCGTTCATCCTGCTCCAGGTAGCGCCGCGACCTTTCCTTGACGTCTTCGACCTGGAGGATCTCCTCGGCCGTCATCTTCCGGCAATAGTCGATCATGTCCATCATCAACTGGTAATTGCTGATCCGGTAGTCCTTGTATCGCCCAAGGCCCGTCCGCGGGTCCATGATGAAGGAGATGAGCACCCAGCCGCGCGGGCGGAGAACTTCGTCGATGGTGAAGTTGCCGGAGTCGGCCTTGTCGACGGCAGTTACCAGGTCCGCGATGTGCCGGTTCGTGAACGTCGAGGTGCCGCCGAAGTGGTTGTAGATTACCCTGGCAGCGCTGGGGGCTGTGGGGTCGCTGTGGCCCTGGAACTCGCCGTAGGCCTTGCGCTGGGCTTCACTGGAATGGTGGTCGAACCAGAGCCCGCAGCCCTCGACGTAGGGGATGTTGGCCAGGATGTCGTCCTGGGTGACTTCCACCAGGCCGTCCTGAATGTCCTTGGGATGCACGAACTTGATGCTGTCCAGCATCCACACGTCTCTAAGCAGCACGGCACAGCCGAGGCCGTCGAAATCGGAGCGGGTCAGAAGTCTCATCATTCTCTCCTTGTGGTTGCCCAGGCCCTTTATGCCTAGCCTCTTTGCCGACGAAAAGGCCATCGTCAACAACTTCGGCTTTCCCGGGGCGCGAGTTTCGTTGAAAATCGACAGGGTTAACCGCAGAGGCGCAGAGGCGATGAGAGCAGAAGAGGAAAAAGCATCAGACGGGGATTACATTGATTAAAGGATTGCACGGATTAAAAGAAAACACATATGCTCTTATCCATGTAATCCCCCTCAAAAGCTTCTTTTGTTTCTTCTTCTCTCTTTCTCCTTTGCGCCTCTGCGGTAATCCTTGTTGTTTGCGGCTTACGCTGTCTGGGCCTTTGCGGTCTCGGTTTCTTCCAGCAGGCCGAGCGTCTTATTGGCCCATTTCATGGCCTGGGTGAACTGCGGAGGCAGGGCCTGCTCGTCGAGCCCGAGGCGCTGTGCGCAGCAGGCCAGGTTGTCCCAGTCGCCCGCTTCGTAGCAGAGGATAAGGTCCAGCACATTGCGGAAGGGTCCGGCCTGGCCGAGGAGGGCGACCTTGATCTTCTCGTCGATGGGCAGGTTCTTCAGCAGCTCCTCCAGGGACCGGTTCAGCATGGCGTCGATGGACGAGAACAGCCCAAGCAGAAACAGTTCCGGCGTGTGCTGCCTCATCTTGGCAAGCGGGGCGATCATCTCGGCCACCTTGGCGCGTATGAGCGACCGCAGCAGCAGTTCCGGCGGCTTGTCCTGCCCCATGTTCCTGATGACGAGCATGGAGGCCCACCTGCGGGTTTCCTTCGGCCCGATCAGGACCAGGGCGTGCTGCACGGAA
The DNA here is from genome assembly GCA_964605095.1 of uncultured Planctomycetaceae bacterium. Classification (GTDB taxonomy): domain Bacteria; phylum Planctomycetota; class Phycisphaerae; order SM23-33; family SM23-33; genus JAUWQU01. The sequence goes on along the minus strand of CAZSBS010000123.1, from coordinate 929 downwards.
TTGACGACGCAGCGGACGCCGAACCAGGCCGAGTTGATGAACTTCAGCAAGTGGAAGGTCATCAGCGGATCGCCGCGGATGATTGATGCCAGGTCCTCCAGGGACAGCTCCGGGCGGTTGACCTCGCAGAGAAGCCGGGCGTAAGAAAGCTCGTTGCCGGCAAGGTCGTTGGAATCGCTGATGACCGGCTTGGTGAAGAAGTTGCCCTGAAAGTAGCCGAAGCCCGCATCGAGGGCGCGGTCGAACTCGTCGGTGCTGTCAACCTTCCTGGCCAGGGCGACGATGCCGCGCTGTCCGAGCCGGCGGCAGATTTCCCGGGCCTGTTCGGGCGACGTTCCCCTGAAGTCCACACGGACGATACCGGCAAGTGCGACGAGTGGGCTGTCCAGGCCGTCGGTGGGCAGGTCGTCCAGGACCAGTTCGTACTCGGCCGCGGCAAGGCGCTCGCATGCGCCGATGGCCTCCTGGTCCGCCCCGATGTCGGCGGAGATGCCCACCAGCACCGTCTCCTTCGGCAGCACGGCCGGCAGGTCACGCAGCAGCAGGTTGCGGGTGAAGGTGGCCAGGCCCTTCTTGCCGTCGGCCAACTCGCCGAAGTTTACGAAAGCCATCAGGTCCAGCGAGTCATGCTGGACGCCCAGGCTGTTGTAGTAGTCCTCGAAGCCGGAGCGGAAGAGAAGCTCGTAACCGTAGACTTTCTTGTCTCGATCGAAGATCGGCTGTCTGGTAGAAAACACTTCCATGGCCGCACACCCTTGAAGCAAAGAGGCACCGTCGCAGGCAAGTCCGCACCCGACCCGGCGCGGCCTCGCTGCACTCTTGGATTATCGGGATATGCGGGCGCGACTTTAGGAATACCCGGAATGGGCGTGGTAGTCGGTAGCCGGTAGCCGGTAGCCGGTAGCCGGTAGCCGGTAGCCGGTAGCCGG
>CAZSBS010000122.1:10432-14231 GCA_964605095.1 uncultured Planctomycetaceae bacterium | reverse complement strand
CGGGCTTACGGTGCTAATCGCTACCGGCTGGGACTGGAGGCCCGGCGATGTTGCGCTCAGGCGGATCTCGCCCGGTGTGCGGGCCGCCTTGACCACCGCCAGGCACAGGCCGTGAAACGCCTTATGCTTCGTCACCTTGAACGGCTCATGGCTGGTCGGGTCGCCGTTGTCCACGCCGGCAATCGCGCCGGAGCCTTCCAGGCCGAAGCTGATCTCGTTGTCGGCGTTCGGGCACAGGTTGCCGTCATTGTCCACGACGCGGACCTCGACATACGAGAGGTCCTCGCCGTCGGCGGCGATCTGCTTGCGGTCGGGCCGGACGATAAGCCTTGCCGGCTCGCCAGCCGTGCGCACTTCGTCAACGATCATCTGTCCGCCCTTTTTGCCGACGGCCTTGAGCACGCCCGGCTCGTAGGGAACCTTCCATTCCAGGTGCAGGCTCTTGCTGTCCTTGAAATCCTTGCTGCCCAGCGATTTGCCGTTGAGCAGCAGCTCGACCGAATCGGCGTTGGTGAAACACCACACGGGGATTTCCTTGCCTTCGAACCCCTTCCAGTTCCAGTGCGGCAGCAGGTGGATAACCGGTTTGTCGCTCCACTGGCTCTGGTAGAGGTAATAGCGGTCCTTGGGGAAGCCGGCCAGGTCGATGATCCCGAAGTAGCTGCTGCGCGAGGGCCAGCCGTAGGGCGTAGGCTCGCCGATGTAGTCGAAGCCGGTCCAGACGAACTCGCCCGCCACCCACGGCGCATTCTCGACCGCCAGGAGGCTGGCCTCGGCGGTGCAGCCCCAGCCGGGATGGTCCAGGTCGTAGGAAACGCACTGGTGGTCGGCTCGCGTGTTGATGCCCACCTTGCCGTCGGGCTTGAGTTCCAGCCCGTAGTGGCCACGAGTGCTCAGCGCCGAGGAGGTCTCGGCCGCGACCAGCACCTTGCCGCGGAGGCTTTGGTAATTGCCGATGAAGTAGTTGATGCCAACAACGTCTAACGCCGCGAGAAAGCCGTTCTGCGATGCCGGGCCGACCTTGTTGCAGCCGGAGGTTACCGGGCGCGTCGGGTCTTCGCGGTGGCAGATGTCGGCCAGCCTCTTGGCCATGGCGCCGCCTTGCGGCGCGGCCTGTTCTTTGATCTCGTTGCCGATGCTCCAGAGGATGACGCACGGGTGGTTGCGGTCGCGATGGATTATGCTCACCAAGTCGCGCTCGCTCCATTCGTCAAAGAACCTCCCGTAGCCGAACTTCATCCGGCTCTTGGGAATGATCCATTCGTCGAAGGCCTCGTCCATGACGACCAGGCCCATCCGGTCGCAAAGTTCCAGCAGTTCGGGCGCCGGCGGGTTGTGGCTGGTGCGGATCGCGTTGCAGCCCATCGCCTTGAGGATCTCCAGTTGCCGCTCGATCCCCCGGGCATGCACGGCCGAGCCAAGGCAGCCCAGGTCGTGATGGTCACAGACGCCCTGGAGTTGTACGTGCTTGCCGTTGAGCAGGAAGCCCTTGTCGGCGGTGAACTCGATGGTGCGGATGCCCAGGGGCGTTTCGTAATGATCGACCAGCCGCTCGCCGACGCGAACCTCGCTAATCACCTGGTAGAGGTACGGATGCTCGGTTGACCATCGCCTGGGCTTGGGAACCTTGAGCGTCTGGTCGAACTCGTGGCTGGAGCCCGCGGCGATCAGCTCGGCCGAATCATGCACGGCACTCTTCTTCCCGTCGGCATTGATGATCGCCGTGGTCAACGTCGCCTTGATTGCCTCTGCGCCTTCGTTGAGGATCCGTGTGCGAACGCGGACTTCGGCCTCGGCGTCCGCGACATTGGGCATCGTGACGTGGGTGCCCCACGGCGCCACGTGCAGCGGATCGGTGATCGTCAGCCAGACGTGGCGGTAGATGCCGGCGCCCGAATACCAGCGGGAGCAGGGCTGCTGCACGTTGACTCGGACGGCCAGCACATTGTTGCCCGGCCTCAGGTTCTCCGTCAGATCGTATTGGAAACTGGTGTAGCCATAAGGGTGCTTGCCCAGGTGCGTGCCATTGAGCCAGATGTCGCTGTCCATGTAGACGCCGTCGAACCGCACCGAAACGCGCTTGCCCTTGGCGCCTTCGGGAAGCGTGAAGGCCTTGCGATACCAACCGATGCCGCCATTGAGCGCGCCGGCGCCGGTGCCGCCGGGACTCTTCTTGTCGAAAGGGCCATCCATGGTATTCGGATCGGCGCCGGGGTTGCCTTCGATGCTGAAATCGTGGGGCACGTCCAGTGTGCGCCAATCGGCGTCGGCCGTCTGGGGCTTCTCGCCCTTCGCCACCTCGCCCAGATGAAAACGCCAGCCCTGGTCAAACGAGAGCGTCTGGCGAGCATCGCCCGCCGGAGCCTCCGCGGCCCGACCCGACAAGGCGCCGCCGAGCAGCAACAGGGGAATGATAGCGAACACGACATGACCATGAATGCGGCATTTCAACATAAGGCACCTCTTTCTTGAGACTGCTTGTGATATTGGCGTTGCTTCCATGCGGCCGTGTTTGTGGGCTGTTCGGCCAGACCTAATTGAAACGCTTCCCGCCGTCACTGGTTCCCAGGCCTTACTCCAACTCGGGCCGCACCAGTTCCCCGCGCTTCTGGGCCGGAACGTCGTGGTAGGCGCCCAGTTCATTGGAGTTCAAATCAAGCCAAAGCGTGAGGCGGTGGAGTTCCTGGGCGCTCAACTTCACCTTGCCGGCGCATTTCGCCGATTGCCCCGTCAGGTAGCCCCCCGTGTAAAGCTCGGCGGCGCGGGCACCGCATTGGCCGGGCACTGTCCGGGAGCCGCCGGACCTCGCGGCCTGGTACAACGTGCCCCACTGGCCGTCAAAACCCGACATGTACTCGCGCAGGCTCGCATAACTCATGTCCGGACCCTTGCCGGCTTGCCGATGGCAGGCGGCGCATCGCTCATCGAGGACCGGCTTGACCAGGCGATAGAAGTTCGCCGTTTCCACCGGCTCGAGCCCGGCTGTGCCTTGCAGTTCCGGCGTGATCGGCGAAGCGGGCCGCCGCAGCGCCATGGGGGCAGACGGGGTCGGACGCGGCGCCGCCTGGCGACTTTCATGACAGCCGGCGCACGCGAGCGTTTCGCCGGCGTGAAGGTAAGTGCCCGACCGCATCGACTGCACGGCCAGGCCCTGATCATCGAGTAACTGGAAGTATATCTCTTTGCCCGACGGCGCCTCGAAGTAGACGCTGCCGTCGGCCTCGACAGGCACGGTGCCCAGCGACGCGCGCACCAGCGATTCGCTGAACCGGCTGACGCGAGGCCCGCTCTGAAGGGGCGTGGTCTTCGGAAACACCTGCACGATGCGCATCGAGCGGGTCCTCACCCCTTCCGGCAACCGGCCGAACTCGTCGGTGTCGTACACGTTCACCACGTAGACCGTCGCCTTGGGCACCTTGCCGGTCCCGGCCGCAGCCTTCGGGAGAGCCGAAGGGATGATCGGCGGCTTGGCGCGGGCCTGCACGGGGATGGGGTTGATCGGCCGCAGACAAGTGGCCTTGTACAGGGGCACCATCACGCCCTTGTCGCCCGGGTAGTAAAGCACGCAAATGGTGTCACGGTAGTTGCACAGGTACAAGTCTTCGCGCAGCGGCCAGGGCGTGCCGTAGGCCAGTTCGCCCCCTTCGGACTCCGGAAACGGAACCTCGGGCGTCATGCGCTTGGCCTGGGACATCTTGCCGTCGTCTTCCACCGTCGGGTCGATCAGCACCAGCGAGCCATAGCTCTGGTTGTGGTGGGGCGTCGCGACGCCGATGTACTTGAGCGAACCCGGAATGGC
>CAZSBS010000122.1:3804-10332 GCA_964605095.1 uncultured Planctomycetaceae bacterium | reverse complement strand
CTCAGGCACCGGATGTCGGAACCGGCGGCGTGCATCAAGAACATGGTGTACGTCGGCACCGGGCGGGGGTGGCATCGGCCGAAGCCGCCTCGCCGCGTGGAGATGAACACGACGTCGCCGTCCGGAAGCCAACACGGGTCGAAATCGTCGCTGTTGCCGTCCGTGAGCCTCGCAAGGCCCGAGCCGTCGACATTCACCCGGAAGATATTGAAGCGGTTCTCCTGCTTCCATTTCTCATGCCCGCCGGAGGCCCAGGCAAACAGCGCGGCCTTGCCGTCGTAGGACAGGGCCGGTGACATGAAGGCGCCGTCGCTGAACAACATCCCCTGATTGGTTCCTGAGGGCACCCTGAGCCCGCGGACCAGGTCCACGCGATTGGGCTCGTCCGAACGATAGCCCTTCAGCAGGTACAGACCCCCGCCCTTGCGGGCATTGTGCCCGTAACACTGGTCCATCGCCTGCTGGCCATCGTAGAAAGGCCCATGCCGGGTGGTAGGCTTGTAATCGGGGCTGGTGGTGAGCACATCCCGTTCGACAAGCAGCAGATCGTCGAAGTTCAGCAGCGGGTGCGACAGGATGATGCGGCTGTGCAATCGCTTGGCCCGCTCAGCCAAGCCGGGCCAATCGCCCCCCGCCTGGCCCGCCGCCGCGAGCGATAAAAAGCCCTGTTCGAGCTTTTGCAACTGGGCCGCCAGCGCAGGCTGCCGGACATCCTTCTCGACAAACTCCAACGCCTTCTTCGCCGCCGAAAGAGCGTCTTGAGCCTCCTGCCGGGGATCAGCCGCCGATGCGGGCGACGAGGCCGACATCCCCACGGAGGCCAACACTGCCGACAACAGGATGAGTCCAAGCCGTCTCATGCGTCCAGCCCTCGCTTCTCAGTAGGACAGGCCAAGGCCATGCCGGACAGGGCAGGCTCTCCCTGGAATCTGTGCGAACGCCTCACTTTTCGGAAGGGCCAACACTCCAAGCAGTTTACTATGAACTGCCGGCGCATTCAACCGGCACGACGACGGCTGACGGTAAAAAAACGCCCGGATTCGCCAACTTTTCTCTTGAAAAAGCCCCGCCCTAAAGCCTATCGTGTCGTGATTGGACAAATACCCCAAACCCGCTCGGTCCCCCCCGCCGAGCGGACTTGCTCAAGGCCTGGTCCCCCCCGCCAGGCCTTGGCTTTTGCGCGGGCGGCAAGATTCGCCTACCTGGTTGCCGGCTTCAGTTCAAAACGATGTGACTTGGGCTGGCAGGCGGCAGTGATCTTCGCTTCGAGGTCGGCAATCTGCTTCTCGAGCCCGGGCTTTTGCGCGGCCTGGTGGGGGCGTATCTGGACACTCCAAAGTTTGCCGCCTATTGCGTTCTTCTTGAAAATGAGCGCCAGGACTTCCTGGGCCTGCTTGTTAATGGGACCGGCCTCGGTCGCCATGTTCCAACCTTTGGCCAATTCCTCTCTTGCGACGGTCGCCGCGGGCTCACCATCGATCGTGACGTCATAGCGGTCCGCCTTCAGGCCCGTAACTTTCAACTCGTAGCGGTTCAAGTCGTCCAGCACCGAGCCAAGTTTCAGGGAGGGCATCGCCCGCTCATCCACGGGCATTGGCAGGCAGTCATCGGCGCGATCGAAGCTTACCGCACCGTTGTCGTACTTCACGTTCGAGAGGCGGCACTGCGTTGCGCTAACAACCTTGCTCCCTCCGGGGCCGGAGACGTCGATTTCGGCGCTGGAGACCAGCGCAGGGGCCTGCAGTTCCTTCAGTATGATCCAGGCCATGAGTGTGTGGCCAATCGGGCTGGGATGGACCGCGTCCCCGCCACCCATGCGGACGTCAGCCTTTGTCGCGTGCTCCCGCAGCATCATCGCCATGTATGGGGCGAACTGGTCGATGAACTTCACACTATGCTTGGAGGCCACTTCCTTCAGGCCGTCGGCGAACTTGCGAAGCGACTCGTTGCGCGGGTCCTTGTCCGGGTCGGGGCGGAGTTCTTCAATCGGCTGGGGCGTCAACAGCACCACGCGCACGCCGCTGGCGGCGAGCACCTTGACGATCTCGGCCTGGCTGCGAACATACGCCAGGAAGATGTCTTTGCGGAAAGGCTCGTAATTGTGGTCATTCATCCCGAAATTGACCGTCACCACCGTCGGCTTGAAGAAGAGCACATCGCGGGTCAGGCAGGCATCGACGGCTTTCTCGACTATCTTCTGCTGCTCATCGTCTTTGGCGGCAAACAGAGCCTTTTCATTCGTGTGGGACCGCTGGCGCAGCCAGGCGGTGTCGCCGCCCCAACCGGAGTTCCAGAACGCGAACGTCTGCTTCGGGAAACGGGTTACCGTGTAGGCCTCGATGTACGTGGTGTAGAGTTTCTGCTCGGTAATGCTGTCCCCGAGGAAAACAACGCGGCCGCCTCCTTGAAGGAGGAATCCCGCATCCGCCGCCAGGCAACTCGACGCCATAACCGCCCATACAAAACAAGCCGTCAGCTTTTTCGCCGTTTGCGTCATTTGCAAATCCTATTTCTGTTGTTTGGAGACGATTACCATTCGCCTCACTGCCAGGTATCCCTGGGCTTGGGGTTGATCAGCGCCTCGGCCTCGGGGGCTCCTTTGACTTTCATGGCCAGGCCGTCCCACTCGATACCCCGGTTCAGCCGAAGCGCCACCATGCCGGCCAGGCCGATCTCCGTGAGGCGCCCGCCGAAGTCGAAGTCGGAGAAGCACTTGCCCCTGCCCTTGCATGCGTCAACCCACTCGTCGATATGCCCAGCCACGCGGGGAATCGTTTTCGCAACGTCCTTGACCGCCAAGTGGTCCATTATGCCGCGGAACTTCTTTTCGTCATTGAGCTTAAGTGTGCATGTGTCGTTCCACAGGCCGGCCGAGATGGTGCCCTTGTCGCCCACGATCAGGCAGCCTGTCCCCGAGACCTTGCCCCAAGTGGGGAGCATTACATTGGTGACGGCCTCGGGGGGCATGGTCTGTCCGGTGTACCAGAATATCTTCACCGGAGGCATCTCGCCGCGGGCTGGGAAACTGTAGACGACCTTGCAGGACGTGGGGAAACTCTCCTTGCCCATGTCCGTGCCGGAGATCTCGATCTTCTCGGGGTACGTCAGGTTCAGCGCCCGGACAGGCAGGTTGAAGGCGTGGCAGCAGAAGTCAGCCACGGACCCCCCGCCGAAGTCGTACCAGCCTCGCCAGGCGACCGGATGGTATATGCCGTTCTTGTAAGGCCTCATCGGGGCCGGGCCGATCCAGAAATCCCAGTCGAACCCCGCCGGAACGGCGTCCTGCCCGGATGGGCGATCGACTCCGCAAGGCCAGCCGTGCGGCGGATGCCACGCGTGGACCTCGCGGACCTGGCCCAGCGCGCCGGACTGGATAACCTCGATGGCTCGCCGAAGGGGCGTCGCGGCGCTGCCCTGGTTGCCGGTCTGTGTGACGACCTTGGCCTTGCGGGACAACTCGCGGATCAGCCTCGACTCCGCCAGCGTGTGCGTAAGGGGCTTCTCGCAGTAGACGTGTTTGCCCGCCTCGATGGCGGCCTGGCAGATCCGAGCGTGCCAGTGGTCCGGCGTGGCGACCACGACGGCGTCCACCGACTTCTCGGACTCCAGCAACTTGCGGTAGTCCTTGTAGTCCCTGGCCTTGGCCAGCGGCTCGCCGATAGACTTGCGGGTGCGGTCGATCTGGTTGGCATCCACGTCGCACAAGGCCACGACGTTCTGCCTCAGCCCCTGCGTCAGAGTCTTGACCAGGGGCTGCATCCTCCCGCCCGTGCCCACAAGCGCGATGTTGAGCCTGTCGCCGGCGCCCGTGGCCGCCTCGCCGGCCAGCGCCAGCCTCCTAAGAACCATCGGCCCCGCCGCCGCCGCGGCTGTGGCGCCCAGAAACTTCCTTCTCGTCATACGCATCGCCAGGTTTCCTTTCCGCTATGTCTACATCCTGTTAAACGGGATTCCCCGCACATGTTCCGGCCAAAGGCCTCGCCAAGCTCTCTGCGATGAAGAATCTTCTCGGGAAAACAACGTCCTCAAGGTTACGATAGCGCCGCTGGCCGGGCGGACGCCGTGCGGAGCGGATGTCTTGACGTTCCCGGCTCAGCCGGAAGGCGGAGCCAATCTCCCGCGGAGAGCCGCGGGACAATGCAAGCCTCCGGGAACTCGTTAGCTTTTTAGCTTTGCTGAAGTCGGAGGTTGCACCGTGCTCATGTGCCGTGGAATCCACAAGACATTATCGGGAAGTGCCAACACTCAAAACCGCCGGGCAGTCAAACTCGCCTTCGTCCTGGCCGGGACGCTTGCCTTGGCCAACCTCGCTATTGCCGCCGACGCCTCGACCGGACCAGCCAGGCCCTACGCTGTCGTTGTCAGCCAGGCCACGTCGAGCCAGCCGCAGTGGCAGGCCGTCGTGGATGCCCTCAAGGCCAAACACAACGCCGTGGTCGTCACCTACGCGGGCAACGTCGGCGCCGCACAGTGGGAACTGTCAGCCCATATGCCCGACTACGTCTGCTTTGTCGCCAGGCCCGAGGAGGCCGGGCGATCCTTCGTCGTAAGGGTCAGCCGAATGATGCGCGAATTGGACGCCGACCCCTATACCGACGCCGTCTGGGGCATCGTCACCGGTTACGACCCAGCCGACGCCCTGAGGATCGCCAAGACGAGCGAGCCGCTGCTGGTAAAGCAAGGCGGATCGGGCGCCGGACCCGGAGTGCTGGGCGGGCTGGACAACTCCTTCGCGTCAAGCGAGGGGTCGCTGCACTCGTTCTGGACCATCAAGGACGGCAACGCCGTTGACGAAAAGGTGGACCCCGACCCCACCCGGCGACTCGCGGAATGCCTCAATACAATGGCCCCCCAGGTGTTCTTCACCAGCGGCCACGCCACGGAAAAGGACTGGCAGGTCGGCTACAACATCAAGGCTGGGCAGTTCCGCTGTGACAACGGGCAACTCTACGCCCTCACCAGCCGCAACAAACGCCTGGATATCAACTCGCCGTCCACCAAGGTCTATCTGCCGATGGGCAACTGCCTGATCGGGCACATCTCCGAACGCGACTGCATGACGCTGGCGTGGATGCACACCGGCGGCGTGAACCAGATGTTCGGTTACACGGCCGTGACGTTCTTCGGCTACATGGGGTGGGGCACCAAGGATTACTTCTGCAGCGGAAGATACAACCTGGCCGAGGCGTTCTTCCTGAACAACCAGGCGCTTGTCCGCGACCTGCGGGAGAAGTTCCCCGCGCAGGCGGACATCCGATTCAACACCTACGACCACCGGGCGGTCCAGTACCTCGCGGCGAAGCACAAGCTGAACCGCGACTCGCTGGGGCTGCTGTGGGACCGCGACGTGGTGGCGTTCTACGGCGACCCGGCCTGGGAAGCCCGCATGACCGCCGGCGAGCCGGCGTGGAAGGAGCAATTCGCCACCGCCAGTGATGGCACGGTGACCTTAACGATCACCTGCCTGACCGACGGGGCCGACTGGCCCAAGCACGGGATCCTGGCTTTCGCGCCCATGCGGCTGGCGGACATCGAGATCGTCACCGGCGCCGAACTCAAGCCTGTCGTCACGGACAACTTCGTGCTCGTATGCCCGCCGGGCAAGGTGCAGAAGGACCACAAGATCGTGATATCCTACAAGGGCAAGCCCGTGACGCGCCCCGACACCGCGGTGCTGGATCAGCTTACGAATGCCCGCAAGATCGCGGCTGAGTATCCCAACGAAGCGGCGGTCTTCCAGGCTTTGGCGCTGGCGGGCGAAAGTCGACAGTCGCTGCTGTCCATGCTTGGCGAGGCGCCCGAGCAGGTCCGCCCGGAGCTTTCGTTCCTGCTAACGAACATGACGACGGCGGACATGCGGGCCGTGAGCGGCCCGATGCTGCTGGAAAACGCGACACTCGCTCACCAGGCCTGGCTCAAGGCGCCGTGGAGGAAAGACACCCCAACCGAGCTGTACTTCAACGACGTGCTGCCCTACGCGCTGCTCAATGAAACTCGCGACGCGTGGCGGAAGGATTTTGTGGATCGCTTCGCCGAGCGGGCCTGGCAGTGCAAGACAGCCGGCGAGGCGGCGGTGTTCCTCAATCGCACGATCTTCAAGGAGTTGAAGGTCCGCTACAGCAAGACCAATCGCCCCAAGCCCAATCAGAGCCCGCGTGAGAGCATCGAGGCCGGCTTCGCGTCATGCACCGGGCTGTCGATAATGCTGGCCGACGCGTGCCGCGCGTGCGGCATCCCGGCCAGGGTCGCGGGCATTCAGGCGTGGAAAGACGGCCAGGGCGACGCAAACGGCAATCACGGAAGCAATCACTGCTGGGTGGAGGTCTGGTCGGGAGGCGAGTGGCACCACCTGGACGCGGCGGCAAGCACGGAACTGGACCGCGCGTGGTTCACCGGCAAGACGGCCGGGGCCGCGGTAGACGGCTCGATGCGGCAGCATTCGATCTTCGCCAGCTCGTTCCGCAGGATCGGCACGGCGTTCCCGATGGCCTGGGCGCCGGATGATGTGTCCGTACCGGCGGTGAACGT
>CAZSBS010000122.1:0-3704 GCA_964605095.1 uncultured Planctomycetaceae bacterium | reverse complement strand
GCCCGCCACCGCGCCGGCCACCCGGCCTGCGACGACGACTGCACCCGCCGGTTCAGCGGCGAAGTAGCGGCGGCGTTCGGGCGGCTTCGGCCTTCGCCAAGCGGAGGCGGCGTGCCCGCGGTTACTTCACATCGATCCAGGCACCCGTGCGCAGCGTCACCGGGCCGAGCAGGCCGGACACTTGCAGCTTGCTGCCCTTTTCCCACAGCCGCCAATCCGCGAAGGTGTACCGGCCAGTCGGGCTGCACTTGCCGTCCAGAAGCCACTGCGGCCATTTCTTGAGCGTGCCGTTTCCATTGCGGTCGCTGTCCTCGGGCAGCAACTCATCACCGATCATGCGGTTAATCAGCAGGTTGGTGACCTTGATCTCGAGCGTGTTGCCGCCTGCCTTCATCGCATCCGTCACGTCCAGCCGGTATGGTGGCTTCCACAGGATTCCGAGGTTTTTGCCATTCACTGCAACCTCGGCCATGATGGCGACTCTGCCGAGGTCCAGCAAGACGCGGGCGCCTTGCCTGGGCGCCTCGGTGCGGGTGAAGGTCGTGCGGTAGACGGCGGTGCCGGAGTAGTACTTGATCCCGTCTTCGGGGCGCTTCGACCAGTCCTCCAGCTTGTCGAACGTGGCCTTCGCGGGGCCGCCCCATCGCGGGTCGAACTCGACCTGCCACTGGCTGCCGATTTCCTCCGGCGCCGGCAGGGCCGGGACGTCGAAGGCCCGGCGTTGGCCGGACTTCGTCTTGATCTCGTAATGACCGGCTTGCCAGGCCTCGAGGCGCAGGCCGCCGCCTTGGCTCTGGCGGACATCAGCCAGCGGCCCGGCCATGTCAAGGGCGGTGAAGGTGATGGTCTCGGGGTCGGTGCCGGTGGCGGTCAGTTCCTTGCCGGCCGCCGTGTAGGAGACCGACAGCGTCTTGACCACGCCGTAGGCCGGGTCGCCGTCCGCGGCCATCTGCGAGACGTTAATCTCCACCTGCCCGGCATCCAGGAGGCGCTGGAGGGCTTGGCGCACGTCGCGTGTCCGCGCCGGATCGCCGGGCACGCCGTACATGGCCTTGGTGACAACGATCTTCCCCGCCGCCGGAACCGCCGCGGTGGGCAGCACCGCCTGCCCGTCGTGCGTCAGGGACACCACGGGGTCCGCCTTCCGATCGCCCTTGCGGAATACGACGAACACCGACCCGGCCGGCTCAAGCGTGAGCGAGACATCGGTTACGCCGTCATGCTCGTTGAAAGCGGCAGCCGGCTCGCGGAGGCCCGTTTCCGGCCGCCACAATTCCGGCAGCTTTCCGGAGACGCGGAAGGATGTGACCGTCCTTATCTGTCGCGGCTGGGAATTGGCGACGAAATAGATATCCGTGTCACCGGCCTGGCGGTGGATGTAATCCAGCGGCGTCTTGCTCTTGAAGTCGGCGGGCACGCCCATCTCGGCCAGGAGTTGCTCGGGCGACTTGTCGGCCTGGATCTTCCCGTTTGCCCACATCTCATCGGCCAGTTTTTTCACTTCGGCGTCGCACTGGGGATAGCCCATGAGGCTCGGCGACCTGGCGGGCGGCGAGCCAACGATCTTCGCCCCTGCGTCGGCGAGTTCCTTGATCTTCCGCAGCAGTTGCGGCGTCATGGTTTCCGAGTTCGGCAGGGCCAGCACCCGGTAGCTCATGCCGTCGGGCAGGACGAGCCGCCCGGCCTTGACCTGCATGCGCGTCAGCAGGGCCTCGGCGCAGCAGATGTCGTAATCGTAGCCGTTGCGGCCGAAGCTGGCCGGGCCCTGCGGAGAGCCCTCCCGCAGCAGGTGGCAGATGTCCGCAACGAAGAGGCCCTGTCGCAGGAGATAGTGGCAGCGCGAAAGATACTCATGCCACGGCCCTGAGAGTTCCCACCAGGTCTCGGTGCGTTCATAATGCAGCCCCCAGGGTCCCATCATCATGCCGGGCCTGACGTTCAGCCACGGCTGCATCGCGTAGCGGTGGAACACGAAGCGGTTGACGCCCTCGCACATCGCCCGGTCGCCGAGCGCCTTGATGGTGGCGGGGTGTTGAAGCCATCGCTCGCTGTCGTTGGCCGTGAACGACTCGGCCCCGACTATGGGCTTGCCGTACGTGTGGGCCGCCGAGGACATCTCCTTGCACGTTTCAAACGCCATGCCGCCGATCCAGAACTCGCACATCGGCTCGTCGGCCCGGCCGGCGTATGGTGCGTGGTCGCACGGCCCGCCGTAGGCTTCGATCGACAGCCGCAGCCCGCTCTTGTTGGCCAGCTCGCGCAGGTGCCCGGCGTAGTTTTCCACGACCATCTCGGAAATTGTCTGGCGCAGGTCGGCCAGGAACCGCTCGGAAATCTCCAGGCTCCCAACAACCCGGCCGGTCATCGCGGGCAGATAGGGCAACAGATCGTAGCCGCGGCGTTTCTGGAACTCCTCGCGCATCCGGGCAGTCCAGTTCTGCGAGCCGTTCTCCCAACTGTCCACGTGCGTCGAGACGAGGCTTTTGCCGGCAAGCGGCCCGACATCGGCGATCAGTTTGGCCATCATGCCGTTAAAGGCCGCCTCGCTGCCTTCCTTGCTGAGCTTGTCGCACTCCAGGCCGCAGCCGCTCTGGGGCGCCGGCGAGTTCTTCGCCCCGGTGCTCGTGTGGCCCAGACGCAGAAGGGTCCACTTGCCCGCGGGAGCGTCCCACGCCAGGTTGCCGTCCTCGTCCATCTTGCCGGTAAGGTCCACCACGCTATCCAGCGGGATCACCATCTTCGGCGGCAGGGCCTTCGTCGAGGCCGGCTTGGCCCGGGCAGCCTCGATGCGGTGCGCGTCCGGTGTCGGCATCGCAAGCACCGCGATATCCCGGTAGAACCCCTCAACCGCTCCCGGCTGCGGCAGCTTGCCCTCGAAACGCCGCGAGCCCGCGACGCTGGTCTCGCTCCAGACGACCTTCTGCATGGACTCGGCCGGCTTGATCCACGGCCCGCCGCTGCCGTTCCACCCGGCGTCGTCGTTCATGTTCACTTCCAGGCCAAGCCGATTGGCCTCGGCCGCGACGTGCTTGAAAAGCTCCCGCCACTGCTTTCCCATGAAATCCACCGGGCCACGCGGCGCGCCCTGGTCAACTTCCATAATCAGCACGCCGCCGATGCCGACCCGTTTCATCGCCTCCAGGTCGGCCGTGATCCCCTCCCTGGTGATGTTGCCGTTGAGCCAGAACCAGTACACCCACGGCCGCGCCGCGGCCGGCGGCTTCTCGAAACTCTTGGAAAGATCATCTCCCGCTACCGCAACCCCACCCAACGCGCACAGCGCCAAGGCCGTCATTATCATTCGTTTCATCGTACTGTTTCTCCTGTCAAGGTTTCCGGCTTGCAGTCGCCGCTTTTGCAATCCGATGTCCAGCATGGTGTCTCCGTTATAAACACCCAGGATCGATGATCGCGGTGAGGCATCTTCATTATTTTCGCAAGAGCACCATAGCGCAGCCGCGCTTTAGCGGGACATCCAGGGTCAAGCCGCCGTCCTTGAATGTCGCCGCCACCGAGGCCGGAGTGTCTTGCCCAGGATGCAGCACCTCACAACGAAGCCGATCCAGGCCGGGAAGGTTGCAAAGGCGGACAACGGCGGATTTGGTCTGGCCTGCCAGAGTGACCGGCAAGGCGTAGCCGCCGGGGACCTGGAAAAGATTGACCTTCACGCCGGGCGTGGCGGATTCGACGCAGTGCGGTGCCAG
>CAZSBS010000121.1:0-14234 GCA_964605095.1 uncultured Planctomycetaceae bacterium | reverse complement strand
CGAAAATAGCGCGAACAATCCGCGATTGGGGAGCAAACTGCGAAAGTTGGGCTAATACCCGCGGCCGGGAAGAGGAAGCGGCGATCATAAGATCGCTTGGCGAAGGGGGATAAAAACAGGAGAACATTGACTCTTGGCCGATGGGCCGCGCCCTTCTTTGTCCACTTCTCATTCTCGAAACCCGAAGCCTCACTTGCCCGCGTCGCGTTCGACCATTTCGCACAGGACGTGGTAGATCACCTGGTGGGCTTGCTGGACTGCGGGGGTATGGGTTTCCGGCACGGCCAGCAGGATGTCAGCCAGTTTGGCGCAGGCGCCTCCTCCGGCGCCGGTAAGGGCGATGGTGGCCAGGCCGAGCTCGCGCGCCTTTCTCAGCCCGGCCAGGACGTTTGGCGAGTTGCCCGACGTGCTTATGCCGATCGCGACATCCCCGGCCCTGCCCAGGGCCTCGATCTGCCGCGCGAAAACCGCCTCGTAGCCGTAGTCGTTGGCGAGGCTGGTCAGCACCGCTGCGTCGGCGGTAAGCGCCACTGCCCGCAGGGGCCGCCGTTCCTTCAGGAACCGGCCGACAAGCTCGCCGGCGATGTGCTGGGCGTCGGCTGCGGACCCGCCATTGCCGAACAGCAGCACCCCGCCGCCTTCTCGGTAGCTCCGCACGATCAGTTCGACGGCCCTGGCGATATCTCCGGCGATGGCCCGCCCCGTCTCCTGAATCGTCCTGGTGGCGGCGTCGAAACGGTCACGAATCTCGTCTGTCATCTGAGATGATCTCCTTTCGCAGGCACAGAAGCTCCCTGAATGCCCGCAGGATCACAGTGAGGTTCGCCCCCGTCTGCCGGCCGGCAATGCGGGGGCGGTGGCTGACGGGCACTTCCGTCAGCGTGTAGCCTTTGCGCACGGCGCGGGCGAGGATCTCCGCGTCGATCAGCGCGCCGGTGGACTTCATGTGGATCCGGCTGAATATCTCCCGGCGATAGAGCTTGAACGCGCTGTCGACGTCCCGGCATCGAAAGCCCAGCAACCGCGTGACGAGCCGGCCCCAAAGCCAGGCGTTGAGCCTGCGGCAAAGGCTGTCCTGCCTGCGACCGCGGCAGCCGCTGACGATGTCGTAACGGTCGATCAGGTCCAGCAGCCTGGGTAAATCGGCAATGTCGAACTGCCCGTCGCCGTCGGTGTAGAAGACCAGTTCCTTCGTGGCTGCGCGAAATCCGCTGGCAAGGGCTGCGCCGTAACCGCGATTGACCGAGTGATGCAGCCCGTGGATGTGCGGGTCCCCGGCGGCAAGCTCGTCGATGATCGCGCCGGTGCGGTCCCGGCTGCCATCGTCGACGAGTATGACCTCAAAGTCATCGCTTACGGCCGGCAGCAGCGCCATCGCCTCGCCGACGACGCGGCGGATGTTGTCCTGCTCGTTATAGCACGGGTAGAAGACGCTCAGTGCGTACTTCCGCCGCGGTGGGTTGTCCTCTGCCGTCACGCGGTTTCTCCGCTGCTCGCCTGGGCCTTCGGACCCTTCTCAACCAGCCAGAATACCAACCCCGGCAGGGAGAGCAACATCGGAGTCAGCCGCGCCAGAAGCGCCAAGGCAAGCAAGGCCGAACTGTCCGTGCCGGCGCCGCCCGCGAAGAACAGGACGTACATGCCCTCCACAAGCCCCAGCCCGCCAATGCTGACGGGAATGGCCGCGATAATGTAGATTACCGGCACGAAGAGGAAGTAGAGCGAGATGGCGGTGGGCAACTTCAGGGCCAGGCCCAGGCACGCGATGCCACTGGCCAGCAGCAGATGCACGCCGAGCGTCATCGCGGCGACGACGGCGGCGTCCCTTGGGCAGCGAGGCAGGTGCTGAAGCGTGGCAATGGCAAGGCGGAAATTTTCCGCCTTCGGCAGGCGGGCTATGAGGCGGTCAAGCCCCGCCAGCCGCCCGATACGCCGGCTGAAGAGCACCAGGCCGGCGACAATCACGATCGCAAGGGTGGCGATTATCGCCCCGGCGGCCCTGTGGGTCTGCGGGCTTCGCCAGGTCGCCAGCGCCATCACCCCAGCCAGAGCGGCCATGCCCGCCAGGCCGACGAAACGGTCAAGCAGGACCGTCGCCACCGCCACGGTTCGCCCGCGGGTCCGGCGGGTGACCAAGTACGCGCGGATCACGTCGCCGCCGGTGGCGCCCGGCAGGAAAAAGTTGAAGAAGTGCCCCACGTACATCAGCCGGATCGCGGCCCAGAGGCCCACGCCCAGCGACTCGCGGCGCATGAGGTACCACCAGCGGACGCCCATGAGGGTAAGCTGCCCGGCAAGGATGCACGCTGCGAGGATGAAGAACCCCGGGCGAATCCGGCCCAGAACCCGCGACATGCCCGGGTGAACCACAAGCCCGCCTGCGGTGCGGAACTCGGCCGCAGGATGCCAGGCCGCCTCCCGGCCCGGCAAGGCCGTGAGAACCTGCCCGCTACCCTGGTCCAGCACGCGCAGACGCCGTCCGTCGCGATCTACGACATAGTCGTGCCACGACACGCTTGAAACCACCCACCAGACCAGCCCGGCCGTAACGGCCAGCTTGGCCAGAAACGCCGCCGCTTTGCCAACACGCTTAACCAAAGTCGGATTCTCCCGGTCTCCAAAGGCCCATCAACCTTATATCGGCACGAGGGGGGATTCGCAGCAAGGATCGGGAATCGTGCGCCTGTGGTGCCTGCCGACGAACAAGCAGGCTCATTGGCTATAGGCCCTATGTGTCCTATGAATCTTCTGCACGCCGCGGGTGCTGGGGTTTCGGTGGGTGGGCTACTTTGCCGGTGCGGTCGTCGGCTGGGTGGCAAGTTTGAGCTTGAGCTTGCCCTGGCTGACCAATTCGTCGCGCCGGGCGATGATGGCCCTGGCGCGGTCCATGGAGGACATGCCGGCAAGGTTCTTCCGCTCCTGGGGTGTGAAGGTGGCCACCACGGCCCGGACCCAGTCGGCCCGGGCTCGGTATTCCTCTCGCTTCTGCTTGTCCAGCGACAGGAAGGCCGAGTAGCTCAGCAGGAGTTCTTGCTGCTGCTTGGGGTTCTTGTCGAGGAACGCCACGGCCAAGCCACGGAACCGCTCGCGCTGCTCCGGAGAGAGCATTTCCCAGTCCTGGCGGTTGTGGTTCATTGACGCGGCCAGGCTCGTCCCGGCGCTCATCTGGAGGCTGAGCTTGAGCCTCAACTGTGCGGCAAGGCTGCCTCGCGGCGGGCGCGTCAGCACGTCGGTGCCGATGTCGCCTGCTCCCGCGCTGTCGGCGCCTTGGGCGATCTCGGCCGCCGCGGCGGCTTCCTGGGCCCGCGCGGTCTCCGCCGACAGCGAAACCGCCGCCGCGAAAACCAGCGCCATTGCTACTGCAAAAATGTTCCAAACCCGCGCGCTCATTGCTGCCTCTATACTCCCTGGTCCTCGCTGTCGAGTTGCTCGATGGCTTCCAGGGTCTCAAAGTCCGCTACCACCTCGTAGTCGCGGAAGAAGTTAAGGTGACGAATGATCTCTTCCTGCAAGGCTGGACGCTGGTCGACGGGGACGGCCTTGAAGGCAGTCGACCCATCCAGCTCCAGCTTGATATTCTTTACAATCGTGGGCGTATGGGGCTGGCTGAGCCAATCCCCGCCGCCAAGGACCGCCAGGCCGACAATGATAATCGCCGCAGCCGCGGCTGCCGGGGCCAGCCAACCTACCACCCGCAAGACCTGCCGGCGACGCGCGTGTTTTCGCACGGCCGACATTATCCGCCCGGTCAATTCCGCCGACACCGGCGGGGCCGTGTAATGGTCCAGCAGGCTCTCGACGTCCTGGAAATCCCGCCGCGTCTGCCGCCAGGCCGCATCGGCCTCGATGCTTTGGGCTACCTCGGCCGCCGAATCGCCCCGCAACTCGCCGTCCATGTACGCCGAGAGGCTTTCCAATTCGCCCTCGGTCAGTTCCCGCGTGGGAATGCCGGCCAGGATTCGCCTGGCCAGGCCCGGCGCGGGCGCAGGCGCCGCATAGCCGTCCATCGCCTCGTGCAGGACGCGAAGCTTCTGCTCGGCATGCCGCCAGACGGGGTCGTCGTGGACCAGCCGCTCGACCTGTGCCGCCCGCTCGGCCGGCAATTCGCCGTCCAGCCAGGCCGAAAGGTCTTCGAAATCAGATTGTCCCAACTGTCCGCTCATGTACTCTTCTCGTGGCCTTGATCCCGGATCCTTGGGCAGCCTGCCCGGGTCCATCCGAGAGGCAAATCGTCATAACACTCGAAGGTTTCGCGAGCTTTCTCGGATACTGCGCCCACCGGTGTGGGCGCCTGGCCTGTTATCTCGTCGGCCAATATTCTCGCGCCCTTCATTTTCTATAACCACGCTGTCAATGAAAAAGAGTCGCGGGAAACGCGAGAAAATAGATATATTTCAAGCGTATCATCCATCCCCACTGCCACCCACTCACTCACAAGACGTGATTCTCACTGGCGGACATAGCGCATGAGGGACTGGCGCAGGTTGCTGCGGGCGCGGCTAAGAAGGCTCTTTACAGCCATGGTCGAGCAATCGAGGATTATGGCTATCTCATCATAACTCTTTTGTTCATACTTATTTAGAATGATAGCCACCTTCTGGTTCTCAGGCAGTTGGTTTATCGCCTCGGCTACCTTGCCCCGTAGTTCCTCGGCATCGAGGTGGTCGTGAGGCGGGGTGAGCCGCTCGTCGGGCACGTCGCGGTAGAACGTCTCGCCGTCGTCTGAATGCACGGTGTCCAACGGTATCGGCTGGCCGCGGCGCTTGGCTCGCAGGACGTTGAAGGAAAGATTCGCCGCGATCCGGTATAGCCACGTGCTGAACTTCGCCGTCGGCATGTATCTCTTGGCTGTGCGATAGACCCGCAGAAATACCTCCTGCGTGAGGTCCTCGACCTGGCCCGGATCGCCCAGGAAACGGTAGATCAACGTGTTGACCTTCGGGGCGTTGCGGTTGACCAACTCCTCGAACGCCTCGTGCTCGCCATTCTGGAAGCGGAGCATCAGCTTCACGTCGTCGTCCTCGCGAGCCCATCGCGTAAGCCCGTCCTCGTCGGTCTTGGGCCCCAAGCGCCGGTCAGTTGCCGCGGCTGGTTTCGTCGGCGCGGCTGGTTTGCTGGTCTCTTTAGCCACGAGTGTACTACCTCGTTGTTTCCTGATGTTTTGCGGATTGTCGCAGTTGTCCGCACGCGGCCGAGGCGCCCAGGCCCCGGCTTGCCCGCAGATGGGCGTTGGCGCCGCGGCGGCCTAGCCGCTCGACAAACGCCTTGCATGCCTTGTCGTCCGGCGGCGCGAACTCCAAGCCCTCGACGGGATTGTACCGTATGACGTTCACATTGCAACGAAGCTGCGCGGCCAGGCCGGCCAACTCGTCGGCGCAGGCCGGCGAATCGTTGACTCCCGCAAGCAGCACGTACTCCAGAGTAACCTCGCGGTGGCGCACCTGGTAGAACGCCGTGGCGGCTGAAATAACGTCGGCCAGGGAGTGCCTGGTCGCAAGCGGGATCAACTGGCGGCGAAGGGCGTCGTTGGGCGCGTGAACCGAGATCGCAAGCGTGATGGGGATGTCCTCGTCGGCCAGGCGGCGAATCTGTTTGGGCAGGCCTACCGTCGAGACCGTAACGTGCCTGGCCGACAGGCCAAGCCGGTTCGGGTCGATCATCGCCCGCACGGCTGCCACCGTGGCATCGTAATTGGCCAACGGCTCGCCCATGCCCATGAAGACGACGTTCGTCACCCGCCGCCCAGCCGCCGCCTGGAGCCAGAATACCTGCTCGACAATCTCCCCGGCGGTGAGGTTCCGCTTCAGGCCGTCCAGCGGCGTTGCGCAGAAGCTGCACCCCACGCCGCAGCCGACCTGGCAGGACACGCAGGCCGTAAGCCTGTCGCCCGCCGGGATCGCCACGCACTCGACGTGCTCGCCGTCCGCCAGCTCCAGCAGGAGCTTGATGGTGCCGTCCGACGCGTCGGACCGGCCCGCCAGACGGGCGGTAAGGATCACCAATTGCCCGGCCAGTTCAGCCCTTAGCCCCGCCGACAGGTCGGTCATGTCCGCGAAGTCCGTAGCGTGCTTCTGCCAGACCCACTTGGCGACCTGGCGAGCGCGGAACGGCTTCTGGTGGAGCTCGGCCAGAGCCCCGATAAGCTGCGCGACGGTCATGTCCAGCACGTGATGCTTCATCTTGCGGAAAGGCGGCGTTTCTTGGCCTGCAACTTCTTCATCTCGCCGGAGGCAAACAAGCCTTCCAGGGCGGCCAGGTCCGGCAGGATCCGGTCGCTGTAAGCCCGCACAACCCAATTGGCCACCATGGGGGTGATGGTCACCACGGCCGCGCCGGAGCGGTACGCCTCGTACATCTCGATGGCGGTCCCCATCGACGCGCTGGGCAGATAGGCGATCAGCACGTCGCAGTCGATGGCGTGGGCCACGCCGTCCTCGAAAGTCTCGATTATCCTCGGCAGATCGTAGGTAATGCTGTCAGGGTGATTGCTGTAGTGGCAGTAAACCTCCGCTTGCGGTGCGTAGCGCTCCAGCAGGCGGCGAATGGGCTCGCGCCAGTCCTGGTGGTGAATCTCCGCGGCGACTTTCGAGCCTTGAATGATCCCGGCGAGAAATACCTTCATGGACACCTCTTGGCCAGCCGGGCCAAGGCCCGACCCACAAACGGGCATTGTACCATGGCGACCGAGTTTTTGGAAAGCCTTCGGCTGAGAGAAGAAGCGGATTACCGCAGAGGCACAGAGAGGCAAAGAAGAAGAAAGAAAAGAGAAGAAGCGACTCAACGCAGAGCACGCAGAGAGCGCAGAGGAAAAGGAAACAGAAAAAGGGATCTCATCCACAAATCGTGGTGAACAAGACGCTGGTTCTGCCGGATAAACGTTTTGCGTTTAAGGCTTTACAGCCACCGGCAGGTGCGGGTATATTATGCCTGCCATCGCGGAGGATAGGGCAACGCTGGCGAGCGACCCGAGCGCCGCGATGGCGCCATACGGCACGGGCGGTTTTCCTTCGGGAAGACCGCCTGTTTGTTAATATGCCGTTGGCCTTAAGCGATAAACGCATTCTCTTTCTTCTTCCTGCAAGCCCTAACATCCTCCGACCACGTTTTTGGGATGAGAAACAGAAAAAGCATTAGTAGGGAGACTATTGTTTCTTCTTTCTCATCCCATCCTCGGCGATCTCTGCACTGCTAACCGTAAATTTCTTCGCAAGCGCCGAAGAGTTTTCAACGCAGAGAGCGCAAAGATCGCAGAGAAAAAGAGATATAGACTTGTTTTTCTCTGTGTCTCCCTCCTTTGCCAAGGCTTCGGAGGGCAAGCTGCGCCTCTGCGGTAATCCTCTTTGGTTGCGGCCGAAGGCCGCGCCAAGTGCTCTGCGATGAACCTCTTGTCGGCTACTTTTCGGCGGGCTTGGGGGCTGTGCGCCCGGCGAAGACCCAGTGCAGCAGGAGTATGCCCACCCCGATGACCAGCCAGACGTCGGCGACGTTGAAGATGTACGGGTAGTTCAAGCCCATCACATTGGCCTGGGAGAAGTCCAGGAAGTCCCGCACTTGCCCGACGATAGGTTTCGAGAGGTTCGGAATGCTGATGCCGGCGATCATCCGGTCGTAGAAATTGCCCAGCGCCCCGGCGAGGATCAGTGCCATGGCGACATGCGTCCAGCGGGCTTTAGCGGAGGAAACCGCGAAGAACCAGCCGACCATCAGAATCGTAAGTGCGGTAGCTACCGCCACTACCAGCGGCGGCATCGGCAGGCCGAAAACCACCCCGGGATTTGTAGAAAGCGACAGCCGCAACCCCGCGCCGACTTGCCGGTGAAGATCCAATGCCTTGAGAACGTCGTGGGAATCCAAATCCTGGCCATGCTCCATCTTGATCGCCTGCACGCGGATCGGAACATTGGGGTCCGACAGGAGCAAAGAGAAAACCGCGTGCTTGGACCACAGGTCGGCCGTCAGGGCGACAATCGTGATGGCGAGGAAAACAGTCACGGCCACGGCGCTGCGCCAAGCAAGCCTGCCGGGGCCGGGGTTCTTGTGTGGGTCGAATTGGTCTTTGCCGGTACCGGCCAAGATAGATCACCCTATCCGACGAAAAGCCGAAAAACCACCCTACTCGCCGTAACTTGTTTCTTCATCGTCATGGTCTGCTTCGCGGTCTTCGGGCTCGTAATCCGCCTCGACTTCGCCGTCGGCCTCGGCCTCCTCGTCCTCTTCATCCGGCTCGGCATCCGTAGCGATCTTATCGCCGGCCCGGACGAGGCCCTTTTCGACCATTCGGGCGTACTCGATGCTGTATGGCGCCCATGGCCTGGCCACCATCCTGGCCTTGCAGATCGGCCTGCCCGTACCCAGGCAAACGCCGTAAGTGCCATTCTCTACGCGAGTAAGCGCCTGATCTATCTCAGCCAGTATTTTCCGCTCGCTCTCGAGCAAGCCCAGCGAGAACTCCTGCTCGAAGTTGTCGGTCCCAGCATCGGCCGGGTGGTCAGAAATGTCCCCCTTGGACTCCTGGCGGTCGGCGCCGAGTGCTTCTGCCTCGATGCCGGTCATGTCGCCGACCAGTTCTCGCCTCTTTGCCAGGAGCAACTGCCGAAACCCCTTGAGTTCCTCCCTCGTCAGCGGCGGACGAACTGCCCGGTCGGACTTGCCTGCCGGTGGGGACTTGGCTGGCGTCTGCCCGGCGGGTTTCCCGGACTTGGCGGACTTGGCGAGGCCCTTGGCGGCCTTGGTGGGGCTCTTGGCGGCCTTGGCGGGGCTCTTGGCGGCACTCTTGCGGGCCGACCTGATGCTTGCGGCACCCTTGGTGCCCTTAACGCCCTTAACGCCCTTAGCGCCTTTGGCGACTGGCTTTACGGCAGCTTTTCTGCCAGCCTTCCTGCCGGCGCCTGACGCGCCGCCGGCCGAGGCCTTGGCAGCCTTGCTGCCCTTGCCAGCCTTGCCAATTGCGGATTTCCGGGGACTTACTTTCTTGGCCACTGAGTAAAATCCTTTCCGCTTCTCCATAGCCCGCGCGGCGACACCTATGCCACCGCAGTCTAACGGCCCAAATACAAGCCGGCAAGTATAGGAACACCGGCGGCGACTGTCAATACCCATACTTCCGTGTGCGACCGATGGCGCATGACCATCTTTTGTTATCGTCAGCGGCCCTGGCCGTCATTTTGCCCTTGTCGCCCGCCCCACGCAGAGATAGCACCAAGACGAGCTAAGAAAAGCCTCCACCGAGGCGGAGGCTGGATCCGTCAACAAGGGAACCTCCGGGCCCCCGCAGGGGCCACCGGCATGGAAATGACAACGGCTGGACAAACGACGATATCGACGCGGGTCGTAAACCCGCCAATCAACCCCTGCGCCAATGGGACACCTCGCCTCCAACGCCGCACGCCCGGCCGGGTCTTAACAACCCCCGTCAAGGGGTTGCGAGGCGGCCTTCCTTGGCGGCCTGGGCCAGTGTACGGCCTAGCTGGCGCAGTTCATCGCGGCTCTTGTCGGAGGCCTTTGGCCCGGTGAAGAGGCTGAAGGGCACGCCCGCTTTCACCACAACGCCAACATGGGGTACTGTTGCCCCGGCCGCCCGGAGGCAGTTCTCGATGGCCTGGAGAGTCCGGTGCCCGCCGTAGGCGGAGTTTACCGCGAACGCCCCGGCGACCATGCCCGCCAGAGTCGAGTCGGCCAGCTTGTTGAGGACCCCGAGGATAGGCCCAGCCACCCCGGCCCGGATCGCCAGCGATCCCGCGTGACACGGGCTGCCGACCACAACGATGTCCAGGCCGGCCACGTCCCACCGCGACATCTCACGGGCAAGCAGCAGCCGGGCCGTCACGCCCTCACCCGCCAAGCCCTCGGCCACATCCTCGGCGGCGCGCCGGCTATGTCCGGTTATCGTGTGGTATATGATCAGTGCGTTCATGAATCACCTTCCGGGCCACCGGGCCCTTCATTGCGCAGGGAGTCGCTCCGCGAAATACTAAGCTCCCGCGGCGCCGTAAACCCGAGACGAACCCTGTTGGGAAACCCGCCGAGCGGCAACAACGCAACAACCTTGACCGAGACATCATCGCCGATACAGACGACATCTTCCACCCCCATGACAACCGACGCCCTGGACCTGGCCGGGCCTGATGGCGTGATGCCGTTGTCGGCGCCCGCGTTCACCGGCGAGCCGGCGCCCACGCCCGCCGCGGTCTTGAGCATCAGTGCCGACGGGCAATCAATCTGAATGACGACCTGGCCGGGGGTCAGATTCCGCACAATGACGGCGATGTCGCCGCCTATGTGGACGACCGTGTCTTTACCACGTGTCAAAACCAGCATCAGCGTCCTGCCTCCGAATGGCACTTCTGCCGCGAGTATACAGACGATCCGCCTGGTTATCTTCTTCTTTTCCCGCGGCTTCCCGGCCCGCCGGGCTGATGTTCTACCGCTTGTCCTCCGGGATCGGGCTGGTCATGCTGACGGCGGCGGCGAAGGTCGGCACCGGGCGGAAGTTGGGGTGGTCCTTGTACTGAAGGTTTCGCCGGCCCCACCACGAGCCGTAGTACTGGGCGTTGGTGTCCACCCAGTTGGTTATCTTAAGCAACTCTTCCGGCTTGAGGTTGATCGCCTTGTGCCGCTCGGCCAGTTTTGCCGCCCTCTCGGCCGCCTTTGGGTCCGCCAGCGTCACCTTGCCCTTGGACAGCATGGCCACCAGCACGCTGGCGTGCGAGCCGAGCGACTTGGCGGGCAGGTAATGCACGTTGCCCGTCTTGGGGTGGTTCTCGCCGATGACAGGCCCAAGCACGCCGCGGTCGAAGTACGGGCCGCGCCGCCGCTCCGGCACCAGGCTGACGTACGACTTGCACC
This sequence comes from uncultured Planctomycetaceae bacterium, assembly GCA_964605095.1. Classification (GTDB taxonomy): domain Bacteria; phylum Planctomycetota; class Phycisphaerae; order SM23-33; family SM23-33; genus JAUWQU01. Next base: position 3,389 of record CAZSBS010000121.1, on the reverse strand, counting down.
AAAGGTCCGTCAGTTCGCCGCTGAGGTCCATGCCGGCCTTGGGCTCCTTGCCGCTATGGCATCGCACGCAATACTTGTCCAGAACCGGCTGGACGTCGGTGATGTAGTTCAGCGGGCGCTGCCCGCTCTTCTCGCCGATCTGCGGGCCGGGAATAGACGCCGCCCGCTGCAAGGCCATCAGCTTGCCGCCCGGTGTCGCGGTCGAGAGGCTCTCGGGAGTCTCGTGACAGCCCACACATGACCGGCTCTCGCCCGGCATGTAGTCGACGAACGTCCGCTCGGTCTGCACGGCCATGTAATTCTCATCGAGGACCTGCAATATGATGTTGCCCTTGGCCGGGACGAGGAACTGGGCTGAGCCGTCGGCATCGACGGGCACCACGCCGTGCTGGACCTTCAGGCCAAGGTGTGTGTCCTTGGTGATGCAGGCGTGCTGCTGGTCGTACTCGTCGCCGCCCCATCGGCGCTGGGCTGCCCAGGGTCGGGGAATCTGCTCGAGCACTCGAATGTACTTGATGGAACCTCGCGGGACATCCTCAAGTCCGTGGTAGACGTCGGCGACGACGCAGCGGGCGAGGTTTTGTGCGGCGAGAGCCTCGTCGCGGGCGGTCTGGATTACAGGCGGGACGGGCCGGGGCCGAAGCGGGAACGGCTCCCAGGACGACATCTCGGGGTCCTGGTAGATAAGCTCGACCTTACCGGTCTCGTCCAGCATGTACAGGCCGTAGGCCTTGGGGTCCGTCCATCCCGGCCCGGCCGGCTTGTGGGCTACGAGGAAATACTTGTCCGAAAGCGGGTACGGGTCGCGGAACAGCGGCCCCCTGCCGCCGCCGTCGCCGCGCCATCTGCCATCCTCGCCCATGAACGAGAACCCGCCCTCGGCCCGGATGTCCACGTAGGGCGTCATGTACGTCATCGGCTCGCGGGTGCGGATGTTGCGGTTCATGTCCAGGCGGATGACCGTGCCCACGCCATTCTGCGGGCAGTGCGGCGTGCCCATGGTGACGAACTGGTTTACCACGCCGGGGATCGGCCTGGCGTAGATGAACGTCGGCGGCAGGGAGATGTCGTTGGCGTAAATCTCCGACGAGCAACTGCCGTCCGGGTTCATTGCCCAGAGGCACTTCACGCTGACGGCGCCCTTGTCGACGTACTCCCACCGCGTGTACATGATTCGCCCATCCGGCAGGACCACCGGCGAGGCCTCGCTGACGGAGTTGTTGGATAGCTTTCGCATGTTCTTGCCATCGGCGTCCATGCGGTAGATCAACGTCGTGGTGAAGTCGTCCGGCGCGTCGCAGAGTATGCCGTACTGGCAGCGGGTCGAGGCGAACGCAATCCCGCCGTCGGGCAGATAGCACGGGTGCATGTCGTCGGAGCCGTGGTGGTAATGCGCGGCGACGCGGTAGCTCTTCTGGACCTGCTTCTCGTTTGCAGGTGGGAAGGTGATCTGGCGCAGGCCAGTGCCGTCGACGTTTACCTCGTAGATGCGGTAGCCTTCCTGGGCGTCGCATTTCCAGTCGAAGACCACTTTCTTCGCGTCAAACGACACGTCGAACCGCATGAACACGCCGTCCTTTAGCTGCGGGGCGAGTTCGCGGACCGCGCCGGTCTTGAGGTCCAGCACGCAAAGCCCGCCGCCAGGCGTCCAGCGGGCGTTGATGTACTCGGTGTAGTAGTGATTGGAGCTGTACGTGTAGCGGCGGATGAAGACCAGCTTGTCGAAGTCCATCAGCGGGTTCTTCAGCGCCGGCGAGTCCTTAACGAAACCCTCGACGCGGCTCGGGGCAAGCCCCTCGGCCGCCATGGCATAGCCGCCCCACAACGCCGCCAACACCAGCGCCACGCACGATGCCTTTTCTCGATAGGCCATCCGTCCTTCTCCTTCAACTCGCCGCTTGAAACGGGCGGCGTCTAAATGCTCAGGATAATCTCCATTCTATGAACACGCCCCAGGCCCGGCAAGGCCGGGACAGTCGCCCGGGCAGTTCGTTTTGGCAACTCGTCTCGGAATGCCGGCTGATGAGGTTCCTTAGGGACCGAATCGGCCGGAAGCCACACGCCGGTTCGCCGCGAACGGATGCCATTGCGGATTCCGCAACTACACGGTTCAAAAACCGCTAACCCGCCCCGCCCGCGGGTGTCTATGAGCATAACATGATAACATCAGCCCACTAGAGCACTGACGGTCCATTGGGAATTGGGAAAGGGCGACAACATGACGACATCAAGAAAACTTCGCAACGCGGCCCTGGCGACGATTGTGGCGGCCGGGGCGATATTGGCCGGGTGCAATCGCGACCAGAGCACGGTCAGAGTATATCGCACAAGCCCCCCGCCGCCGGCGCCGCCGGCTGTGATCGTGACGCGGATTCAGCCGCCCCCGCCGCCGCCCGGGCCGGCCTACACCGAAACGCGCGTCATCCAGCAAGCCCAACTGCTGCTGGCCGACGAGCAGCTCGACGATCTGCTGGCGCCGATCGCCCTGTACCCGGATTCGCTCCTGGCGGAGATTCTCCCGGCCTGCACGTACCCCGACGAGATCCTCCGCGCGTGGCAATGGCTGCGGGCCAACACGGCGGCCGGCGACGCGGCGATCGAGCGGTGGCCCTGGGATCGGTCCGTCAAGGCCGTGGCGCACTACCCGACCGTACTCCAGATGCTCGCCGAACACGCCGAATGGATGCAGGCCGTAGGCGCCGCCTTCCTGTACCAACAGGACGACGTGCTGTGGTCCATCCAACGGTTGCGGGGCAGGGCCATCGCGGCTGGGACGCTCCGGACCACGCCACAGCAGCAGGTCATCATCGTCGATAACTACATCGAAATCCTCCCGCCCAGCCCACAGATCATCTACGTGCCGGTGTACGACCCGGTGGTGGTATACGTCAGCCAGGCAAGACCCGCGCCGATCACCTTCGGCGTCAGGCTGGTCATCGGCGGCTGGATGGGCAACTGCTTCGACTGGCACCACCGTAGAGTCGGCGTGGGCGAGGGCTGGCACCCGCATTGGACATACGAGAGGAACACATGGCGACCCGTACAGCGCGACATGGTGTTCACGCACGGCCCGGACTTCACTCGGGCCACGAGCAAGACCCCCACGGCCGGTCCCGTCGCTAAGTCCTGGGACCGCGATGCCGCCAAGCCCAGGCCCGTCCTGCCGACAACCCCGCTCATCGCCCGGCCGGGACATACCGCCGACGCCTCGCGGCGGATGATCGACGTTAGACCCAAGCGTCCAGCCGGGCCGGCGCGGCAGCCAACGGTTACACCGCGTGTAAACACCGGCCCGGCGCCCAGGCAGAGAACACCGACGCTGACCCCCAAAGCCGACGATGAGGCAAGGGCCAAGGCCAAGGCCAGAACTGATGAAGAGGCCAGATCCA